>NZ_JBFAJO010000001.1:0-394724 GCF_040655255.1 Kitasatospora sp. NPDC050463
GGGATCTCGCACTCGGCGGCGAGGTGGCCCAGGGTGGTCACCGGGTGGTGAAGCAGCGTGGCGATCAACGGTCGCAGGGAGGTGGATAGCTCCCGCCCGCCGGGGCCGGTCGCTGCGGGCCGCCGCGGGCCGTTGCCGGTCACCGCGGGTCGCCGCGGGTCGCCGCGGGTCGGGAAAAGCTACGGCCGGAGTCCCGGTCAGGACGATCTCCTTGGTCGGGGAAAGATCGTCCGCGGGGCTCCGGCCGTCCTGTCGCTCGGTCGGTGCGCGATTCGTGCCACGCACCCACCACTACTCGCCGGCTGAGGCTCAGGCTCAGCCGAGGCGGGCGACCAGGTCTCGGTACTCGTCCCACAGCTCGGTGGGCGTGTGGGAGCCGAAGAGCTCCAGGTGGGCCGGGACGAGCGCGGCCTCCTGACGCCAGATGTCGGCGTCCACGGTGAACAGCAGGTCCCGGTCCGCGTCGGAGAGGTCCAGGCCGTCCAGGTCGAAGCCCTCGACGGTCGGCAGCACGCCGATCGGGGTCTCGACGCCCTCGCCGGTGCCCTGCAGGCGCTCGACGATCCACTTCAGCACGCGGCTGTTCTCGCCGTAGCCGGGCCAGACGAAGTCGCCCTCGCCGTTCTTGCGGAACCAGTTCACGTAGTAGATCTTCGGCAGCTTGGCGGCGTCCGCCTGGGCGCCGACCTTCAGCCAGTGGGCGAAGTAGTCACCCATGTTGTAGCCGCAGAAGGGCAGCATCGCGAACGGGTCGCGGCGCAGCTCGCCGACGGTGCCCTCGGCGGCGGCGGTCTTCTCGGAGGCGATGTTCGCGCCCAGGAAGACACCGTGCTGCCAGTCGAAGGACTCCGTCACCAGCGGGACGGCGGTGGCGCGGCGGCCGCCGAACAGGATGGCCGAGATCGGCACACCCGCCGGGTCCTCCCACTCGGGGGCGATGGTCGGGCACTGCGCGGCCGGAACGGCGAACCGGGCGTTCGGGTGGGCGGCCGGGGTGCCGGACTCCGGCGTCCAGTCGTTGCCGCGCCAGTCGGTCAGGTGGGCCGGCGGCTCGTCGGTCAGGCCCTCCCACCAGACGTCGCCGTCGTCGGTCAGCGCGACGTTGGTGAAGACGGTGTTGCCCCAGAGGGTCTCGATGGCGTTGGCGTTGGTGTCCATGCCGGTGCCGGGGGCCACGCCGAAGAAGCCGGCCTCGGGGTTGATCGCGTAGAGCCGCCCGTCGGCGCCGAAGCGCATCCAGGCGATGTCGTCGCCGATCGTCTCGACCTTCCAGCCCGGGATGGTCGGCTGGAGCATGGCGAGGTTGGTCTTGCCGCACGCGGACGGGAAGGCCGCCGCGACGTACCGGGCCTCGCCGTTCGGCGGGGTGAGCTTGAGGATGAGCATGTGCTCGGCCAGCCAGCCCTCGTCGCGGGCCATGGTGGAGGCGATGCGCAGGGCGTAGCACTTCTTGCCGAGCAGGGCGTTGCCGCCGTAGCCGGAGCCGAAGGACCAGATCTCCCGGGTCTCCGGGAAGTGCGAGATGTACTTGGTGCTGTTGCACGGCCAGGCCACGTCCGCCTCGCCCTCGGCGAGCGGGGCACCGACGGTGTGCACGGCCTTGACGAAGTCGCCGTCCTCGCCGAGCTGGTCCAGCACGGCCCGGCCCATGCGGGTCATCACACGCATCGACACGGCCACGTAGGCGGAGTCGGTGATCTCGACGCCGTAGGCGGCCAGCGGAGAGCCGACCGGGCCCATCGAGAAGGGCACGACGTACATCGTGCGGCCCTTCATCGCGCCGCGGAAGAGACCGCTCTCGCCCTGGAAGACCTCCCGCATCTCGGCGGGGGCCTTCCAGTTGTTGGTCGGACCGGCGTCCTTCTCCTGCTCGGAGCAGATGTAGGTGCGGTCCTCGACGCGCGCCACGTCCGTGGGGTCCGAGGCGGCGTAGTAGGAGTTGGGGCGCTTCTTCTCGTCGAGCTTCCTGAAGGTGCCCTGAGCCACCAGCAGGTCCGCGAGGCGCTGGTACTCCTCCTCGGACCCGTCGCACCACTCGATGCGAGCCGGCTGGGTGAGCTCCGCGATCTCGCTCACCCAGGCCAGCAGGCGCTTGTGGCGGGTGGGCGCGGATGCGCTGAGAGCGAGGTTCTCGTACGACACGATCGCTCCGTTTCACGCCATCTCGGCACGGAGACGGCGTAGCGGGGGTTTGAGGGTGCTTGCAGCGTAGCTCCGGCCTCAAGCCCCGAATACGGCGCGACGGTGAAATTGACTCATCTTTTACTACATTCAGTCTAGTTACTTGCTGGTAATGGGTCGCCTTCGGCCCAGCCCGACCCCTCACTCCAGACCTCCTAATACTCCAAAACGTCCAAGTAGTGATGATCACCACTTCCTACGCGTCAGTAACCTACGGATGCGTAGGTAGCGGGTAGCATGCAGCCCATGACTGCTGAGCTCCTGGAGAGCGCGGAGCGTGCGGAGAGCAAGCCGACCTGGCGAGGCTGGCTGCACGCCGGGATGTTCCCCGCCACGGTGGCCGCCGGGATCGTGCTGATCTGCCTGGCCGACTCCACACCCGCCAAGATCGCCTGCGCGATCTACTCGGTCAGCGCCTGGCTGCTGTTCGGGGTCAGCGCGGTCTACCACCGCTTCACCTGGGGACCGCGTGGCGACGCCGTACTGCGCCGCCTCGACCACGCGAACATCTTCCTGATCATCGCGGGCACCTACACCCCGTTCACCATCCTGCTGCTGGACGGCGCCGCGCAGCAGGTGCTGCTCTGGGCGGTCTGGGGAGGTGCGCTGGCGGGGATAGCGTTCCGGGTGTTCTGGGTCGGCGCGCCGCGCTGGCTGTACACGCCGGTGTACATAGCGCTGGGCTGGGCCGCAGCCTTCTTCCTGCCGGACTTCCTGCGCACCGGCGGGGTCGCGGTGCTGGTGCTGATGATCGTCGGCGGGGTGCTCTACAGCGTCGGCGGCGTGGTGTACGGACTCAAGCGACCCAACCCCTCACCGCGCTGGTTCGGCTTCCACGAGGTGTTCCACGCCTTCACCCTCGGAGCCTTCATCGTGCAGTACGTCGGGGTCTCACTGGTGGCGTACAGCGCGGCCGGCTGAACCCGGCGCCCCACGACGGGCGGTCGGCCGGTCCAGCGACCGGGCGGCCGCCCGTTCCGCCGTCCACTCCGGGCCGGGCCTGCCCGGCCGGCCACGGTCCGGCCGCTCGGGCGCCGGGCCGTCGTGCCCCGGACGCTCGTACGCCGGACGCTCGTGCCCCGGCCGCTCGTGCCCCGGCCGGTCGTATCCCGGCCGCTCCCGCGCGACGCGCTCGCGGGCCGTACGGTCGTGACCCGCGCCCCGCCCCGGATACTCGCGGATCAGCTGCTCGCGCGCCCCGTACGGGCGGGAACCGTCCTGCCGCGCGTCCAGCGCCTCACGGGCCCGGCGGCAGCGCTCGCAGTGCGCGGCGTCCGGGATGCCGCGCCCCGCACGGTGCCGGCGCCCCGGCCGCCGGTCGCGCGGCCCGGCCTGCTGGTGCAGCAGCTGCCAGCGCCGGCCGACGTACACCATCAGCAGCAGCACCTCGACCCCGGCGACCCCCAGCACCAGCGCGGCACCGTTGATCAGATAGGCCGCGACCACGGCCAGCGCGGACGCCACCACCACTGCCGCACCCCAGACCTGGGCGCTCGACTCCCTGCCGGCCATTCGACTCCCCTTCCCGCGCCGGGTTCGTGGTCGGCTCCTGCCGCCCCACCCCTTCTCCGCTCTCGGCGCGCCTCGGCGCGCCTCTCGGCACGCTTCGGCACGCACTGACCGATTGCCACATCGTATCTACCGTCAGTCACCCGGAGTCGCCCCGAGGCAGCGAACGCCAGATCAACGTTGCGTCAATTCCTTGTGCGGAACGCGCACTTCCAGGACACGTCACGGAGCGTGACGTGGCCCTGTCGAGCCCCCGACATGTTGACGGCAACCACCTTTTGGGAGTTACTGTCATTTGACAGTAACTCCCCCGAAGCTCCGGAGGTCGCCGTGCCCACGCCCGCTGTCCCCGCCCCACCCACTCCACCCGCCCCGCCCGCCCCGGATCCACGCCGCTGGCTGGCGCTGGTCGCCGTCGCGCTGAGCGTCCTGGTCATCAGCTTCGACATGACGATCCTCAACGTGGCCCTGCCGACCCTGGCCTCCCAGCTGCAGGCCACCACCGGGCAGCAGCAGTGGATCGTCGACTCCTACACCGTGGTCTTCGCCGCCGCGATGCTCCCGGCCGGCCTGCTCGGGGACCGCTTCGGCCGCCGCCGCACCCTCACCGTCGGCCTCGCCCTCTTCGGCCTCGCCTCCGCCGTCGGCATGCTGGCCGACAGCCCCGGCACCCTGGTCGCCGCCCGCGCCGCGATGGGCCTGGCCGGCGCCCTGGTGATGCCGATGTCCATGGCGGTGATCCCCGGTCTGTTCCCGGCCGGGGAACAGCGCCGCGCCACCGCGATCCTCTCCGCCGCGCTCGCCGCCGGCACTCCGCTCGGCCCGCTGATCGGCGGCTTCCTGCTGCAGCACTTCTGGTGGGGCTCGATCTTCGTGATCAACGTCCCGCTGACGGTGATCGGCATCGTCGCCTGCGTCCTGCTGCTCCCGGAGACCCGCAATCCCACCGCGCCCCGGATCGACGTGCTCGCCACCGTGCTCGGCGCGGGCGGTCTGGCCGCGCTGACCTACGGCATCATCGAGGGCCCCGACCGCGGCTGGGCCGACCCGCTGGTACTGGGCATGCTCGGCGGCTCAGTGGTCGCCCTCACCGTCCTGGTACTGCGCAGCCGCCACCAGCGCGCTCCGATGCTCGACCTCACCCTGCTCGCGGACCCGACGTTCCGCTGGGCCGCGGTGGCCGCGACGCTGGTCTCGCTGGTGCTCTTCGGCGCGTTCTTCGTGCTGCCGCTGTACTTCCAGAGCGTGCTGGGCGAGGACGCCTTCGGCACCGGCCTGCGGCTGATGCCGATGATGCTCGGGCTGATGGTGGCCGCCCGGCTCAGCGAGGGGCTGGTCGCCCGGATCGGTCCCCGGGCGGTGATCGCCCTCGGGCTGACCTCGCTGGCCGCCGCCCTGCTGCTCGGCAGCCGCACCGCCGTCTCCGACGGCTACGGCCTGGCGGCCGTCTGGCTCACCCTGCTCGGCCTGGGCATGGGTCTGTCGCTCATCACCGCCCAGGCCTCCGCCCTGCTCACCCTGCCACCGGCCCGGGCCGGGGTCGGCTCCGGGCTGATGCAGACACTGCGCCAGGTCGGCGGCGCGATCGGGGTCGCCGTCTTCGGCAGCCTGCTGGCCGGTTCGTACCGCGGCGCGCTGGACACCGCCGCGCTGCCCGCCGACGCCGCGCACCGGGCCGAGCAGTCGGTGGTCGCCGCCGACACGGTGGCCGCCGCCTCGGGGGACCAGGCGCTGACCGCCTCCGCCCACGCCGCCTACGTCCACGGCATGACGGTGGTCCTCCTGGTCTCCGGGGTGATCGCCCTGCTGTCGGCGGTGCTGGTCGCGCTGCGGATGCCGGCCGCCGAGGCGCGCGTCGCCACCGGTGCCGACCCGGCGGCGGAGACCGCCGCCGTCCCCGCCGCCGATCACGGATAATCGAAGGTATGAGCGCAACGCAGCCGACCACGGCGCCCCCGGCGGACCCGGCCCACACGGTCCAGGCGATGCTGGAGGCGCCGCTGTCGCTGCGCGAGCGGAAGAAGCTGAAGACCCGCCAGGCGATCCGCCGCGAGGCCTACCGGCTGATCGCCGCCCAGGGTTACGAGAGCACCACCGTGGAGCAGATCGCGGCGGCGGCCGAGGTCTCGCAGTCCACCTTCTTCCGGTACTTCGCCACCAAGGAGGACCTCGTCCTCAGCGACGAGTACGACCCGGCGATGGTCACCGCGCTGTTGGCCCGACCCTCTGACGAACCGTTTCTGCGGTCCTGCCGGGAGGCCCTCGTCGGCCTGGTCCGCGAACTGCTCCAGGACCAACGGGACGAACTGCTCACCCGGATGCGCCTGGTCCACGAGGTCCCCGCGCTGCGCGCCAGGATGCACGAGACCGCCAACGACCCGCAGCGGCTCTACCTCGACGTCCTGACCCGGCGCCACGGCGTCGAGGAGCCGACCTTCGAGATGCGGATCGCCGCGGCCGCCATCGGGGCGGCGACCACCGAGACCGCCCTGCGGTGGGCCGAGAGCGACGGCCGGGAGGACCTCGCGGACCTGGTCGACCACACCTTCGCCGTGCTGGAGCGCGGCTTCACCGGCCTCTAGTCCTCGTCCGGTCGATCCCGGCGGATCGACGCACGGCTCCCCGGGCCTTCGGCCGGACGGCGCCCGGGCCCGGCGACAGCGCCCGACGGCAGCGCCCGACCGCGGCGGCGGACCGCGACGCCCGACCGCGGCGGCGGAGCCCGACCGCCGTGCCGGACCCCGCCGCCGCCCAGCCGGTGGGCGCGCTACCCGCGCCGGGCACCCGCCCGCCGCCGCAGGGCGACGCCCGCGCCCACCAGCGCGGTGGCGCCCAGGGCCGCGGCCGCCGTGACCGCGGGCAGCGCGCTGCCGCCACCCGCCGCGGCCGTCTGCTGCCCGGTGGCGTCCGGCTGGTAGCCGCCGCCCTTGCCGGCCCGGTCGTACGCCGAGCCGGGCAGCTTGTCCCCGTACCGCTGGTGGACCAGCCGCTGGTAGGCGGCCAGGCTCACCCCGGCCTCGCCCACCGAGCGCCGCGCCTCGTCGTCCAGCGGCAGTACCCGGCCGTCCCGCAGCACGTACCAGGCGTTGAGCTGCGGCTCGCGGAAGGCCGTCCCGCCGCCACCGCCCGCCGCCCGGGCCGCGTAGTCGCTCTCGTCACCGCCGGAGGCGATGTTGACCACCCGCCAGCTCCCGCCCTGGTTCACCGTCCAGACCGAGGCCACTTGGCCGTCCGCCGAGACGGCCTTGCTGGCGGTGTACTCGGCCTTCGCCACCGGTGCTCCCGGGGAACCGGCCACGAAGTCCGCGTCCAGGGTGTAGACGGGCACGGTGTCGCCCGCCAGCCTCGGCGCGGCCGCGCTCGCCGCCCGCGCCTCCTCGGCCGCGCCGATGGTGAGCTGTTGGGTCGGCGGAACGCCCTGGCGGGCGAAGAAGTGGCCCAACCGCTCCAGGACGGCCGGGTCCTGGACGGCGCCGCGGGCCTGTGCGAGGTCGGCCGCGGCGACCGGCGCGGGGGTACCGGCGAGGGTGCCGGCCGGGGTGTCCGCCTGGGCGGCCGGGGTGACGGCCAGGCCGAGGCCGGCGGCGAGCAGGACGGCGACGGCCGCGTTACGGATGCTGGTCATGGTCGCCCTCACGCGCCGATCCGGTACAGGGAGTGGGTCCAGGAGAACGTGCCGTTGGACACGTAGTAGTTGTAGTCCGCCCAGTTGTAGCGGGTGTTGGAGGGCCACGGGTCGCCCCAGTACACCCAATTGCTACCGGTGTCGTAGCCGTAGACCACGTGCATGTGGCCGCCGCCGGAGCTCCACTGGATCCGGGTCTCGATCGGCCGGTCGGCGTTCACCTCGGTCTGCACCGTGCTGTAGCGCAGGTACCCGGTGACGTACGAGCCGGGGTTGATGCCGACCCAGCTCAGGCCGTTCTGCACATCGCCCAACGTGGCCTGGCTGTTGGGGCAGCTGGAGCTGGTCGAGCGGCCGAACGCGGCGTTGCAGAACTGGTTCTGGCTGTAGCCGTAGCCGAACCAGGTGGCGATGGTGTTGCCGCTCGCCGCCCAGCACCAGTTCGACTGCTGTTGCTGCTGCATGGTGATGTTGAGCTTCCTGAACGTGCCGGCCAGATCGGCCGTGCTGCCCGGCGCCGCGGCCGGACGGACCTGGGCGGACGCACCGGTGGGGGCCGGCGCGGCCGAGGCCGGAGTGGTGGCCGCGACGCTGATCGCCGGGCCGAGGACGCCCAGGGCGAGCACCGCGACGGCGCGGCGCAGACGTATCCGTGGAACTGGCATGGGGGAGTTTCTCCTTGCACGGCAGAGGAGTGGGGGTTCCTGCTGGGTGCGGTCCGGATCGCGTCACCGAGCATCGCGCCGTTGACAGAGGCTGGTCAACGGCCTTCACGCCCCGCGAACCGCGATGTGAACGACCCCTCCCAGGTGTGAACGCCACCCCGGAAACGCCCGCGCGGCACGCCCCGACCGGTGACAAACCGCCTTCCACATGTGAATATTCACGACCAACCGGTGTCCGCACTGCCCGCCCACCGAGGAGGCCGCCATGCAGCGGAGCGACCAGGCCGACCTCGCCACCGCCCTGCGCACCGGCCCGTTCCACGTGGCCCTGCGCACCGCCATCGCCGCCCGCGGCCTCGCCCTGCACCGCATCCGCCGACACCTCGCCCTGCGCGGCATCCAGGTCGGCGTCACCAGCCTCAGCTACTGGCAACAGGGCCGCCGCCGACCCGACCGCCCCGAGTCGCTGCGCGCGGTCCAGGCCCTGGAGGAGGTCCTGGAACTCCCCGAGCACTCCCTCACCCGGCTGCTCGGCCCCCGCCGGGCCACCCCCGCCGACCCGACCGGCCCACCCGTGCGCCCCTACCGGGACCTCATCTCCCCGGCCGCCGCCGTCGACGACCTGCTCGCCGCCCTCGCGAGCCCGCGCGACACCGGGCTGCACACCATCACCCACATCGAGCGGATCCGGATCGGCGCCGACCGCCAACTGCTGCGTCGCGACTCCCAGCACGCGCTGCGCGCCCACCGCGACGGCATCGACCGCTACCTGGCCCTCTACCAGGGGGATCCCGGCTGCGACATCTCCCGGGTCGGCGTGCGCGCCGAGGAGAACTGCCGCCCCGGCCGGATCCGCCGCGACCAGGCCCACGACCTGCTGGTCGCCGAGCTCCTCCTCGACCGCCGACTGCGGGCCGGCGACACCCACCTGCTCGGCTACGGCTTCGACGACAGCCCGTCACCCACGCCCGGCTGCGAGTACGTCCGCGGCTTCAACTCCGGAGCCGGCCAGTACGTCCTCCAGGTCACCTTCCACCCCGACGCCCTGCCCGTCCGCTGCCACCGCTTCGCCCTCCGCTCCCCCGGCGAAAGTCCCTACGAGACCGAGGAGCTGACCCTCGACGGCCACCACTGCGTGCACCTGGTGGCGACGGCCCTGCAGCCCTGCCTGCTCGGCGTCCGGTGGGACTGGGAGTGACGGCCCCGCAGCGGGCGGGCGACGGGTGGCCGGCCGTCAGCTCCCGAAGCCCACCGTCAGGCAGTCCTCCACCGGCCGGTAACCGAGCTGCTGGTAGATCGAGTTGCTGGTCGGGTTGGCCAGATCCGTGTAGAGCAGCACCTCGGTGGCGCCCTGCGCGAGCGCGTACGCCGAGGCGGCCGCGGTGACGCCACTGGCGTAGCCGCGGCCGCGCTGCTCAGGCGGGGTGTAGACCGGGCCGATCCGCGACATGCCGGCGATCACCGGGCTGTTCCCGGCCATCGCGACCGGACTTCCACCGTCCTCCCAGACATGGAGCAGCCCACCGGCCGTCCGCTCGTCCACGGCGCCTGGGACGTCCGGCAGCCCGACCCCGGCCTCGACCAGGAACTCCTCGTACCAGTCGATCAGCAACCCGCGGTCGGCCGGCCCGGCGAGCCGGTGACGGCCGGCCGGCGGGCGCGGCGGCGCTGTCAGCGCGCCCAGCCGGTAGAGCCGCTCACTGCCCTGGACGGAAGCCTCGGCACCGGTGGCCGCCTGCCACCCGGCGGCGAACGCCCGCACCGCCGCCTCGCCGCCGGACACCCCGGTGACCATGGCGAACCCGGCACCGGCCGAGGCCAGCGCGCCGGCCAGCTCGGCCGCGGCAGCCTGGGGCATCACCGCGAGGCGCGGACTGAACGGCGGCGTCTGGAGGTAGGCCCCCTCGACCGGACCGCCCGGCTCGCGGCGCCACCATCCGAAGACCGGCGCATGCTCCCCGAAGACGTTCGGTCCGCGCGCGGCCAGCCGGTGGGCGACGGTGAGCAGCACCGTGTTCTCGGCCGGGCTGGCGTCGAGGAAATCGCCCGCCTGCACGCGGAAATCGTCGAGCGAGGTACTCAGAGTCCAGGCCATGACGGATTCTCACCGGCTCACCACGCCGCGTACAAACTCTTTTCCGCCGCCGTCACCACTGCCACCCAGCGGGCGCCACCGCTACCGCTCCGCAGCGCCCAGCCGTTCGGCCAGCTCCGCCGGATCGGTGGTCGGCGCGTCGCAGGCGAAGTGCCGGCAGACGTACGCGGCGGGCGCGCCGCCCACCAGCGGCCGGTCCGCCAGCAGCGGCACCTCGGCGCCGTCCGACCCGCCGTCCGCCGACCCGGCCACCGAAGGCTCGCCGATCGCGACCACCGCTCCGGGCGCGGTGCCCAGCAGGGCCGCCCGGTGCAGCGCGGCCGTCGCCGGATCCCCCGCCGGGCCGACCACGGCGACCTCGCGCGGGCCGTCCACCAGCGCCTCGGCCACGGCCAGTCCCCAGCCGATGAACCGCGGCGCCCGGGTGGCCAGCGCCCCGACGATGCCGAGCGCCCGCTCGGCGGCCGTGCGGTGGCGCGCCGACCCGGTGTACGCGGCGTAGGTGAGCAGCGCACCCGCGGCGGCCGTCCAGCCGGACGGGGTCGCGTTGTCGGTCGGGTCCTGCGGGCGCCGGATCAGTTCCTCGGCGTCGTCGGCGGTGTCGTAGAGCGCGCCGGACGCCTCGTCGGCGAAGTGCTTCAGCACGGTGTCCAGCAGCCCGCCGGCCAGTTGCAGCCACTCCGCCGCGCCGGTCACCGCGTACAGCGCGAGGAAGCCCTCGGCGGTGTCCGCGTAGTCCTCCAGGACGCCCGCGTTGGCACCGGCCCGGCCGTCCCGGGAGGTGCGCAGCAGCCGGCCGTCGGGCGTGAGGTGGACGGCGAGCAGCAGGTCGGCGGCGCGTTCGGCGGCCTCGATCAGGTCGGGCCGCTCCAGCAGCGCACCGGTCTCGGCGAGCGCGGCGATGGCCAGTCCGTTCCAGGCGGCGACCACCTTGTCGTCCCGGGCGGGAGCCGGCCGCTCGGCCCGCGCGGCGAAGAGCCCGGCCCGGACGCGCTCGGCCGCCTCGGCGTCCTGCGGGTCGGAGAGCAGTTGCAGCACCGAGGAGCCGTGCTCGAAGGTACCCGCCGGGGTCACCTCGTAGAGCGCCGCGGCGTAGGCGGCGTCCGCCTCCCCCAGTGCCTCGGCCAGCTGCCCCGGCGTCCACGCGTAGTACGCCCCCTCGACCGAGGCGCCGCTCGCCCGGTCCAGGCTGTCCGCGTCCAGTGCCGAGGCGAACGCCCCCTCGGGGGTGCGCAGTTCACGCAGCAGGAAGTCCGCCGTGGAGAGCGCCACCCGCCGGGCGAGCGGGGAGCCGGTGGCCCGCCAGAGGTGCAGGTAGGCGCGGAGCAGCAGCGCGTTGTCGTAGAGCATCTTCTCGAAGTGCGGGACGACCCAGTCCGCGTCCACCGCGTACCGGGCGAAGCCGCCGCCGAGCTGGTCGTGGATGCCGCCGCGGGCCATCGCCGCGGAGGTCCGCACGGCCATCTCCAGCGCGGCCGCCGAACCGGTCCGGGCGTGGTGGCGCAGCAGGAACTCGATCACCATGGCCGGCGGGAACTTGGGCGCGCCGCCGAAGCCGCCGCGCCGGGCGTCGAACTCCCGGCTGAGCGCGACCAGCGCCTCGTGCAACTCCGGCTCGCCCGGCGGCTGGTGCACCCCGCCACCGA
This sequence comes from Kitasatospora sp. NPDC050463, assembly GCF_040655255.1. Classification (NCBI taxonomy): domain Bacteria; kingdom Bacillati; phylum Actinomycetota; class Actinomycetes; order Kitasatosporales; family Streptomycetaceae; genus Kitasatospora; species Kitasatospora sp. NPDC050463. Next base: position 11,722 of record NZ_JBFAJO010000001.1, read on the forward strand.
CGGCGTACACCGAGGCGCGCTCGGCCAGGTCGGTCCGGATCCGGGCGGCGACCTCGCCGACCTCCTCGCGCCGGTCCCGCCAGGCCGCGTCGACGCCCTCCAGGACCTGCCGGAAGGACGGCATCCCGTGCCGGGGCTCCGGCGGGAAGTACGTCCCGAAGTAGAACGGGTCCTTGTCGGGCGTGAGGAAGACCGTCATCGGCCAGCCGCCCTGCCCGGTCGCCGCCTGCACCGCCTCCATGTAGACCGCGTCGACGTCCGGCCGCTCCTCACGATCGACCTTCACCGCGACGAACCGCTCGTTGGCGTACGCGGCCAGCGCGTCGTCCTCGAAGGACTCGTGGGCCATCACATGGCACCAGTGGCAGGCCGCGTACCCGACCGACAGCAGGACCGGCACCCCGCGCCGCTCGGCCTCCGCGAACGCCTCGGGCCCCCAGGGCCACCAGTCAACGGGGTTGTCGGCGTGCTGCAAGAGGTACGGAGACGTGGCGCCTGCGAGTCGATTGGGCATGCTCCATGGTCCCGCACGCCCAGGTGCCCCGGCCAACCGACACGGGGACGCAGCCGAGCGCGGTTCCGGCCGCGTTCGTTCTGGTCCGGCGCACGATGAGGCGTCGGGTCCACCGCCGGTGCGGGTGCACGACAGCCACCGTCGCCCCCGACCGGCCGGCCGTCAGCCGCGTGTCACCCCGCCCGCCGCCCCACCCGACGGTGCGATCGCAGCCCGGCGGGCGGCGGCCGAAAGGATTCTCGCGGGCCGGGGCAACCTTTTCGGCGCCGGTGACAACCAAGTGTCGTCCGGCCAGGCGGGCCGGTCAGAGGAAGCGGCTGAAAGTGAGCACCGACATGTCCCCTCGCCCCTCCACACCGTCGGAGGCATCGCCCCCCGGCGGTCGCGCCCACCGGGGTCGCCCGTCGTTCCGCTCGGCCCTGCCGGGTCAGCGGCAGACGCATCGCCGCCGTCGGCTGTACCAGCGCCGGGGTTTCTGGGCAGCCGTCGGCCTGGCGATCGTGGGCGGCTCCGTGGCCGTGGTCAACACGGCCTCGGCGGGAACCACCGTGGACACGAACTCCTGGTACATGCTGGTCAACCGCAGCACCGGCAAGGCACTGGACGACTACGGCTTCGCCACGAACGACGGTGCTCCGCTGGCGCAGTGGAGCCGCACGGGCGCGACCAACCAGCAGTGGAAGTTCATCGACTCGGGTGACGGGAACTACCGGCTGCAGAACCGGAACTCCGGCAAGGTGCTGGACGCCTACAACTGGTCGACGACCGAGGGCTCCGAGCTGGTGCAGTGGCGCGACCTGAACGGCGCCAACCAGCAGTTCCACCTGGAGAAGTCGTCGGACGGCTACGTGCGCCTGATCAACCGCCACAGCGGCAAGGCCGTCGAGGTCCCGGGCGGCTCCAAGACCGACGGGAGCCGCATCGCCCAGTACCACGACTGGAACGGCCCCCAGCAGCAGTGGCAGCTCGTACCGGCCGGTAGCGCCGGCGGCACCGGGAACGCGGGGAACTCCGGCAGCAGCGCCACGCCCACCACCCCTGCCACGCCCGGCGGCAGCGGGCCGGCGAGCCAGACTCCGAGCGGTACCCGCCCGGCGTCGGCGCCGCCGGCCACGCCGACCCCCGCCGGCGGCAGCTCGGCGAAGCAGCTCATGGGCAGCAGCACGGTGCTCCTCGGCGGCATGATGGACGACGCCACGGCGAACGCCGCGCCGTTCGACGTGCGGTACGCCTACATCCACAGCCAGCCCGCGCCCTCGTCCGACGCCTACACGGCCTCGCGCTGCAAGCCCGAGTGGTCAGGCTGGTGGGGCTGCTGGACCGGCGACACCACGGCGCCCGGCACCCAGGTGACCCTGTACAAGGACCGCGCGTCCAAGGCGACGTACCAGGGCAAGCCGCGCCCGCAGAAGACTCTCTTCACCTGGTACTCGCTGCGCGACCTCGGAGACATGGCGGGCCAGGGCGACGGTCCCGGCGAGGTCCAGGCCATCAACCGGGCCGACCTGCTCACCAAGTACCTGAACGACTACCGCTTCTTCCTCCAGAAGATCGGCAACGCGCAGGACATGGTCGACATCGAGCCGGACTTCTGGGGCTACGTCCGGTCGCTCGGCAACCCGCACCAGGTCGCCGCGCAGGTCAAGGCCGCGAACCCGACGGACTGCGGATCGCAGGAGAACAGCGCCTCCGGCCTGGCCCAGTGCATGATCGCGATGGGGCACAAGTACGCGCCGAACGCCGGGGTGGGACTGCACCTGTCCTGCTTCGACTGGCAGCAGAACACCGCGCAGTGCGCCAAGGACTACGCGGACCTCGGGGCGAAGAACGCCGACTTCCTGGTCACCGACGTGACGGACCGCGACGCGGGCTGGTACGCGTTGCCCGCCCACGGCAGCCGTGACACCTACTGGAACGACCAGAAGGGCTTCGCCGCCCTCGCGTTCTACAAGACGATGTCCGAGGCGGTGGGCAAGCCGGTGGTCCTGTGGCAGATCCCCCTGGGCAACATGGCGCAGAACAACACCCCCGGCCACTACAAGGACGACAAGGTCGACTGGTTCTTCTCGCACATGGACCAGGTGGCGAACGCACACGTCGGCGCCCTCCTGTTTGGCGCCGGCTGGTCGGAACAGACCACGCCCGAGACCGACGGCGGGAACCTGATCAACAAGACGATCGCGTACCACAACTCGGGTGGTACAGCGCTCAAGTAGACGCACGCAGCCGGTCGGCCCGCCCTTCGACGGGCCGCGTTCGTCCCCTCCGTCACACTGATGCCTTCCCGGCCGAGACCTCGTCGGCCGGGAAGGCATCGGCGTGACGGCCACGGTTCGCCGAGGACGACCGTGCGCGCCGCGGGGGCGGCTTCGACGCCCTCGTCGCCCTCGTCGCCGTCCTCGCCCACGAGACACCGGCCGGGCAGGAAGCGATCCACCCGCGGCCCGCGGTGAGACCTTGGAAACGATGCGTTCACGACGGGTGAACTCTCCGGGAAACAAGCGGTTCCTAGCGTATCCGGGTGGAGACGACCATCACGGAACACATCGAGATCATGGAGTTCGTCCGGGACGGACGGCTCGACTAGGGCTACCGGGCCCTGCACGCCCACGTCGGCGACTCGACGGCCGTGGTGCTGCAGCGTGCCCAGCGCGCGATGACGCAGATGGCCCTGCACGCCGACCGTCTCTGAAGCAGGCCGACCACTCCCGAACCCCCGGGCATCACGCCCGGCCCCGATTCCCCGGCTGTCGACGGCGCCACCCGGGAGTGCCACCGCTCTCCTTCCCCCCAGCCCGCACCCCCGAAGGGCATCCCATGACCGCCACCGAGTCGCCGCAGTCGGCGACGACATCGCACTCCCCGACAAGCCAGGCGACCAAGGAGACGTTGGAGGACTACACCCTCCGTTTCGCGCCCCGCACCTACCGTCGCTGGACCCCCATGGTCGTGGCCACCACGGCACTCGGCGGCATCGCCTACATGGCCGACTTCTCGATCGGCGCCGGCATCGGCCTCACCCACGGCACCGGCAACGCACTGGTCGCGATCGCCGTCGCGGCCGCGGTCATCTTCGTCACCGGCTTTCCCCTCGCCTACTACGGCGCCCGCTACAACATCGACCTCGACCTGATCACCCGCGGCTCCGGCTTCGGCTACTACGGCTCGGTCCTCACCAGCGTCATCTTCGCCAGCTTCACCTTCATCTTCTTCGCCCTCGAAGGCTCGATCATGGCCCAGGGGCTGAAGCTGGGCCTCCAACTCCCCCTGTGGCTGGGCTACCTGGTCTCCACGCTGATCGTGTTCCCACTGGTGATCTACGGCATGAAGGCACTCAGCAAGCTCCAGGTGTGGACCACCCCGGTCTGGCTGCTGCTGATGGTCGCCCCGCTCGTCTACCTGGTCGCCCAGGACCCCGGCACGGTCGAGCGCTTCCTCGGCTACGCCGGTACGGACGGCGACGGCGGCATCAACACCGCATCAGTGCTGCTCGGCGCGGGCGTGTGCCTGTCCCTCATCGCGCAGATCGGCGAGCAGATCGACTACCTGCGCTTCATGCCGCCCAAGACCGAGGCCAACAAGCGCACTTGGTGGACCGCCGTGGTCATGGCCGGCCCGGGCTGGGTCGTGCTCGGCGCGCTGAAGCAGGCCATCGGCGTCTTCCTCGCCGTCTACGTCCTCGCCAAGGTCGGACCGTCCGTCGCGACCGAGCCGATCCAGCAGTTCCGCGGCGCGTTCGACGCGATGATGCCGTCCTGGATGGTGGTCCCGCTCGCCCTCGCCCTGGTCGTCATCAGCCAGATCAAGATCAACGTGACGAACGCCTACTCCGGCTCGCTCGCCTGGACGAACTCCTTCACCCGCGTCACCGGGCACTACCCGGGCCGCATGGTCTTCGCCCTGGTCAACCTCGGCTTCGCGCTCGTCCTGATGGAAGCCGACATGTTCAGCTTCCTCAACAGCATCCTGGGCTTCTACTCGAACTGCGCCATCGCCTGGGTCGTCACCGTGGCCACCGACATCGGCATCAACAAGTACCTGCTCAAGATCTCCCCGCTCCAGCCGGAGTTCCGCCGGGGCATGCTGCACGCGGTCAACCCGGTCGGCGTGGTCGCCTTCGTCGCGGCCTCGGGCCTGTCCATCGGCATGTACTTCCACGCGCTCGGCGACACCCTCCAGCCCTACTCCCCCGTCGCCGCCGCCGTCATCGCCTTCGTCCTCACGCCCCTGATGGCCGTCGTCACCAAGGGCAGGTACTACCTGCGCCGCACCGACGACGGCATCGACGAGCCGCTTCTGGACACCGACGGCAACCTCAGCGCGGTCACCCTCGACTGCCACGTCTGCCACCAGTCCTACGAGCGACCCGATCTGGCCGCCTGCACCACCCACGACGCGGTGGTCTGCTCCCTGTGCCTGAGCACCGACAGGATCGGCGACCACCTCCTGCCCGCCGCATAGCCCCCTCGCCGCCGGTGCCGCCCGCCGGCGCGCCCGGTCGAAGGCCTCGGGGCCCCGCCGCCTACCGGCCGACCGGGTTGTCGGCACGCTGCCGCGGATACGGCGGGGCCGGGTCCGCGAGACGGTGCGGCATGCCCCCGTCCTTGCGCCTGAGCGCGCGGCGGGGGCTGAGCCTCACTCCTTCGGAGCCTCCGGCTCCTCGACGAAGTCGACGCGCTTGAACTGCTTGTTCATCGACTTGACCAGGAACCAGGTGGCCACGCCGAGGGCGGCGAAGACGACGAAGCCCAGCAGTCCGGGGGTCACCTTGGTCTCGTCGAGGGCGAGCTCGGCGGCGAGGTGGGTGAGGTTCACGGGGGCACTCATATCTCTATGGTGGCCCGGCTCACGGGGAGCCGGGCCATCGGGGGGTGGTTCAGTCGCGCGTGTCGGCCGCTTCGGCCGCCAGGCTGGGGGTGCGCAGACCGGCGAACAGGTCGTCCTCCGGCAGGTCGACGTCGATCAGGGTCCGGGCCAGCTCGTAGTCCTCGGTCGGCCAGACCTCGCGCTGGACCTCCAGCGGGACGCGGAACCACGGCCCGTCCGGATCGATCTGGGTGGCGTGCGCGATCAGCGCGCGGTCCCGGGTCTCGAACCAGTCCTCGCAGCGGACCCGGGTGGTGATCTCGCGCTCCTTGCGGCCGCTCTTCTCCCAGCCCTCGATCCACTCGCCGTACGGCGACTCGTGGCCGTGTTCGGTGAGGTACGCGTGCAGCTCGCGGATCCGGCCCATCGGGAAGCCGTGGTTGTAGTAGAGCTTCAGCGGCTGCCAGGGCTCGCCGGCGTCCGGGTAGGCGTCCGGGTCACCGGCGGCGTCGAAGGCCAGCATGGTGATCTTGTGGGTCATGATGTGGTCCGGGTGCGGGTACCCACCGTTCTCGTCGTAGGTCGTGATGACCTGCGGCTTGAACTCGCGGATCAGTCGGACCAGCGGCTCCGCCGCCACCTCGACGTCCTGCAGGCCGAAGCAGCCCTCGGGCAGCGGGGGCAGCGGGTCGCCCTCCGGCAGGCCGGAGTCGACGAAGCCCAGCCAGGCCTGCTTGACCCCGAGGATGCGGCGCGCCTCGTCCATCTCCTTGCGCCGGACCTCGTGGATGTTCTCCTCGATCTCGGGCTTGCCCTGCAGCTTCGGATTGAGGACCGACCCGCGTTCCCCCCCGGTGCAGGTGGCCACCAGCACGTCCACCCCCTGATCGACGTACATGGCCATGGTGGCAGCGCCCTTGCTGGACTCGTCGTCCGGGTGGGCGTGCACCGCCATCAGTCGCAACTGCTCAGTCAACGCGTGCGTTCCTTCCACAATGTCTGGGCCTTCCGCGAAGTCCGGTCTGCCCACCGTCCGAGCCGCTCGGTTCGGGCCGCGTCACCGCGGGCCTGCCGCCGAGTGCGCCGCGGCACGACCTCGCCACGCCGCCGGCTCGGCGCCGACACGGCCGAGCAGCGCCCCCGCCGGACCGGCCGCGGGCGTGCCCCTCCTATAGTGACGGACTGGAGGAGCGTCGCATTCCCCCGGCACCACCGCGGGGGGTACCTCCCGGAGAGGACTGAGCCCGATGAGCGCAGGCACGACCACCCCGCAGCTGCCCGAGGGGCGCTACGGACGGCACGGCGACCGCGAGTCCGACCGCCGCCTCAAGGTGGCGGGCGCGGTCTGCGGCGTGCTGGCGCTGGGCCTGGTGGCCTGGCTGGGCGGCTCGTACCTGATCCGTGAGACCACCATCAACGGCAGCGTCCCCTCCTTCCAGGCGGTCTCGGACACCGAGCTGCAGCTGCACCTGGCGGTGCGCAAGAGCGCCGGCACGGCGGGCAGCTGCACCGTCCGCTCGCAGGGCGAGGACGGCGCGGTGGTCGGGGTGGCCGACTTCCCCGTCCCCGCCTCCGGCGCCGACTACGACGCCGTGGTCAGCCTGCGCACCACCGCCCGCGGCACCACCGCCCAGCTGCTGGGATGCACCCCGGCCGAGTAGGCTCCGGCGATCGCGACCCGCCCGGGCGAATATTCGATCAGAGGAGCGGGAATCCGTCAGGATGTCCTGCACACCGATCCTGTACACCTCGGCGCAATGCTGTCGTCAATGACGCGCCAACGGCCCTCCCGCTTGTCGGCGGGAGTTGTTAGGCTCGTGGTTTCGCCCCTTCCGCACCGAGAGGTCCGGGAGCGGGCGTTGCTTTGTAGTTACGACCGATATCTCCACCGCCACCCTGCTGACGACTCACACCCTCAGCACAGCCCCAGCACCTACGAGGAGCACCCGTGACCCAGACCAGCGAGAACGTGACCTGGCTCACTCAGTCCGGCTACGAGCAGCTCAAGGCCGAGCTGGAGCATCTGAGCGGCCCCTGGCGCATCGAGATCGCCCAGAAGATCGAGGCGGCGCGCGAAGAGGGTGACCTCAAGGAGAACGCCGGCTACCACGCGGCCAAGGAGGAGCAGGGCAAGTACGAGCTGCGGATCCGCCAGCTCACCCAGCTCCTGGAGCGTGCCAAGGTCGGCGAGGCCCCCGCGGACTCCGGTGTGGTGGCCCCCGGCATGGTCGTCACGGTCGCCTTCGACGGCGACGCGGACGACACCATGACCTTCCTCCTGGGCTCGCGCGAGATGGCGGGCAGCGACGAGCTCGACGTGTACTCCCCGCAGTCGCCGCTGGGCCGCGCCATCGACGGCAAGAAGGTCGGCGACGAGGCGACGTACGAGCTGCCGAACGGCAAGGCCGCCTCGGTCACCGTCACCGAGGTCAAGCCGCACAACGGCTGATCCCCGCACCTGACGCCGAGGGCGGCCGTGGACTCCTCCACGGCCGCCCTCGGCGCGTCCCGGGCCGGGCGCCGGCCGGGCTCAGCCCGCGGCCGAGCGGTACTTGCGCACCGACAGCCAGGAGAAGACCGCGGTGATCAGCAGCGACCAGAGCACCGACACCAGCTCCGCGTGCTGCATCGGCCAGGCGCTGTCGACCGGCCCGACCTGGTTGCCGAACAGGTTGCGACAGGCCTGCACGGTGGCGCTGAACGGGTTCCAGTAGGCGATCCCCTGCAGCCAGCCCGGCATCGAGCTGATCGGCACGAACGCGTTGGAGATGAAGGTCAGCGGGAAGAGCCAGATCAGTCCGGCCGAGGTGGCCGCCTCGGGGCTGCGGACCGAGAGGCCGATCAGCGCGCCGATCCAGGAGAACGCGTAGCCGAGCAGGAGCAGCAGCCCGAACGCGGCGAGCGCCTTCGGCACACCCTCGTGGATCCGCCAGCCGACCAGCAGCGCCACCACCGCCAGCACGACCAGGGTGAAGGCGGTCTGGCAGAGGTCGGCCAGGGTGCGGCCGACCAGCACCGCCGAGCGGGCCATCGGCAGCGAGCGGAAGCGGTCCACCAGCCCCTTGGTCATGTCCTCCGCGATGCCGGCGGAGGCGCCGGCCGTCGCGAAGGTGACGGTCTGCGCGAAGATGCCGGCCATCAGGAACTGGATGTACGAGTCGGAGCTGGCCTGCGTCCCGGGAATCTGGATGGCCCCGCCCATGACGTAGGAGAACAGCAGCACGAACATCACCGGCTGCATCAGCCCGAAGACCACGATCTCGGGGATCCGGGTCATCCGGCGCAGGTTGCGCCTGGCGACGACCCAGGAGTCGTGCAGGGTGGCGGCCGCACCCCGGCGCTGCTTGGGTACCGCCCCGCCGATGGCGTGGTCGGTGGCAGTCGTCATCTCACAGTTCCTTCCCGGCCGGGACGGCCCGCTCGTCGGGATCCTGGCCGTCCTCGCCGGACCGGCCCCTGCCGTGGCCGCCGTGCCCCTTGCCCCGGCCGCTGTCGGCGGCGCGGTTCTCCTCGTCCTCCGCCGCGGTGACGTGGCCGGTGAGCGAGAGGAAGACGTCGTCCAGGGTCGGCCGGCGCAGGCCGATGTCGTCGATCTCGATGGAGCGGGCGTCCAGCTCGCGGATGGCGTCCGCCAGCACCCTGGCGCCGCCGCTGACCGGCACGGTGATCCGGCGGGTGTTCTTCTCCACCGCCGGGTCGCCCTTGGCGTACGCGGACAGTGCCCCGACGGCCGCGGCGACGAGGTCGGCGCGGTGCACCACGACCTCGATCCGCTCGCCGCCGATCTGCGCCTTGAGCTCGTCGGCGGAGCCGCGGGCGATCACCCGGCCGTGGTCGACCACGGCGATGTCGTGGGCGAGACGGTCCGCCTCCTCCAGGTACTGGGTGGTGAGCAGCAGCGTGGTGCCCTGCTCGACGAGGGTCTCGATGACCTCCCAGAGGGCGAGCCGATTGCGCGGGTCGAGGCCGGTGGTCGGCTCGTCCAGGAACATCACCGGCGGCCGGACGACCAGCGCGGCCGCCAGGTCGAGCCGGCGCCGCATGCCGCCGGAGTAGGTCTTGGCGGTGCGGTCCTTGGCCTCGGAGAGGTTGAACCACTCCAGGAGCTCCAGTGCCCGGGCCTTCGCGGCCCGGCCGGTCATCTGGTACAGCTCGCCGACCATCTGCAGGTTCTCGAACCCGGTGAGGTACTCGTCGACCGCGGCGTACTGACCGGAGAGGCCGAGCAGGCTGCGGACCTTGTTGGGGTGCCTGAGGACGTCGACCCCGGCGACCACCGCACGGCCGGAATCGGGGTGGAGAAGGGTGGTGAGGACGCGCACGGTGGTGGTCTTGCCGGCTCCGTTCGGGCCGAGCAGCCCCAGCACCGTGCCCTCGGGGACGTCGAGGCTGACGCCGTCCAGGGCTCGTACGTCACCGAAGGTCTTCACCAGGTTCTCGGCTTGGATGGCTGGCGCCATGGCCTGCCTCATCTCCTCGGACGATAGGGGCGCTATCGATTGAGCGAATTCCAGTGGTCTGTCCCACTTTGCCCCGAACGCGGGCGGGCGGGCGACTCGGTTTTCGCTCCGAGGGGGCCGAAAGTGCGCCGGCGCCCGAGCCCCAGGCGCTCGATGCTCGGGCGCTCGACCCTCAGCGCTCAGTACCTCAGCGCTCAGCACTCAGCACTCAGCACTCAGTGCGAGACGACGTACCCGGCCTCCCGCAGCTCGCCGAGCACCGCCGCGCAGTGCTCCGGCCCCTTGGTCTCCAGATGGAGGTCCACCTCGACCTCGGTCAGCCCCAGGTGCGGGTCGATCCGCACGTGCGCCACGTCCAGCACGTTCGCGTCCACCCGCGTGAGCACCCCGAGCAGGTCCGCCAGCGCGCCCGGCCGGTCCGCCAGCCGCACCCGCAGCGACAGGTAGCGGCCGGCCGCCGCCAGACCGTGCCGGAGCACCCGCTGCATCAGCTGCGGGTCGATGTTGCCGCCCGAGAGCACCGCCACCACTGGGCCCTCGAAGGAGCCCGGCTGCTCCAGCAGGGCCGCCACCGGGCTGGCCCCGGCCGGCTCCACCACCAGCTTCAGCCGCTCCAGGCCCAGCAGCAGGGCGCGCGAGAGCGAGTCCTCGGAGACCGTCCGCACACCGTCCGCCAGGGCGTTGACCACCTCGAACGGGATGTCCCCGGGCCGGCCGACCATGATCCCGTCCGCCATGGTGGCGTAGTGCTCCAGCGTCACCGGCCGCCCGGCCGCCAGTGAGGGCGGGTACGCGGCCGCGGCCGCCGCCTGCACCCCGATCACCCGCACGTCCGGGCGGAGCGGCTTCACCGCCGCCGCGATCCCGGCCAGCAGCCCGCCGCCGCCCACCCCGACCAGGATGGTCCGCACCTCCGGGCACTGCTCCAGGATCTCCAGGCCGACGGTGGCCTGGCCGGTCACCACGTCCCAGTGGTCGAAGGGGTGGATGAACACCGCGCCGGTCGCCTCCGAGTACTGCTGCGCGGCCCGCAGTGCCTCGTCCACCGTGGCACCGGACAGCCGGACCTCGGCACCGTACTCGCGGGTCGCCGCGACCTTGGGCAGCGGCGCGGCCACCGGCATGAAGACCGTCGAGCGGACCCCGAGCAGCGCGGCCGCCAGCGCCACCCCCTGGGCGTGGTTCCCGGCGCTCGCCGCGACCACCCCGCCGGCCCGCTGAACCGGCGAGAGACCCGCGATCCGCACGTACGCCCCGCGCAGTTTGAACGAGCCGGTGCGCTGGAGGTTCTCGCACTTCAGGTGGACCGGCGCGCCGATCAGCGCGGACAGGTGCCGGCTGCCCTCCATCGGTGTCACCCGGGCGACCCCGGCGAGCATCTTCTGGGCTCCGCGGACATCGTCGATGGTGATCGGCCAGTTGTGCATACCGCCAGCCTAGGCCGTGCGGCGCCGCCAACCGGGGACGTCGGCACTGTTCCCGGGCCCGCCCGGCCCGCGTACGCTGCTGGTTCTGAGCCTCCCTCACCGCACGACGATCGTGAGCCGCGATGACGACGACCTCGCCCCAGGCCACCGACCGCACCGACCCCCTGCACGCCCAACTCCAGTACCAACTGGCGGTGTTCGCCCGACGCATGGAGCAGGTCCGCAGCTCCGACGGCGTGGGCGCGCTGGACCGGGCCGCCTACCTGCTGCTCGACCGGCTGGAGCGGCACGGGCCCGCCAACGTCAAGGCCCTGGCCGACGCGCTGGGCGTCGACTCCTCCACCGTCACCCGGCAGGTCGCCCCGCTGGTCGCGGCCGGGCTGGTCGGCCGGGTCCAGGACCCGGCCGACCGCCGTGCGGTACGGCTCGCACTGTCCCCGATCGGCGCCCGTCGGCTGGCCGAAGTCCGCGCCGGGCGGGCTGAGTTGGCCCGCCGCCTGGTGGCCGACTGGGCGCCCGAGGAACAGCACGTGTTCTGCGCCCTGCTGGCCCGCTTCAACCACTCCATGGAGTCGTACACGGCGGGCCGGCAAGGCGCGTAGGCCCTCGCGGGGAGGACTACCGGCCGAGCGCCTGCTGGAGGTCGGCCAGCAGGTCGTCGATCGACTCGATGCCGACCGAGACGCGCACCAGGTCGGCGGGCACCTCCAGGGCCGAACCGGCCACCGAGGCGTGGGTCATCCGGCCCGGGTGCTCGATGAGCGACTCGACGCCGCCCAGCGACTCGCCGAGGGTGAAGAGCTGCGCGCGGTTGCAGACCTCGACCGCCGCCTCCTCCCCGCCGTTGACGCGGAACGAGACCATGCCGCCGAACGCCTTCATCTGCTTGGCGGCGATGTCGTGGCCGGGGTGCTCGGGCAGGCCCGGGTAGAGCACCTGGCTGACCTTGGGGTGGCCGGCGAGCAGCTCGGCGACCTTCTCGGCGTTGGAGCTGTGCCGGTCCATCCGGACCCCGAGGGTCTTGATGCCGCGCAGCACCAGCCAGGCGTCGAACGGGCCGGAGACGGCGCCCATCGCGTTCTGGTGGTAGGCGACCTTCTCGCCGAGGCCCGCCTCGGCCAGCACCAGCGCACCGCCGACGACGTCCGAGTGGCCGCCCATGTACTTGGTCGTGGAGTGCACGACCGCGTCCGCGCCGAGCGCGATCGGCTGCTGCAGGTAGGGGCTGGCGAAGGTGTTGTCGACCACCAGCAGCGCGCCGGCGCCGTGCGCGATCTCGGCGAGCGCGGTCAGGTCGGTGATGCCCAGCAGCGGGTTGGAGGGGGTCTCCACCCAGACCGCGCGGGTGTTGGGGCGCAGGGCCTCGCGGACGGTCGACAGGTCCTGGGTGTTGGCGACGGAGAACTCGACGCCCCAGCGGGTCAGGACCTTGGCGAAGAGCCGGAAGGTACCGCCGTAGGCGTCGTTGGGGATCACGATGTGGTCGCCCGGCTTGAGGATGGTGCGCAGCAGGGTGTCCTCGGCGGCCAGGCCGGAGGCGAAGGCCAGGCCGCGGGCGCCGCCCTCCAGTGCCGCGAGGCACTCCTCCAGCGCGGTGCGGGTCGGGTTGGCGCTACGGCTGTACTCGTAGCCGCCCCGGAGGCCGCCCACCCCGTCCTGCTTGTAGGTGGACACCTGGTAGATCGGCGTGACGACGGCCCCGGTCTGGGGGTCTGCTTCCTGACCCGCGTGGATGGCGAGGGTCTCGAAGCCCTGGGGAAGCTGGTGCTCGGTCATGACAACGAGCGTAGTGGGCGAACGCCGGGCCGCCTCCCCGAAGGGGCTGCGCCGTCCGGAAAGTGCCGACGCTGCCCGGAATCCGGCGGCGGCCGTCAGCGTTGGAACCGGCACAACGCTTCCCGACCAGCTGGAGCAGGCCGTGCTGTTCAACCGCCGCAGGACCTCGCTCGTCCCGGCCGACCAGGCGCTGCCCGGCCGGGAGACGCCGGGATTCACCCTCCGCGAGCCGCACACCGTGCTCGGCCACCCGCTCACCGGTCCGTACCCGGAGGGGCTGGAGGTGGCCGACTTCGGGCTGGGCTGCTTCTGGGGCGCCGAGCGCACGTTCTGGAAGCTGCCCGGCGTCTGGACGACGCTGGTCGGCTACCAGGGCGGGTACACCCCGCATCCCACGTACGAGGAGGTGTGCAGCGGGCTGACCGGCCACACCGAGGCGGTCCGGGTGGTCTACGACCCGGCGGTGATCTCGTACGAGCGGCTGCTGAAGACCTTCTGGGAGGCGCACGACCCGACGCAGGGCAACCGGCAGGGCAACGACGTCGGCAGCCAGTACCGGTCCGCCGTCTACACCCACACCCCGGCCCAGGCCGCGACGGTGGCCGCGAGCCGGGAGGCCTTCCAGCCCGCGCTGACCGCGATCGGCCTGGGGCCGATCACCACCGAGATCGCCCCGGCGGGCCCGTTCTACCCCGCGGAGCCGTACCACCAGCAGTACCTGTCCGACGCCAAGAACCCGAACGGCTACTGCGGCCTCGGCGGCACCGGCGCCAGCTGCCCGATCGGCGTGGCCCGCACCGGGGACTGACGGGCCCGGGCCGCCCTCAGGCGCGCCGGACTTCGTGCTGGAAGCAGCCGAACTCCAGCGCGCGGACGTGCACCACGGCCACCTCCGGGTCGGCGAGCAGTTCGACGGCGGCCGCCTGGGCGGTGTCCGGGGTGACGGGCACTCCGCCCAGGATGTGGCCGCGCCGGTCGTAGGCGCGCAGCACCCGCGGGCCGCCGTGGAACCCGTCCGGCCAGGACGGGCCCGCGCCGGGGCACGGGTGGGCGTGCACGAAGACCGGGCCGACCTCGTCGTACGGGCCCGGGTCGGCGCCCGTCGCGGCGGCCCAGCGGCGCAGCGGCGCGTAGCCGACCAGGGCGATCCGGTCGCCGGGCAGCGCCCGGGTGAGGCAGCAGCGCAGCGGGGCGCCACCGGTCTCGTCGACCGAGCGGACGGGCGGGCGCCCGGCGTCGTCGCGTTCCAGCAGGGCGAGGTGGACGTCGGGGTCGATCGGGCGGACGACCGGCGCCGGTGCGGTGGGAGTGGTCATGTCTCCAGCCTGCCGCCGGGGCCGGCCGGCGTCCGGCGGATTTCGGCCGTCGCGTTCGACGGCCCGCGCCGCGCCGCTCACCGGGCCCGGCGGACCGGCCCCACTCACACTCAGATCGCGCTGCCGGCCTTCCAGGCGGCCCAGCCCATGTTCCAGCCGTTCAGACCGTTGGAGGGCTCGACGGTCTTGTCGCCGGAGTTCACGACCTCGACGACGTCGCCGATCATCGAGCTCTTGTAGAACTTGTAGCCGTCCGCGCTCTGGTCCTGCCCGCCCTTGACGTCCTTCAGGCCGACGCAGCCGTGGCTGGTGTTCTGGCCGCCGAAGATCGACGACGGGGACCAGTAGTTGCCGTGGATGAAGGTGCCGGAGGTGGTCAGGCGCTGGGCGTGCGGCACGTCGGCGATGTCGTACTCGCTGCCGAGGCCGACGGTCTGCGAGTTCATCCGGGTCTGCTGGTACTGCTCCGAGATGACCATCTTGCCGCCCCAGGTGCGGTACTCGGGCGAGCCGCCGGAGATCGGGTAGACGGCACTGACCTGGCCGTCGGTGGTGACGGTGAGCTTCTTGGTGGCGAGGTCGGCGACGCTGGTCTGCGCGCGGCCGACGGTGAAGCGGACGTCCTTGGACTGGGTGCCGTAGACGCCCTTGGCGGCCTGTACGTCCTTGAGCCGGAGCTTCACGGTGACCTTGGTGCCCTTGGCCCAGTACTCCTGCGGCCGGAAGTCCAGGCGGGTGCTGGAGAACCAGTGTCCGACGATCTCGACACCGGGCTCGGCTATGACGGTGATCGCCTCCTGGACGGCCTTGCGGTCGGTCACCGGCTTGCTGAAGTTGATCGAGACCGGCATGCCGACACCGACGACCGAACCGTCCTCGGGGGTGAAGTAGCCGACGAAGGTGTTGGCGGGGGTCGCCGTGGTGAAGACGGCGTTGGCGTCCGCCTCCAGCTTGTCCTTGTCGGTGGCCGAGGCGGTGACGGTGTACTTGGTGCCGCTGGCCGGCGCGGCCGCGGACGTCCAGCTGGTGCCGTCCGGGGAGAGCTCCCCGGCCAGCGCCTTGCCGGTCGAGTCGGCGACCTTGACCGAAGCCAGGGTGCCGCCCGTGACGGTGACCTTGACCGGTTCGCTGAAGCTGGCGGCGGTGGAGCCGTCGGCGGGGGTGACGGTGATGACGGCCACCGAGGTCTTCGGCGAGTTGCTCGCGCTCGCGGTGCCGCCCGTGGTGGCACCGCTGCCACCCGCGGACCCGCTGCCCGAGCCGGCGCCGGTCCGGCCGTCGCCGCTCTTGGCGTCGTTGCAGGCCGCCAGCAGCAGGACGGGCGCACCGATCAGACCGGCCAGCACACCGCGCCGGCTCCAGTTTCCTCCGGCCGCCCGGCCCTGACCGTCCCGTGCCGTCACGTCGCGTTCTCCCTGCTGATCATCCCGGACATTACGGATACAGAAACGCAATCCGCCCTTTCACGGTTCCATCACCAACGGGAAGCGATCGTATGAGACTACTCAAGTTCATGCCAAATATGGACAAAATGCCCGGCCTGCAGGCAGCAGACCGGGCAGTCACAAGCCGTGACGAAAGCGGGTGACGACTACTCGGCGGACTCCTCCACCGTGTACTCGTCCCAGCCCTCCCCCTCGGCGTCGAACTCGGTCTGCGCGGACTCCCAGGTCGCCGAGGCGAGCTCGACACCCGGGACGTCGCCGAGCAGGGCGACCGGGTCGATGAAGTGCGCGAGCGAACCCGACGGGTCCACCTCGATGGCCTCGACGGACTGGGCGCGCTCCTCGTCGTCGAGGTACTCGTCGTCCGTCACCTGCTGCAGGGCCGCCGCCTTGAGCGCCCCCTCGTCGGTGATCTCGGCGATGAGCTCGATGCTGAGCCGGACGTAGCGCGGTTCGTCCTGGCCGGTCGTGTCAGTGCTGGTCATGCGTGCGAGCGTACGGGAAACCACCCCGGACCAGAGCGCCCCGGAGGCGAGCGGGCGAAGAAACCGCCCCGAGCCGCCCGCACTGAGCCAAACCCGCCCCGAGCCAAACCCGCCCCGAGCCGAAGGGGCGCGCCGGTGTCGAAAGGGAGAGAGCGAGGGAGCGACGAAGGAGCGAGGGAGCTCCGACCGTCGACGCCGGGCCGAAGCGCCCCGGAGGCGAGCGGGCGAAAACACAGAAATACAGCAGGGCCGGCCCCTCCGAGGAGGGACCGGCCCTGCCGTCTCCGCCGGACTCCCCCACCCGGGAGCCGCGGAGACGCGCCATGCGGCGCGGTGGTGACCACGGGAGCCGCCGCACCCTGTTGGCCGGCCGAAGCCGGACAGGGGCGGGACGACGACGTCCCCCGCGGTGGCCCCTCCTGCCCGCAACCGGGCATGGAGGGCAGGACACGGCCGGCCGGGTCAGGGCCGTCCGACGTGTCCCGAGGCGACTGCCACCACCGGGGAGCCGCTCCCGGTCGGTGTCGGTCGTCTCGTTCGGCGTCTTGCCGTTGACCCCAACGATGCCCGACCGTTGTTAACCGCGTGCTGCGTGCAGGTGACGCCGGTGTACCACTTCGCCCGCGGACGAGTCCTCAGCCGCCCGGGTGGGCGGGCGGGGTGAGCCGGTGTCAGTGCGAGGCGCGGCCGGCGAGGAATCCCAGCAGGTCCTGGCGGGTGACGATGCCCTGCGGCTTGCCCTCCACCAGCACCACGGCCGCGTCGGCCTTCTCCAGCACGGTCATCAGGTTGGTGACGGTCTCGCCGGAGCCGACCACCGGCAGCGGCTTGGACATCACCTTGTCCAGCGTGTCGTTCAGCTGGATCTCGTTCGCGAAGACGCCCTCCAGCAGCAGCTTCTCGGCGACCGAGCCGATGACCTCGCCGGCCATGATATCGGGGTGGCCGGCCCCCGGGGAGACCACCGGCATCTGCGAGACGCCGTACTCGCGCAGCACCCGGACCGCCTCGGCGACGGTCTCGTTGGGGTGCATGTGGACGAACTGCGGGATGCCCTCGTGCTCGATCGCGTCCTTGCGGGCCAGCACCTCGGCGATGTGCGCCTCGTCGGTGGCCGAGGGCAGGAAGCCGTAGTCGGCCATCCAGTCGTCGTTGAAGATCTTCGACAGGTAGCCACGGCCGCCGTCCGGCAGCAGGACCACCACGACGTCGTCCGGACCCAGCCGCTTGGCGACCTCCAGTGCGGCGACCACGGCCATTCCGCAGGAGCCGCCGACCAGCAGGCCCTCCTCCTTCGCCAGGCGCCGGGTCATCTGGAACGAGTCCTTGTCGGAGACCGCGACGATCTCGTCCGCGACGCTGCGGTCGTAGGCGGTCGGCCAGAAGTCCTCGCCGACGCCCTCGACCAGGTACGGCCGGCCGGTGCCGCCCGAGTACACCGAGCCCTCGGGATCGGCGCCGACGACCTTGACCTTGTCGCCGGAAACCTCCTTCAGGTAGTTGCCGGTGCCGGAGATGGTGCCGCCGGTGCCGACGCCGGCCACGAAGTGGGTGATCCGCCCCTCGGTCTGCTCCCACAGCTCCGGCCCGGTGGAGTGGTAGTGGGAGGCCGGGTTGTCCGGGTTGGAGTACTGGTCCGGCTTCCAGGCGTTCGGCGTCTCACGGACCAGGCGGTCCGAGACGTTGTAGTAGGAGTCCGGGTGCTCCGGAGCGACGGCGGTCGGACAGACGACCACCTCGGCGCCGTACGCGCGCAGGGTGTTGATCTTGTCGGTGGACACCTTGTCCGGACAGACGAAGATGCACTTGTAGCCCTTCTGCTGGGCCACGATCGCCAGGCCGACACCGGTGTTGCCGGAGGTCGGCTCCACGATCGTGCCGCCGGGCTTCAGCGCGCCCGAGGCCTCGGCGGCCTCGATCATGCGCATCGCGATCCGGTCCTTCACCGAGCCACCGGGGTTGAAGTACTCGACCTTCGCCAGCACTGTCGCGCTGATGCCGTCGGTGACCTTGTTGAGCTTGACCAAGGGCGTGTTGCCGACCAGGTCGATGATCGAGTTGTGGTACCGCACGGGGGTCCTCCCGGTCTGTGGGCATGCGAGTGCTTTCGGTACTGCAAAGCCTAGGGCGTGCCATCGGCCCCAGCCCTCCCCTGCGCCACACTCCTCCCCGCGCTCCGTGCGACCTGCCCGCCGGACCTGCCCGCACGCCCCGCCGCCGGCAGCGTCCCCACCGCACGCCCACGGATGGCCCAGTCCCGTCGATAGTGCGCGGTCGCGGACGGGTAGGAGGTGTACAGGCAACGCGAGTGGTGGCCCCGCCAGGGGGGCGGCATGAGGACGCGAAGGGGGCACCGGATGCCAGGGGCACAGGAGTCGCGGGCCCGGGTGGCCCGGCGGATCGCCACCGCTGCGGCGTACGGCGGCGGCGGGCTCGGCCTGTTGGGTGTGGGGCTGGTCGGCCTGCTGCTGACCGAGAGCAAGCTGGCCGTGCAGGCCATCGGCGTCCTCCAGGGCGACCCGCCCAAGGCCGACGGCGTCTACGGCGAGGCCTTCGCCGACGCCGGCACCGACGGGCAGCCGCCCCTGGTGCTCGCCTTCCTCGGCGACTCCACCGCCGCCGGTCTCGGTGTGCTGCGCGCCCGCGAGACGCCGGGCGCGCTGCTCGCCGCGGGCCTGGCGTCGGTGGCCGAGCGGCCGGTCCGCCTGGTCAACGTGGCCCGCTCCGGCGGGCGCTCCGCCGACCTCTCCGGGCAGTTGGAGCTGGCCCTGCCGCACCGCCCCGACATCGCCGTGATCATGGTGGGCGCCAACGACGTGACCCGGCACAGCCCGGCCCAGCTCGCGGTGCGCCACCTCGGCGAGGCGGTCGCCGCGCTGCGCGCCAACGGCTGCGAGGTGGTGGTCGGCACCTGCCCGGACCTCGGCACGATCAAGCCGGTGCGCCCGCCGCTGCGCTGGGTGGCCCGACGGGTCAGCCGCCAGCTGGCGGCCGCACAGACGATCGCCGTGGTGGAGGCCGGCGGCCGGACGGTCTCGCTGGGCTCACTGCTCGGGCCCGAGTTCGCGGCCCGGCCCGAGATGTTCGCCGCCGACCGCTACCACCCCTCCGCACAGGGCTATGCGACGGCGGCGATGGCCGTCCTGCCCTCGCTCTGCGCGGTCCTCGGCCTCTGGCCCGAGGAGGAACGGCCGGCCGGCCCCGTCCCGGGCGAGGCGGTGCTGCCGGTGGCGGTGGCCGCGGCCGCCGCGGCGGGCCGCTCCGGCACCGAGGTGGCGGCCGTCGGGGCCGAGGGCGCGGGCCGGCGCTGGGCGCTGCTGCGCCACCGGCTGCGGGTCGGCCTGCCGGGCACCTGGGCCGCCGAGGCGGCGCGGGGCGGGCCGGACGCGGGTGCCGGGGCCGACCGCGGGAACACGTCGGCCAGCTCACACGCCGGGGCGGGTGACGCCTGAGCTACCAGGCGGTAACTTTCCTCCCGGGCGTCCGCCGCGCACCCGGTCGTTCCCGCCGGGCCGCCGCCCGGACCCCCCACAGCCCGAAGGTCACTCAGCGAGGAGCCCGCCATGCCCGAAGCCGTCATCGTCAGCGCTGCCCGTTCGCCGATCGGCCGGGCCTTCAAGGGCTCCCTCAAGGACGTCCGCCCCGACGACCTGACCGCCCACATCATCGCCACCGCGCTCGCCAAGGTCCCCCAGCTCGACCCCCGCGACATCGACGACCTGATGCTCGGCTGCGGCCTGCCCGGCGGCGAGCAGGGCCACAACCTGGCCCGGATCGTCGCCGTCCAGATGGGCATGGACTACCTGCCCGGCGCCACCATCACCCGCTACTGCTCCTCCTCGCTCCAGACCACCCGGATGGCACTGCACGCCATCAAGGCCGGCGAGGGCGACGTCTTCATCTCCGCCGGTGTCGAGACCGTCTCCCGCAGCATCCACGGCACCTCCGACGGCATCCCCGGCACCACGAACCCGCTCTTCGACGACGCCCAGGCCCGCACCGCCCACCGCGCCGAGCAGGGCGGCGGCGAGTGGCACGACCCGCGCGAGGACGGCCTGCTGCCCGACGCCTACATCGCGATGGGCCAGACCGCCGAGAACCTCGCCGCCCTCAAGGGCATCACCCGCGCCGAACAGGACGAGTTCGGCGTCCGCTCGCAGAACCTCGCCGAAGCCGCCCTCAAGTCCGGCTTCTGGGAGCGCGAGATCACCCCCGTCACCCTCCCCGACGGCACCCTCGTCAGCACCGACGACGGCCCCCGCGCCGGCGTCACCCTCGAAGCCGTCTCCGGCCTCAAGCCCGTCTTCCGCCCTGACGGCACCGTGACCGCCGGTAACTGCTGCCCCCTCAACGACGGCGCGGCCGCCCTGGTCATCATGTCCGACACCAAGGCCCGCGACCTCGGCATCACCCCCCTCGCCCGCGTCGTCTCCACCGGCGTCAGCGCCCTCTCCCCCGAGATCATGGGCTACGGCCCCGTCGAGGCCTCCAAGCAGGCCCTGCGCCGCGCCGGCCTCACCATCGACGACATCGACCTCGTCGAGATCAACGAAGCCTTCGCCGCCCAGGTCATCCCGTCCTACCGCGACCTGGGCGTCGACCTCGACCGCCTCAACGTCAACGGCGGCGCCATCGCCGTCGGCCACCCCTTCGGCATGACCGGCGCCCGCATCACCACCACCCTGATCAACTCCCTCCAGTGGCACGACAAGCAGTTCGGTCTGGAGACCATGTGCGTCGGCGGCGGCCAGGGCATGGCGATGGTGATCGAGCGGCTCAGCTGACCCCTGGACCTGTCAACCCCAAAGGGTCCAGACCACCCATTTGGAGTGACGCAGAGTAATTGAGGGCCGGATCACACCGAGAGGTCGATCCGGCCCTCTTTTCTTTCGAATCGGGCCCGGAAATCGACAGTGCGGAGCGGATCAACTCCGCTGCGTAGAACGGTGTTACCTAACAATTTGGGGACAAGGGCGAAAGTCACGGACAAATTAGACATTCACCACTGCGGTAACAGCCCCCCATGGGGCAGTGTGGAGAGGTAACCCCGTTCCACTCCTCCCTAGGAGTACGTTCCGTGAGCGCCGTCTACACCCTTCTCCTGCTGATACTGATCGCCGTGTCGACCGCTGTGCTGGTCCACCTCCGGGGGCTCTCCCGCCGGCTGGACGCCCGGGCCACGGCGGCCGCCGCGCCCACACCGGTCGACGAGGCCTCGATCCGCCGGGCCGTCGCCGAGGCGCTGGCCGCCGACCGCGAGCGGGAGATCACCGAGGCCCGCGCCTTCTGGGCCGAGCAGGAGGCCCGCGCGGCCGAGGACGCGCCACTGTTCGACTCCCCCTTCGCCGGCGTGCTCGGCTCCACCGACGAGTGGCCGCTCTTCTTCCCCCGGCCGACCGGTCCGCAGGAGGCCGCCGACAACGCGGGCACCATGGACCCGGAGTTCGGCGAGGCGCTGCGTTCCGCCCTGGAGGATCTGATCAACGAGGGCGGCGCCGAGCCGGCCGGGCCCGGCCCCGAGGGCGGCGCCCCGCTGCGTCCCGGCCACGCGTCCGGCCATCCGTCCGGTGCCCCGGCCGGTGAGGGCGGCGGTGACGCCCGGGCCCGCCGCGAGGCCGACCTGCTGGCCACCGGCCTGGAGTCCGGACTGCTGGACGTCGAGCCGGCCGTCGAGGACGCGCCGATGCCCGCCCCCGACCCGCGCCGCCACCCCTCGCACCCCGACTTCGTGCCCAGCCAGGCGCCGTCCCGCGAGTGGACCGACACCCGGCTGACCACACTCGCCGACGAGGGCGTGGCCCTGATCGACGTGCGCCCCGGCCCGCTCGGCACGCTGGACGTGTACGCCTTCGCCGACGGCACCACGCTCTGCGTCGCCCCCGGCGACCGGGAGGCCGCGTACCGGCTGATCGACGCCGTCCGGGCCGGCGAGGACGTCCGGCTGCTCGGCGGCTCGCGGTTCTCCGGCTCGTACTCGCTGACCTTCTCCACCGACGAGGACGCCGTCTACGTGCTCGCCGACCGGGTGGTCGCCAGCATCTGACGCCACCGGCCACCGACCAGGCCACCGAGCAGCCCACCGACGCGGACGCGGCTGACCGCACACCAGAAGGCCGACCGGATCAAGGGGTTACCGATCCGGTCGGCCTTCGGCGTTCCCTCCGGCCCCACCGGCCCCGCCGGCCCCCCTTGGGCCGCGCAGCCGCGAAGCCGCTCAGCCTCGCGGGCCCGGCCGAGGAGCTCAGCCGCAGAGCGCGGCCGTGGCCGCCACCTCGGCCAGCGCCCGGGCGAGCACCGCCTCAGCCGTCGCGGGCCCGCCCAGCGGCTCCGGCAGCGGCACCCGCGCCGACTCCGGCAGGGCGGCCAGGGCGGCCGCCAGGTCGTGCCCGGCGACGGCCAGCTGGTCGCCGGCCGCGAAGGCTCCGGCATCCGGGAACTCCCTCGGCGGCCCGACCGGCCCGTTCCCCCCGCCCGCCACCGCCTCGGCGGTCTGCGCCACCGCCGCCAGCCGGCGGGCCAGCGCCAGCGCGGCGGCCGCCCGGGAGGGGTGGCCGGGTACCGCGCCCAGCAGCCGGCTCTGCGGCATCGAGCGGAAACGATCCGCCAGGGTTTCGACGGCTGCGGAGAGGGAGGCTGCTTCAGGCATGGCGCGAGCCTAACGAAAAGCCGCCGGGCCCCGGAGCAGAAGGCTCCGGGGCCCGGCGGCAGTGCGCGGAGGTCGCGGTCAGTCGTCGCCGCGCAGGATCGCGATCAGTCGCAGCATCTCGATGTAGATCCAGACCAGCGACAGGGTGAGCCCGAAGGCGGCCCGCCAGGCCTCCTTCTGCGGGGCGCCCTGCGCGATGGCCTGCTCGATGGCCGCGAAGTCCAGCGACAGGAAGAACGCGCCGAGGCCGATGCCGACCAGGCCCACCACGATGCCCAGCGGGCCGGAGCGCAGCCCCATGTCCGCACCGAACATCGACGCGACCATGTTGATCACCAACAGCAGCACGAAGCCCATGGCGATCGCGATGCCGATCCGCGTGTAGCGCGGGGTGACCCGGATCCGGCCGGTCTTGTAGGCGATCAGCATCGCCGCGAAGACCGCCGCCGTGCCCAGCACCGCCTGGATCGCGATGCCCGGCCAGATGGTGTTGAACACCTTGGTCACGGCACCGAGCGCGAAGCCCTCCAGGCCCGCGTAGAGCAGGATCAGCGGCGGGCTGACGCTCCGCTTGAACGAGATCACCAGGCCGACCACGAAGGCGATCAGCGAGGCGCCGATGGCCAGGCCGAAGTTCCGGTCCGGCAGCGCGAACCAGGCCAGCCCGCCGGCGGCGACCAGGGTGAGCAACGTCATGGCGGTGCGCGCGACGACGTCGTCGAGCGTCATCCGACCCGTCGCCAGCGGACCGGCGGACGGCGCGCGGTACATCTCGACCAGCTGCTCGTCGGTCAGCGGACCCTGGCCCTGCGGCTGCTGGGCGTAGGGGCTGCCCGCGTAGGGGTTGTTGCCGTACGGGTTGTTGCCGTACGGGTTGCTCTGGCCGTCGGGACCGGCGGCGTGCGGACTCCCGGCCGGCGGGGCCTGCGTGGTACCGAAACCCGCGTAGCCGGGCTCGCGGGTGAAGGATCCCTCCCGCGAGAAGACCGGGTTGCTGCTTCTCATTGCTCATTCCCTCCGTGGCGGCACTGCACCGCCCGCACCACAAGGGTAATGGGTTGGCAAAAGAATGGGGATACGCCGCGAGGAGGATCCGGCGGACGGCTCACGGCGGGGACGCCCGATGGCGCCCCCGCGAGTCGAGCGGTGCCCGGAGCCGGACTCGAACCGGCACGGCCTCACGGCCAAGCAGTTTTAAGCTGCCCGTGTCTGCGTTCCACCATCCGGGCCTTCTGCGGACCTGCCCTGCCGACAGCCGGAGGTGGTGCTCCGTCCGCGTGCGGGCCATCCCCGAGCCTAGTCGCCCGCCTCCCCCTTTCGCATGTTCCCAGCCAGGGAAGTTGTCATGTTTCCTTGCCATCTGACGAACAGTTCGTGATTTGGCCAGGCAAAGCGCGCTATCCGGCCACGGACTCCGGTAAGGGTCGACGTCATACCGGAGGATGAGGGCTTTATCCGGACGTACGCCCAGCGGGGGTCAGCGCAACCGTCCGGCGGAGCGACGAGAAACCGTGATCACGTGGCCGAGCATGGAAATACGGCCGGAATCCTGCGGTGACCGGCCGTCCAACGACCTTCAGCGCGCTCTCCCGGCGCCGGCCGCAGCCCGACTCACAAGGAGCATCCCCGTGACCACGTCGACCGCAACCGCCGTCCGTACCGGCCGGGCGGCCGCCCGCGCCACCGGCCTCAACAAGGTCTACGGGGACGGGGAGACCCGGGTCGTCGCCCTCGACAACGTCAGCGTGACGTTCCCCCAGGGCGAGTTCACCGCCATCATGGGCCCCTCCGGCTCCGGCAAGTCCACCCTCATGCACTGCATGGCCGGCCTGGACACCGTCTCCTCCGGCTCCTCCACCATCGGCGACACCGAACTCGTCGGCCTCAAGGACAAGCAGCTCACCCAGCTGCGCCGCGATCACATCGGCTTCATCTTCCAGGCCTTCAACCTGCTCCCCACCCTGACCGCCCTGGAGAACATCACCCTCCCGATGGACATCGCCGGCCGCAAGGCCGACAAGGCCTGGCTCGACCGCGTCGTCGAGACCGTCGGCCTCTCCGGTCGCCTCACCCACCGCCCCAGCCAGCTCTCCGGCGGCCAGCAGCAACGCGTCGCCTGCGCCCGCGCCCTCGCCGGAAAGCCCGACATCATCTTCGCCGACGAACCGACCGGCAACCTCGACTCCCGCTCCGGCGCCGAGATCCTCTCCTTCCTGCGCAACTCCGTGCGCGAACTCGGCCAGACCGTCGTCATGGTCACCCACGACCCCGTTGCCGCCGCCTACGCCGACCGCGTCGTCTTCCTCGCCGACGGCCGCATCGTCGACGAACTCCCCAACCCCACCGCCGACACCGTCCTGGACCGCATGCGCCGCTTCGACGCCAAGGGCCGGACGAGCTGACGCTCCACCGGAAGCAGCCCGTCCCTTCGTAGAGTTCAGGACACCCCATGTATCGCACCGCACTGCGCAACGTGCTGGCCCACAAGGGCCGACTGCTGATGACGGCGCTGGCCGTCATGCTGGGCACCGCCTTCGTGGCCGGCACCATGGTCTTCTCCGACACCTTCGGCAAGGCCATGCGGGACAGCAACTCCAAGAGCTACTCCGACGTGTCGGTCCAGATCGTCGACCGGGCGGCCGGCTCCTCCGCCTCCGCCCGGGAGAAGAGCGAGAAGAGCGCGGCCACCCTGACCGACGCCACCGTCCAGCAGCTGGGCGCGCTCCCCGGCGCCGCCTCCGCCCGCGGTGTGGTCAGCGGCTTCACCGGCGTCGCCGACAGGAACGGCACCCTGATCGGCCAGGCCTGGTCCGCCAAGGGCGCCAACTTCGCTCCCGGCACGGACGGCAAGGACGCCCGCTACCCGATGGCCGAGGGCCAGGGCCCGAAGACGGCCAAGGAGATAGCGCTCGACCGCAAGACCGCCGACACGGGCGGCTACAAGGTCGGCGACACCGTCCGGGTCGCCTCCAACGGCCCGGTGGTCGAGGCGAAGCTCACCGGCATCTTCACCACCGACGACCCGGTGGTGAGCACCGGTGGCACGCTGACCCTGTTCGACCGCGCCACCGCCCAGCAGCTGTTGCTGGAGCCCGGCCGCTACAGCAGCATCGTGCTCGCCGCCAAGCCCGGCACCACCGAGGCGGCACTGCTCGCCCAGGCCGAGCAGAAGCTCCCGGCCGGCCCGCAGCTCGACGCCGAGACCGGCCAGAAGCTCAAGGACGACGAGCAGGAGATGATCACCCGCGGCACCGAGAACATGCGCACCATGCTGCTCTTCTTCGCCGCGATCTCGCTCTTCGTCGGCATCTTCATCATCGCCAACACCTTCACCATGCTGGTCGCCCAGCGCACCAGGGAGCTCGCCCTGCTGCGGGCGATCGGCGCCAGCCGCAAGCAGGTCACCGGGGCCGTCCTGGTCGAGGCCCTGGTGATCGGCGCCCTCTCGTCCGTGGCCGGCCTGGTGGTCGGCGTCGGGATCGGCGCCGGGCTGCAGTCCCTGGTCCACTCGATGAACGACGGGATGCCCACCGGCTCGCTGGTGATCAAGCCGCTGACCGTGGCGGTCACCCTGGTGGTGGGTGTCCTGGTCACCGTCCTCTCCGCCCTGCTGCCCGCGATGCGCGCCTCCCGGATCGCCCCGGTGGCCGCGATGAGCAGTGGTGACCAGCCGAGCAGCCAGAAGAGCCTGGTGGTCCGCAACACCATCGGTTCGGTGCTCGCGGCGGGCGGTGGCGCGTTGATCGCCTACGGCGCCTCCACCGGCAACAGCGACGGCCGGATCCCGGTCGCCCTCGGCGCCGTGCTCGCCCTGGTCGGTGTGTTCATCCTGCTGCCGCTGCTCTCCCGACCGGTGATCGCCCTGATCGGCCCGGCCCTGGGCAAGCTGGCCGGCACGCCCGGCAAGCTCGCCCGGCAGAACGCCGTGCGCAACCCGCGCCGTACCGCGGCCACCGCGGCCGCGCTCACCATCGGCCTGACCCTGGTCAGCGGTCTGACGGTGCTCGGCGCCTCGGTCGGCGGAGCGCTCGACAAGGCCGTCACCAGCTCGATGAAGGCCGACTACCTGGTCTCGACCGCGAACAACATGAGCCTCTCCCCGAAGGTCCCGGCCGAGGTCGCCAAGACCGCCGGTGTGACGGCCTCCTCGCCGCTCAGCACGGTCTACTGGGAGCTGAACGGCACCACCAAGGCGATCAGCGGCCTGAACGCGGACAGCTTCGACAAGCTCGTCTCCGTCGAGCTGACCAGCGGCTCCACCGCCAACTTCGCCCAGGGCCAGATCCTGATCGACTCGGACGTCGCCAAGAAGAACAACGTCACCGCCGGTTCGGCCCTGACCGTCACCTACCCGGACGACACCACGGGGCAGATCACCGTCGGCGGCGTCTACGAGGCGGGCGGCATGCTCGGCCCGGTCGTGCTGGCCAACAGCGAGATCGTGAAGCACGAGCCCGAGCCCTACATCAGCGATGTCCTGGTCAAGGGCGCCGACGGCGAAACCGCCGCCCTGAAGCAGGCGCTCAAGGACTCCACCGGCGCCAACCCGGTGATCGAGGTCAAGTCCAAGCAGGACGTCCGGGACGACTTCAGCCAGACCATCACCATCGCGCTGAACCTGATGTACGGCCTGCTGGCGATGTCCGTGATCGTGGCGATCCTCGGGGTCGTCAACACGCTGGCCATGTCGGTCTTCGAGCGCAAGCGCGAGATCGGGATGCTGCGGGCGATCGGCCTGGACCGCGGCGGCATCAAGCGGATGGTCCGTCTGGAGTCCGTGGTGATCTCGCTCTTCGGTGCCGGCATCGGCCTGCTGCTCGGCTGCTTCATGGCCTGGGCGATCAACGGCACGCTGAAGTCCAGCATGGCGGGCCTCACCACGGTGCTCCCGTACGGCCAGCTGCTGCTCTTCCTCGCCCTGGCCGGCGTGGTCGGCCTGGTGGCCGCGATCTGGCCGGCCCGCCGGGCGTCCAAGCTGGACATCCTGGAAAGCATCAAGACCGACTGACCGCCGGCGCCGGGCACCACCCCGGCGCCGAACACGGGAAGACCCCCACCGGAGGGTTCGGTGGGGGTCTTCCCGTACTTCTGTACTCCGCCCGGTCGCACGGCCGGCTGAGCACCACGGAGGTCGTGGTCCGGCGACGCTGCCGGGCGGAGGGCCTCCGACTCATACCCCGGTGCTCCCACACCGGGGTCGCAGTCGCTTACTTGCTGGCGAGCTCCTTGTCGGCGGCCGGCTTGGCGGCCTCGACCGGCTTCGGCGCGGGTGCCGCGGCCTCCTGGAACGCCTCGAACGGCTTCTCCATCTGGGCCAGGCCGACGGCCTCGCGCTTCAGGAACACGGCCAGGGTCCAGTCGGTGAAGACGCGGACCTTGCGGTTCATGGTCGGGACCATGGCGCCGTGGTACAGGCGGTGGAACCACCAGGCCGGACGGCCCTTCAGCTTGTACTTGCCGAAGAGGATCGCCACACCCTTGTGCAGGCCGAGGCCGGCCACCGCACCGAGGTTCTTGTGCTTGTACTCGGCCTGCGGGAAGCCGCGCATGCCCGAGATGACGTTGTCGCCGAGGACGGCGGCCTGGCGGACGGCGTGCTGCGCGTTCGGCGGGCACCAGGCGCCCTCACCGGCGGCGAGGTCCGGCACCTGGGCGTTGTCGCCGGCCGACCAGACGTAGTCGAAGCCCTTGACCTGGAGGGTCGAGGCGGTGTCGACGTGGCCGCGCGGGCCCAGCGGCAGGCCGAAGTTGGCCAGCACCGGGTTCGGCTTCACGCCGGCCGTCCACACGATGGTGGAGGCATCGGCCTCGACGCCGTTCTTCAGCACGACGTGCTGGTCGACGCAGGAGTCCATCGAGGTCTCGATGTAGATCTCGATGTTGCGCTCTTCGAGCTTCTCCTTGGTCCACAGACCGAGGTCCGGGCCCATCTCCGGGAGGATGCGGTTGGCCGCCTCCACCAGGATGAAGCGCATGTCGTCACGGCTGACGGTCTTGTAGATCTTGGCGGCGTCGCGCGCCATGTCCTCGATCTCGGCGATCGTCTCGACACCGGCGAAGCCGCCGCCGACGACGACGAAGGTCAGCGCCTTGCGGCGGATCGCCTCGTCCGTGGTGGACTCGGCCTTGTCCAGCTGCGCCATGACGTGGTTCCGGAGGCTGATGGCCTCCTCGACCGTCTTCATGCCGATGCCGTGCTCCGCCAGGCCCGGGATCGGGAAGGTCCGGGAGACCGAGCCGGTCGCGACGACCAGGTACTCGAAGGGCAGCTCGTACGAGTCGCCGGCCGCGGGCTGGATGGTGGCGACCTTGCGGGCGTGGTCCACACCGGTGACAGCACCGGTGAGCACCTCCGCCTTCTTGAGGGCGCTGCGCAGCGGCGCGACGAGGTTGCGGGGCGCGACGTTGCCGCCGGCCGCCTCGGGGAGGAAGGGCAGGTACGTCATGTACGACCGCGGGTCGACGACCGTGACGGTCGCTTCGCCATAGCGCATCTTCTTGAGGATGCGCATCGCGGCATACAGGCCGACGTAACCACCGCCGACAATGAGGATGCGAGGACGCTCCGTGGTGCTCATATCCGAAAGTATCCAGCACCGTCCGGAGCAGCCTTCGTGAGGCCGGTCACAAGCTCCTGGACGCCCTGTGCTACACTTCGCGGCCACTTTCGCGGCCCCGGGGAGCCGCCTCACGGCCCACCCGACCCCCCGGTGAGGATGCGCGCCCGAACGGCCCGGCTGAGCAGCAACGATCCATGGCACGCCCGGGTTCCCGCGCGTGATTTCGATTTTCAAACCTGTGCGGGAGCATCACCTGCGATCCAGCGGCCCGCACGGCCGACGGGCCTTCGGTCCCACATTTCGGACGTAGCGGACCGGAAGGCACGACGAATGGCTGGATCGCCATGTGAAGAAATTCACGAACTTTTCCGCGGAGCCCCGCGCGCGCCCCGGCCCCGGACCCCTCGAAGGGGTGCCGGGGCCGGGGCGGTAAGGCTCGCATCCGCTCAGGAGGCCATACTCCAGGCGATGCCGTCCAGGATGTCGTGCTCGCTGACGACCAGCTCGGTGGCGCCGGTCCGCTCCATGATCTCCAGCAGCTCCAGCGCACCGGCCGCGATCACGTCCACCCGACCGGGGTGCATCGACGGGATGGCCGCACGCTGGGCGTGCGTGGCGGAGAGCAGTTCGGTCGCGATCCGGGCCACCTGCTCCCGGCCGAGCCGCGAGTGGTGGATCCGCTCGGAGTCGTACGCGGGCAGGTCCTGGGCGATCGCCGACACGGTGGTGACCGTCCCGGCCAGGCCGACCAGGGTGGCCGCACCGGTCAGCGGGACGACCTCCTCGGCCTTGTCCAGCTCGGCCCGGACGTGCGCCCGCGCCTCGGCGATCTGCTCGGCCGACGGCAGCTCGGCGCCGGCGAAGTGGCGCTCGGTCAGCCGGACACAGCCGATGTCGACCGAGCGGGCGACCCGGACGTCCTCCGTCCCGAGCACGAACTCGGTGGAGCCGCCGCCGAGGTCGAAGACCAGGTACGGCGCCGGGAACCGGCCGCCGGCGAGCTCCTTGGTGGCACCGACGAAGGAGAGGTGCGCCTCCTCCTCGCCGCTCACCACCTCGGGCCCGACGCCCAGGATGTCGCGCACGCCCTTGGCGTACTCGTCGCTGTTCTCGGCGTCCCGGGAGGCGCTGGTGGCGACGAAGCGGATCCGGTCCGGACCCACCCCGAAGCCGGAGATGACCTCGGCGTACTCGCGGCAGGCCGCGAAGGTGCGCGCCAGCGCGTCCGGGTGCAGCCTGCCGGTCCGGTCCACGCCCTGGCCCAGCCGGTTGATGATCATCCGGCGGTCGAGGTCGGTGATCGCACCGGTCTCCGGGTCGAGGTCGGCGACCAGCAGGCGGATCGAGTTGGTGCCGCAGTCGATCGCGGCGACCCGGGTGACGCTCATGCGCCGTCCTCCTCGACGGTCTCCTGGGCGGCCCTCTTGGCGGCGCGCTCGGCGGCCTTCTGCTGCTTGGCCGCGATCACGGCCTCATGGTCCTGGTCCTTGGCACGGTTCCTCGCGACCCGCTGACCGGCGGCCTCGACCTCGGCGGCGGAGACGCAGGGGCCCTTGGCCCACCAGTCCTCCAGCATGCCGATCGCCTCGTCGCCGAGCGGGTTGACGCCCTCGCCGGCCGCCAGCGAGTGGCCGACCAGCACGTGCAGGCACTTCACCCGGTCCGGCATGCCACCGGCACTCGGGAAGCCCTCCAGCACCTCGATGGCGTCGCGGCGGGCGATGTAGTCCTCGTGCGCCTTCTGGTAGGCCGCGGCGAGCTCCGGGTCCTCGGCGAGCCGGGCGGTCTGCTCCTTCATCACGCCGTCCGCCTCCAGCGTGCCGATCAGCGAGGCGGCCTTGGGGCAGGTCAGGTAGTAGAGCGTCGGGAACGGCGTGCCGTCCGCGAGCCGGGGCGCCGTCTCCACGACGTCCGGGTTGCCGCAGGGGCAGCGGTGCGCCACCGAGCGCAGGCCGCGCGGGACCCGGCCGAGCTGCGCGGCGATGGCCGCGACATCGGTGTCGGAGACGGAGGGGTGGTTCTCAGTGGTCATGGGGGGAGCTGGCTCCAGCAGAGGCAGGGGCGGGTGGAGAGGGCGGGGCTAGGGCGGCGGTGTCGGCGGCGTCCACCGAGTCCCAGACGCTCGCGTACCAGGGCTTGGCGGCCTTCGCCGGCCCGGCGGCCACGCCGTCGGACGAGGCGGGCGGGGCGACGGAGGACGGGGTGGCGCCCCGGCCCGCCGGATCCACCGCAATGTACGGGGTCTCCCCCGGCATCGCGTAGTGCAACCGGTTGCGGGCCTGCGCCTTGACGTACTCCGGGTCCTGCCAGCGGGCCTTCTCCCGGCGCAGCTGCTCGACCTGCTGCCGGGCGTGCTCGGCCCTCGCCCGCTGGGCGGAGATCTCGGAACGCTGGGAGATGAACTGCCTGGTCGGGTACGCCAGGATCGCCACCAGGGAACAGAGCACCAGGACGAGGACGGTCGCCCGGCTCGTGAAGCGAGGCCGGGCGGCAAAGCCCGGGATCCTCCAGCCTGCCATCTCCCGTATCCCCTCCTGGTCGCGGCGGTGCCCCGCCGTCCACCCTACGGGGTGAACGGCGGGGCACCGGTCAGGCTTGCGCCACTGGGCGCGCGCGGCCCTCGTCCTCGGCTGCGGCGACGACCACTCGGCGGAGCGGCTGTGCTTGCTATTCCGCAGAGCGGCTGTGCTTGTTACTCCGCGGAGCGGCTGTGCTCGTTACTCCGCGGAGCGGCTGTGCTCGTTACTCCGCGGAGCGGAAGCGGGGGAACGCACCGCGGCCGGCGTACACGGCGGCGTCGTCGAGGATCTCCTCGATGCGCAGCAGCTGGTTGTACTTGGCGACGCGCTCGGAGCGGGCCGGGGCGCCGGTCTTGATCTGGCCGCAGTTGGTGGCGACGGCGAGGTCGGCGATGGTGACGTCCTCGGTCTCGCCGGAGCGGTGCGACATCATGCAGCGGTAGCCGTTGCGCTGGGCCAGCTCGACGGCGTCCAGGGTCTCGGTCAGCGAACCGATCTGGTTCACCTTGACCAGCAGCGCGTTGGCGGTGCCGGTCTCGATGCCCTTGGCCAGGCGGGCCGGGTTGGTGACGAACAGGTCGTCGCCGACCAGCTGGACCTTGTCACCCAGCTTGACGGTCATGGCCTTCCAGCCGTCCCAGTCAGACTCGTCCAGCGGGTCCTCGATGGAGACCAGCGGGTAGGAGGCGACCAGCTCGGCGTAGTACTCGATGAGCTCGGCGGCGGAGAGCGCCTTGCCCTCGAACTGGTAGGCACCGTCCTGGTAGAACTCGGAGGCGGCGACGTCCAGGGCGAGCGCGATGTCCTTGCCGGGCACGTAGCCGGCCTTCTGGATGGCCTCGGTGATGAGGTCCAGGGCCTCGCGGTTGCTGTCCAGGTTCGGCGCGAAGCCGCCCTCGTCGCCGAGGCCGGTGGACAGGCCGCGCTCCTTCAGCACGCCCTTGAGGGTGTGGTAGACCTCGACGCCCCAGCGGACGGCCTCGGAGAAGGACTCCGCGCCGATCGGGGCGATCATGAACTCCTGGATGTCGACGTTGGAGTCCGCGTGCGAGCCACCGTTGAGGATGTTCATCATCGGGACCGGCAGGACGTGCGCGTTCGGGCCGCCCAGGTAGCGGAACAGCGGCAGGTCGCTGGCCTCGGAGGCGGCGTGCGCGACGGCCAGCGAGACGCCGAGGATCGCGTTGGCGCCGAGCGAGGACTTGTCCGGGGTGGCGTCCAGGTCGAGCATGGCCTGGTCGATCAGGCGCTGCTCGGTGGCGTCGTAGCCGACCAGCTCGGGGCCGATCTGCTCGATGACGGCCAGAACGGCCTTCTCCACGCCCTTGCCGAAGTAGCGGTTCTTGTCACCGTCGCGAAGCTCCAGCGCCTCGAAGGCGCCGGTGGAGGCACCCGACGGGACAGCGGCACGGCCGGTGCTGCCGTCGTCGAGGCCGACCTCGACCTCGACCGTGGGGTTGCCACGCGAGTCGAGAATCTCACGGGCTACGACGACATCGATGGACGGCACGAGGCATCTCCTAGCGGAAGCAGGTTCGGCTGACGATGGGTGCTGTCGGCCGGATGGTTGCGGAGTCGTTACGACCAGAGCCTAACCGCACGGGCTCTCGGGACCACGTCGACCTCGGTCCCGTCTCAGCGTGTGGCCCGGCTACCCACCGGTAGTTCACCTGATTGCCCCACAAAAGGGGAACAGATGCGGACGAAGGGGGCCGATCGGCCCCCTTCGTGGAGCCACCGCACCGGCGGGCGTCAGCCGAGGTCGAGCACCTGGCCCGGGAGGATCAGGTTCGGGTCGGTGCCGACGGTGCCACGGTTGCCGTCGTACAGCGTCTGCCAGCCGCCCTCAACACCCTGGGCGGTGGCGATGGTCGACAGCGTGTCACCGGACTGGACGGTGTAGCCGTGGCCGGCGCGCTGCTGGGCGACGGGGGAGGCTGCGGCAGCCGGGGCGCCGTGGGCCTCGGCCGGACGGCTGTCCTGACCCGCGTACTGGCCGGCGGCCTGACCCGCGTACTGCTGATAGACGCTCTGGTGGCTGGTCCAGTACCAGGCGCCGTTGCTCTGGTACCAGAAGACCTTCGCGTCGGCGTCCCAGCCGGGCTTCTGCTGCGCGTCCTGCTGGACGGGCTGCTGGACGGCGGGCTTCGGGGCGGGCTTCTGGGCCTGCTGCTGGACGGGCTTCTGAGCGGGCTTCGGCTGAGCCGGCTTCGCCTGCGCGGGCTTCGGCGCGGCGGGCTGCTGGGCGGCGGGCTCGGCGTCCGAGGAGGTGTCGACCGAGGCCGGGGCGCCACCCTTGGCCAGGCCCGCCTTCTGCGAGCAGACCGGCCAGGCGCCCGGCCCCTGCGAGGCGAGGACCTTCTCGGCGACCGAGATCTGCTGCGCCCTGCTGGCCTGGTGGGCCTGCGGCGCGTACGAGGTGCCGCCGTACGCCTTCCAGGTGCTGGGGGTGAACTGCAGGCCACCGTAGAAGCCGTTGCCGGAGTTGATACTCCAGTTGCCGCCGCTCTCGCACTGGGCGACCGCGTCCCAGGTCGAGGTCGGGGCGGCGGAGGCGCCGGTGGCGGTGAGCAGCGGCAGCGCGAGTCCGACGCCGGCCACACCGGCCACGGCGATGGCCTTCTCGGTCTGGGTGCGACGACGATGACGGCCGGTTCCGACGAAGAGCATGACGTTTCCCTCTCCGCACGCCTGCGAGGTGAGCTGTCGGGTTCGGACCGGGAGGTGGCCCGGCCGCGTGGCGCGGGGGCTTTCGGCCCGCGCTGGCGGCTTCACCCCAAGCCGTGGGGGACGGCAACAAACCTGGTTCCCCCGCCCCTGCCCAAGGGTTCTGGTCGGTTTCCCGTGACGCGGCGGGCAGGATTCGGCGTTCCGCGCACGAGGTCCGCAGCTGCGAACTCCAGGGAGGGTAGACAGATCCTCACATCAATCACAAGCTCATATCGCAGGTATCACACATAAATTACGGCGGATGGCCGATTGCCTACCAACGACAGGGCTATGTCCTGATTGATGGTGATTCAGACCTGCGATCAGAGCCGGACAGCGACACCCCGTCAGCGTGTCGGAGACTCGAAGGGTCGAGATCGAGACACCGCCGGGGCATCGCCGCTGCGGATTCTCAGAGCCCGGTCGGCGGCTCTGCGGACGGCTTCTCGGGGGTGAATTCCACCGGGAGGTCGCGAAGTCCACGCATGATCAGGCCACCGCGCCAACGGAGATTCTCCGGGCTTTCGGCGAGTCGCAGATCGGGCAGCCGGGTGAGCAGGGTGGTGAGCGCCGACCGCCCCTCCAATCGGGCCAGCGGAGCACCGATGCAGTAGTGGATGCCGTGCCCGAAGCCCAGGTGCGGGTTGTCGGTCCGGGCCAGGTCGAGGGTGTTCTCGTCGGCGAACCGCGCCGGGTCCCGGTCCGCCGCCGCGAGCACCACCAGTACCGGGTCACCGACCGGGATCTCCACGCCGCCGATGGTCAGCGGGCTGGTCGCGAACCGCCAGGTGGCGAGCTCCACCGGCCCGTCGTAGCGCAGGAGTTCCTCGATCCCGGTCTCCAGCAGGGCGGTCTCGCCACGGGCGATCGAATCCTGGAGCAGCGCCCGCTGCCCGGGGTTGCGCAGCAGCGCGTAGGTGCCGTTGCCGATCAGGTTGACGGTCGTCTCGAAACCGGCGAAGAGGAGGATGAAGGCCATCGCCGCGGCCTCGTTCTCGGTCAGGTGCTCACCGTGGTCGCTGGCCCGGATCAGGCCGGAGATCAGGTCGTCGCCGAGATCGGCCCGCTTGCGGTGGATCAGCTCCGCCAGATAGGCGCGCATCCGCTTGACGGCACGCCCCACCCCGCCGCGCTGCCCGCCGCCGTGGCGGATCATCATGCCAGCCCAGTCCCGGAAGTCGTCCTGGTCCTCGGCCGGCACCCCGAGCAGGTCGCAGATCGCGTAGATGGGCAGCGGGAAGGCGAACTCGTGGATCAGGTCCGCCGAGCCGCGCTGCGCGAAGCCGTCGATCAGCCGGTCGGTGAGCTGCTGCACCCGGGGCTCGAACTCCGCCACCCGGCGCGGCGTGAACGCCTTCGAGACCAGTCGGCGCAGCCGCGTGTGGTCCGGTGGGTCGATGTTCAGCAGGTGGGTCATCAGGTTGGCCTGGCGCTCGCCGGGGATGCCGACCCGGCCGGTGCGGTGGGCGTGCCCGCTGTGGTGGAGCGGGTTCTTCGAGAGGCGGCTGTCGGCGAGCGCCTGCCGGGCGTCCGCGTACCTGGTCACCAGCCAGGCCTCGACCCCGCTCGGCAGGGTGGTGCGGTGCACCGGCTCGTGCTCCCGCAGCCACGCGTACGCCGGGTACGGGTCGGCGGCGAACTCCCAGGTGAAGAGCGGCGGGCGGGCTGAATCGGGCTGAACTGGCATGTGTCGACCGTATCCGGTGGGGATCTCGGGCGCGGCAGGCGTGAGCCTGGTCACCTGAGGGGTAATCCCTGTTGCGGAGGATCAGGACCTGCCTACCATCCTCCGCAAGCAAAACGCGTGGGCGCCGGTGCGGAGCCGCCCACAGGGAGGAGCGCACCATGCGGGTCACCGGGGCAGTCGTGGTCATCGCCGTACTCGCCGGCGGGTCGGGAGCCGACCTCGCCCGCCGGTTCACCGCCGCGGGCGCCGCCGGCGTGCTCATCGCCGACCAGCAGGTCGGCATCGCCGAGGACCTCGCCGCCGAACTCGACCGGCCGGGCTGCCCGGTCGTCGGCGTCTGCGGTGACATCCGCCGCCCGAGCGACATCGCCGCCCTCGTCGACACCACCGAGAAGCACCTCGGCCCGATCGACCTGTTCTGCGTGGCCGGCCCGGACGGCGAGCGCATCGTCTCCCTCGCCGAACTGCCCGACCACCTCGACCTGGAGCGGCTCGCCGAACTGCTCGCGCTGGTCGGCGAGGCGATCGCCGAGGTCGTCGGCGACGTCGTCCCGGCGCAGCGCCGTTCCGTGGAGGACGTCGCGACGGTCTGACGGGCGCGCTCGGTCCGGGGTGCTCGGGGGTGCTCGGGGTAGTCCGGGCTACTCGGGCTGCTCGGGCTTGAGCCCCTCGGCCGCGCGCACGGCGTCCCGGTAGCCGCGCGCGGCCGCCCGAAGCGCGGCGTCCACGTCCACCCCCGCGTCGTGCGCCCGCTGCGCCACGGCGAGCAGCAGCCTGCCCGCCGACTCCGCCGTGAGCTCCGCAGGCAGCTCGTAGGGCGCGTCCGGCACTCCCGTGAACCCCGCCCTGCGCACCCGGGACACCAGCTTCGCCGCGTACGCCAGCGACGGCAGCCCGGCCGGTACGCCGTCCAGCACCGACTCGCGCTCCGACTTCTCGGCGGCCTTCAGCGCCTCCCAGTTCGCCTCCACCTCGGCGGCACCCTCCGCCTCGGTGTCCCCGAACACGTGCGGGTGGCGGTACATCAGCTTGTCGACGATGTCGCCCGCCACGTCGTCGATGGAGAACGCGTCGGTGGGGTGCTCCTCGGCGATCCGGGAGTGGAAGAAGACCTGGAGCAGGACGTCGCCCAACTCCTCGCGGAGGGTCTCGCGATCCCCCTCCTCGATCGCCTCCACCAGCTCGAACGACTCCTCGACCAGGTACTTCACCAGGCTGGCGTGGGTCTGCTCGGCGTCCCAGGGGCAACCGCCGGGCGAGCGCAGGCGGTCCATCACCGAGACCAGGTCCAGCAGCCGCGCGCCCGGCAGGTCGTACGAGCCCGGCAGCACCTCGATCTCGGGCACCTCACCCGCGTGCTCGACCGCCAGGCGCGCCAGCGCGTCGGTGAGCCCCGGGTCGCCGTCCGGGCTGCCCAGCCAGACCGTCGGGCCCGAAGCGGCCGGCTGCCCGGTCAGCAGCCGGGCGAGCGTCGGCGCCGAGCCGGGCACCACCACCTCCACCTCGACCCCGGCAGCCCGCACCGCTGCCAGTTGCGGGTGCGCGGCGTCGCCGGCGAGCACCCGCCCGGCAGACCGCAGCGCCTCCCAGGCGGGCCAGGCCAGCAGGCCGGGGGCCACCCGGTGGGTGGTGGTGAGCAGGATCAGCTTCGCGCCCGGAGGATTCGTCACACCCCGAACCTACCCGCCCCGGGCAAGGCTCCGCCCTCGCGTTTCCGGCCGCCCCGCGGCGGGGGCGGGGCGGACCCGGGGAGGCGCGGACCCGGGAGCGGGAAGTCGGCCGGTCCGACTTCCCGCTCCCCGCAGCTCTCCCCTGGCCGGTAGCCGCACGCCGGGCTACGGGGCCAACCAGAGCGGGGTGTCGGGGAGGAGGGTGACCTGGTCGGCGTCCCAGGTGCCGTAGCGGGGGTTGACGTGCAGGTGGAGGGCGGTGGCGGCGTCGGCCAGGGCGAGGCGGACGCCGGCGTCGCCCGCCGGGGTGCCGCCGTCCTGCCCGGCTGCCGCCGCGAGGCGGCGGATGCCCAGCTGGCGGCGGAGGTAGTCGTCGATCGCGGCGGCGGGGACGCCCCGGGAAGCCAGTACCCGGGCGAGCGGCCCGGCACCGCCGAACCGGTCCTCCTCCACGGTCCGGGCCGCCGCCACCTCGGCGCCGCCCACGGCGATCCCCCGGTCGGCCACCGCGCGGGCGATCACGGTATCGAGCACCAGGTCCGTGAGGGCTCGCCGCACCAGCCCGTCCGACTCCTGCCGGGCGTCAGCCGACGCACCGCCGGCCGTGTCACGCAGTTCCGCGACCCGGGCCTCGACCGCCGCCACCGGGATCCGCCGGCCGTCGAGCACCGCCGCCGTGCCCGGCGTCAGCCCGTTGCCTCCGCAGGCGGCCAGCGCCGAGGCGGCGAGCAGGGCGCCTGCGACGGCGGTCCGACGGTGCATGGCTGGTCTCCGGGGTGGGGTGACACGCGTCCGGGGCCGCCCTCCCACGAGCGGCCGGGCGTTGTCCTGAGATTAGGGCGACCGGGCCCGCATCGCGCGGACCGTGACCCGAACGGGTCACCAGGCGTGCGGCGGCTGTCAACCCTGACGATCGTCCAGGTCTCGCCCTGCCTTTCGGCCCGGGTCGCGAGCCCCCGACCGCCCCTACCGTCCTGACCATGACGAACAAGGTCAGGAAGAGGAAGCGAGCGGCCAGGACGAGAACGGTCGGGGCCGAAGCGGTCGGGACGAGGGCGGTCAGTACGAGGGCGGTCGGAACGACCGGCGCGCGGGCGGCCATGACGGTGGTGCTGTTGGGTGCGGGCACCGGTGTGGTCGGGTCGCTGGCGCCGGCCCGCGGTGGGGAGGACGGGCCGGCCCGGGTGATCACCGGCGCGTCCGCCACCGGCTATCGGCGGGTGGCCGACGTCGTCGCCGATGCGCCGCACCGACTCGGCTCACTGCTGGAGCCCGCCACCGAGGCCGGGCTACTGGTGCTGGGCCTGCTGCTGGCACTGTGCTGGTGGACGGCCCGCAGCCGGCGCGCCGTCCACCTCGTCGCGGGGGTCGCGCTCACCGGCCTCGGCACGGTCCTCGCGTACGGGGCGAGTGAGGTGCTGAAGGTCGTGATCGAAGAGGAGCGCCCCTGCCGCGCGCTGTCCGGCGTGCTGTCCGCACGGCCGGCCGTCGCCGAGTGCCCGCCCCCGGGCGACTGGTCGTTCCCCAGCAACCACGCGACCCTCGCCGTCGCCCTGG
The DNA here is from genome assembly GCF_040655255.1 of Kitasatospora sp. NPDC050463. Classification (NCBI taxonomy): domain Bacteria; kingdom Bacillati; phylum Actinomycetota; class Actinomycetes; order Kitasatosporales; family Streptomycetaceae; genus Kitasatospora; species Kitasatospora sp. NPDC050463. The sequence goes on from NZ_JBFAJO010000001.1 coordinate 51,299, forward strand.
CCACCGGCCTGGTCCTGCTGCGCCCGCGCTGGGCCCTGTTGGTCGTCCCGGTCGGCGGCGCGACGGCCGCGCTGCGGGTGGCCGCCGGGGTGCATTATCCGCACGACGTGGTCGCCGGGGCGGCTCTCGGCGGGGCGATCACGGCGGCGGTGGTCGTCGCGCTGCTACCGCTCGCCACCACCGCCGTGGCGTCACTGACCGGTATACGGGTGCTGGGCCCACTGCTGGCGGCGCCGCCGTCAGGCGCGCGGTCCGCCCGCGCACGCTCCGCCGGTGGTCAGACCGGCCTCGTGGGCGAGGACGGCGGCGGCCGCCCGGTTGGCCACGCCGAGCCGCGCCAGGATGGAGCTCACGTGGGCCTTCACGGTGCCCTCCACCACCCCGATCCGGCGCGCGATCTGACCGTTGGACAGTCCGGCGGCGATCAGCGTCAACACGTCCCGTTCCCGGGTGGTCAGCCCGGCCACCTGTTCACGGGCGGCGGAGCGGCGGTCGGCCGGCCCGCCGGCTCCGGCGGCGGCGAGGTGGGCGACGACCCGCGCGGCCACCTTGGGTGAGAGGTAGGCCGCGCCGTCGGCCACCGCCCGCACTCCGGCGATCAGTTCCTCCGGCTCACCGGACTTGATCAGGAACCCATTGGCGCCACCGGAGAGGGCCCGCAGGATGTAGTCGTCCTCACCGAAGGTGGTCAGCATGACGATCCCGGTGGTGGCGCCGGTGCGGCGGATCTCGGCGGCAGCGGTGATGCCGTCCGCGCCGGGCATCCGGATGTCCAGCACGACGACATCGGGGCGGTGGAGGCGGACCAGTTCGACGGCCTCCCGGCCGTCCCCGGTCTCGGCCACGATCTCGATCCCCGGATCGGTGGTGAGCACCGCGCGGACGCCTGCGCGGACCATCGGCTCGTCGTCGGCGATCACCACCCGGATCGGTCTGCCGGTCGCGGCCCGCTCGCCGCCGCTCATCCGGCGCTCACGCGACCAGGGCGTCCAGGGAGATCAGCACGCCGCCCTGGAAACAGAGCCGGTACGCGTCGCCGGAACGGTCGTTGCCGAACGGTTCGGCGGTGATCGCGTAGTACTCGCACGTCACTCCTTCTCCCCGGGGTGGCGGGTTCCCCACGGATGGATGGTACGGAAACTGATGACCCGGCAGAAAACGCTGGACGGTGGCGCGGTCCTGGCCGACCCGCAGCGACGCGTAGGCCGCCGGGGCCAGCACCGCACGCCCTGCGCTGTAGATCGTCCATCCCCGCAGGAGACCGGTCAGCACCAGCACGGTGACCAGTGGCAGCAGGACGGTCGCTGCCATCATCCGGCCCACCCGGCGACGGGCGCGGCTCAGCTCGCGGGCCGGTGACACCGGGCCGGGCCCGGGGGCCGGAGCGACGGCCGCACCGGAGCGCGGAAGGAAGGCGAGCACCTCGAAGCCGGCGCCGTCGGCACCCGGCCCGTGTCGGAGGGTTCCGCCGGCCAGTCTGACCCGCTCGGCCAGGCCGATCAGCCCGCGGCCGCCCCCGCCCGGTGCGGCCGCCGGAGCCGCCGGCGACGGCCCGCTGACCACCTGGACCCGGGCGCCGTCCGGTGTGTAGGCCACCCGCACCGTGACCGGAGCCAGCGGGGCGTGTTTGGCCGCATTGGTCAGCGCCTCCTGCGTCACCCGGTAGGCGGCGTGCTCGGCCGCGCGCGGCAGGCCGTCGGCTGTGCCGGTCACGATCAGCCGGACCTCCAACCCGGCCGCCGCCGCCTCCTCGACCAGCTGGCCGACTCCCGCGTCGGCGGGGCCCCGGACCGCCTCGTCCGTCTCGTCCGCCTCGTCCGCCTCGTCCCGCAGGATTCCGATCACCTCCGCGAGACGCTCCACGGCCGCTCCCGCGCCCTTGCGGATCTCCTGGGCCGCCTCACGGTGCGTCGGCGCGAGGTCGGCCGCCAGCTTCAGTGCACCGGCCCGCAGGGCGATCAGACTCAGGTCGTGACCCAGGGCGTCGTGCATGTCCTGGGCGATCCGGGCCCGCTCGCGCAGCCGAACCTGGTCGGCCACCAACCGTTGCTCGCGCTCCAGCCGCTCCGCCCGCTCCCAGCCCGCCCGGACCAGTTCCTGCGACTGCCGCCAGAACCTGCCCGCCATCCAGGGCGCCATCCCCGCGCAGACCACCAGGGACAGGAACGACGTCCCCTGGACCATCCATGCCGGCACCGTCAGCGCCGCCGCCACCCCGACCGCGACCATCGCCGCCAGGACGACCGCGGCCCACCGCACGCGGTCCGTCCGCCACCCGGCGAGGAACGCCGCTCCGATCGCCGGCAGAGCCCACCAGATGCTCACCGTGCTCGCCCCGGTCGCCGCCGCCGCACCCGCCAGCAGGCCGCCGTCGAGCCACCCGCTCCACCGCTCACCGTTCGTCCTCACGGCTACGACAGTAGGAGGCGGGCGGCAACGCCGGATCTGCCGAAAGTCATACGGATGCCGCGGCGGTGCCACGTGGGCCGGGTTGGCCGGGCCTCCCGTGACGGCCGGCGGCTCAGGGGGCGGAGGGCCAGGGAGCCGCACGGGGATCGGCACGGGGATCGGGGGGCGCGGGGTTGTTGGTGGTGCGGTGCGGCTGGAGGGTGTCCAGGGTCTGGCGCAGCCGTCGGACGGCCGGGTGGTGCGGGCCCTCGCGGCGTTCGCGGTCGAACAGGAGCTGGAGCAGCCACTGCCAGGCGCCCTCGGCATCACCGCCCGCCGCCAGCAGCAGGCCGATCCGCTCGCGCGCGTCGAACGCCCGCTCCGGGTCGAGGCCCGGAGCGTCGGCGAGCAGCGCCCGGTACTCGGCGAGCGCCTCGGTGCCCTGCCCCAGCCGCTCCAGGCACTCGGCGGCGCGGTAGCGGTGTTCGAGCGCCTGCGGGCCGTGCGGGCCACCGTCAGCGGTAGCGGCCAGCAGCCGGTACTCGGGCAGCGCCTGCCGGTAGCGGCGCTCCTGGTGCAGGGTGCGGGCGTAGATGGTCCGGACGGTGCGCACGAGCGGTGCGCTGTCGCCGAGTTCGGCCTGGGCCCGGGGCAGCAGCGTGCCGGCGAGATCGAGCACCTCCGCGCGGCGGCCCGCGTCGAGCAGGTCGGAGAGCCGGGCGCAGGCCGCCGCCAGGTCCGCCCCGGACGCCGCTGCCCCGGACACCGCTGCCCCGGACGCCGTCGGCCCGGTCGCCGCCGCAGCGGGACCCGCGACAGGAGGGGGAGGCGAGGACGGGAGGACGGGCCCCGGCACCGCCGCCATCAGGAACGGGCGCGGTTCCGCACGCGGCGCGGGCGACGGCACCGGCGCCGCGGCCTCGATCGGCCGGTGCTGCGGCTGGTGGGGGTGGCGGTACGGGCGGGCGGGATCGGGCAGCGGCCCGTACCGGGGCTGCGGTTCCCGGGTGGTGGCGGGCAACAGCGGGAGCAACCGCGCGTGCACCTCCTGGGCGTCGGCGGGGCGGCCGTCGGGCTGCTTGGCGAGCAGGTCGAGGACCAGCCGCTCCAGCGGTTCCGGGACGTCCGGGCGGAGTTCGCGCAGCGGCACCGGCGGTTCGTCGACGTGTCGGCGCAGCACGCCGAGCGCGGTGGGCGCGCGGAACGGCTCCTCGCCGGCGAGCATCTCGTGCAGCATGCAGCCGAGCGCGTAGAGGTCGCTGCGCGGGTCGACCGTCGCGGCGAGCGCCTGCTCGGGAGCCATGTAGGACGGGCTGCCGACGGGGACGCCGGTCAGGGTGAGGCGGGTGGCCTCGGTGTCGAGCGCGGTGGCGATGCCGAGATCGAGCAGGATCGTCCGGCCGTCGTCCCGGACCATCACATTGCTGGGCTTCAGGTCGCGGTGGACCACCGGTACGGCGTGGACGGCGGCCAGCGCCGCGCAGAGCTGGGCCGCGACGGCGGCCGCGCGCTCCGGCGGGAACGGGGCGTCCTCGGCGATCAGGTCGGCCAGGCTGATGCCCGGTACGCGCTGCATGACCAGGTACAGCTCGCCGCCGTCCTCCCCCGCGTCGAAGACGGTGACCAGGCCGGGGTGGTCGAGGGCGGCGGTGATCCGGCACTCGCGCAGGAAGCGGCGGCGGAGCTCGTCCCCCTGCCGGCGGTGCTCCGTCCCGCCACCGGCGGACGGGTCGCCCGGGAGCAGGCGGTCGGTGCGGAGCAGTTTGACGGCGACCGGGCGGTCCAGCCGCTCGTCGTAGCCGCCCCAGACCTGTCCCATCCCGCCGTGACCGATCTTCTCGGTCAGGCGGTAGCGGCCGCCGATCACCCTGGCGGTGGTCACGGCCGGCCGCCCTCCCGGGCCTGGCGCCGCAGCAGTTCACCCAGCTCGCGCAGCTCCTCGCCGGTCGCGGGCGCGGTCGGGGCCGGGGCCGGGGCCGGGTAGCCGTAGCCGGGTACGGGCGGCGGGGTGTTCGGGGCTGCCGCGCCGGGCGGAGCCGGGACACCGAACGGTGCGGCGTACCCGGGCGCGGGGGTCGGAGCGTAGGGCGCACCGGGCGCGGGCTGTGCGTACGGCGCGGCGGGCTGCGGGTAGTGGGCCGCCGGGGCGGGCGCCTTCGGCAGGCCGGCCTCCCAGACGACGCGCAGGTCCATCGCCAGGAAGTGCAGCGGCGCACCGAACCACATCAGCACCATGGCCACCATGCCGACGGTGTCCGCGGCGGGCGCGTCCCCGGTGCCGCCGGCCACGCCCGCGCAGACCAGGTAGGTGAGGAACAGCCCGGCGAAGACCACCGCGCCGAGGATGTCGTACGCCCGGCGGCGGCGGATCGCCAGCAGCAGAGAGGGGATCATGCCGAGCAGACCGACCGTCACCAGCGGGGTGAGGGCGCACAGTACCCGGCCGAGCGGACCGTAGGGCCCGGGGCGCCGCGCCGCGCCGGGCGGCGGTGGAACGGGGTACGGCACCGCGCCCGTCCCTCCGGCGTGCGGCGGGCCGCCGTGGGGCCCGCCGGGGAACGCGCCGCCGGGCGGTGGTCCGAACTGCCCGGGGTACTGCCCTGACATGTGCGCTCCTGAGCGAGTGAGGACGGTGGCCGGCCGCAGGACGGACGAACCCCGAACACCGTACCTTCCGCGGCCGACACGCCGGGGGGCTTCCCAGCCTCCGGGCCCCGGCCACGCACGGCGGGTGGGACGGCCGGACGCGGGCCGGTGGTGGCGTCCGTGCAGCCGGACCGGACCTGACCCGGGATTCAGGGGCGGCCGGGCGGGGCCAGGGTGCCGGTCGCGAGGCCGTCGGTGAGGGCCTGGGTGAGGGTGTGGGCGAGACCGGCGGCCTGCTGGAGGGTGGTCTCGAAACCGGCCAGGCGCGCGAAGGCGGCACCGAGCAGGCGCTGTTCGGCGATCGGAAGGCGAGGGAGCTCGACCCGGCGGATGTCGAGGCGGGCGGTGGTGGAGGCGTGGCTGGCGGCCCGCCGGGTGGCGGCCGTCGAGCGGAACTGGCCGGCCAGGAAGTCTGGGTCGAGCACGGCGGGGTCGGGGCGCAGCAGGTGGAGCTGGCGGCCCAGCGCGGCACCGGCCGGCGGGCCGCCGTCCTGGACGACGCGCGCCGCGCCCGTGCCCAGGGCCGGGACCAGGACGTCACCGGGGCGGGTCCGGATGCCGCCGGCCGGCCCGGAAGCGTCCAGGACGGCGCTCGGCGGGTTGCCCGTGATCACGTCCTGGTCCGTCAGGACGGGTGTGCCGGAGGGGTCGGCGCCCACCGGGCGGGTCGGTGCGCCGGCGCCCGAGGAGTACACCTCCAGCGCTCCGCCGCGGACCAGTTCGCCCACCGTGACGACCGGCCCGGCCACCGCCGGGGGCTGCGCCGTCGCCAGCGCCGGGTCGGGCAGCAGCGAGCCGGGGTCGGCCAGGCCGGCCAGGAGTTCGGTCAGCCGGCCGCTGAGGTGGGCGAGTTCGGCGGCGCCGCCGACCGGGTCGGCGGGCGGGACGTGGCGGCTGGGCGAGAGGTCCGTCTCGTCGTCGAGCAGGTCGATCGCGGCCATCGTCCGGTGCACGCCCGGCCGGTCGGCCGGCAGCGGCAGGCCCTCCCGGGCGGCGAGGTCGAAGGCGCGCCAGGCGTCCAGGACGGTCCGGCGCAGCTCGGGCCAGCGGACCTTGTCGCGCCCGCCCTCGGCTTCAGCGGCGAAGAGCGTGCCGGGGTGACCGACGGAGTGCCCGGCGAGGTGACCGGCGGAGAGCGTGGCCGAGGCCGCGTCCAGCAGCAGCACCTGCCGGAAGTCGTCGCCCGGCCGGGGCGCGCGCAGCACCCAGAGGTGGAGCGGCACCCCGTACGGCGGTGCGGCTCCGGCCGGCAGTGCGACGACGGCGCGCAGCGCGCCGGAGCGCAGCAGTTCGGCGCGGACCCGGCGCCCGGCCCGTCGGGTGGCGACGGTGGGCGGCAGCAGCAGGGCGGCGAGGCCGCCGGGGCGGGTGTGGGCCAGGCAGTGCAGCACCCAGGCGAGTTCGGACTCGCCGCGCGGCGGCACGAGGCCTCCCGGCCAGCGCGAGTCGAACTGCAACTCGTCGTGACCCCAGTCCCGTTCGTTGTACGGCGGCTGGCAGAGCACGGCTTCGAAGGTGTCACCGGGGTAGCCGTCGGCGCGCAGGGCGTCGCCGGCGCGCAGCTCGACGGGCAGCGGACCGGGGTCGCCGGCCGGGGTGTGCAGCGCGAGCCGGAGCCGGGCGAGGGCGCCGGTCACCTCGTCCGCGTCCTGCCCGTAGCGGCCGGTGGTGGACGGGAGGGCGAGCAGCAGGGCGCCTAGGCCGGTGGCCGGGTCCAGCACGGTGGCGGGGACGCCGGCGACGGCCGCGAGCAGCTCGGCGGCCTCGGGCGGGGTGGGGCTGAGCTGGCGGGTGTTGGCCTCGGCGTAGCGGGTCAGCAGTTGCTCGTACGCACCCGGGCCGCCGGCGGTGGCGGCGAGTTCGGCCAGCAGGCGGGCGAGGTCCAGCTGGGTGGAGCCGAGCAGGCCGGACAGGTGCAGGGCGGCGGCGCCGTCGCCGCCGAAGGCGCGGGAGGCGGTCTCGGCCAGGGCCCGCGGCAGGGCGGTGGCGAGCCGGGTGTCCGGTTCGGCGGCGAGTGCGGGCCACCGGTCGGGTTCGCGGTGCAGCAGCAGCAGGACGGCGCCGGCCTGGACGAGTGGTGCGGCGGGGTGGCCGGCCGGGTCGCGCAGCGTCTCCACCAGGTGCCACACGCGCTCCAGCAGCGGCAGTTCGGCGATCTTGCCCTGTCCGCGCAGCCAGGCCGCCACCTCGTCGAGGGCGAAGGTCGGGCTGCTGTCGGTGCCGCCGACCGGGCGGGGGAAGTCGGCGTGACGGCGGCGCCAGTTGCTGACGGCGGCCCGCCCGACCCCGGCCAGCCGCGCGATCTCGACGGCGGTCACCTCGGGACGGTCCGGCATGGAGACTCCTTCGGCGCACAGGGGGCGGGTGCCGTCGCGAGGCGGCGGCACGGGCGGGGTGTGATCACACAGCATAGCCAGCACCCTCCGATCCATCGTTCACACGTGAACAGAGAGGTTTCGTGAATCAATGTTGACATGGTTCACAGCTGATGGTGTGATCTCTCTGTCGGCTCGCCACCCGCACCTCCCGCACCACCCGCCGCAACGCCGCCCTGCTGCTGGGCGCCGCGCTCGTCGCCCTCACCGCGACGGCCTGCAACTCCACCGGTGGGTCCACCGTCTCCACCGAGCCGAAGCAGACCTCGGCCGCCACGAGCGCGGCCGACGCCGCAGGTTCCGCCGGCACCGCCAAGCCCGCCGAGTCCAAGCCCGCCGACGCACCCAAGGCCGTGGCCAAGCCGGGCGACACCATCGCGCTCAAGGGCAACGACCCGGCCGACACCGCCGACGTCACCCTGGTGAAGGTGGTGGACAACGCCGAGGGCGAGGACGAGTTCACCCACCCGGCCGACGGCAAGCGCTTCGTCTCGGTCCAGTTCCGGATCAAGGCGAGTGGCAAGAAGGCCTACCGCGACGTCCCCGGCAACAGCGCCAAGCTGCTGGACGCCGAGGGCCAGGCCTTCGGCTCGACGGTGGCCGACACCAAGGCGGGCCCGAGCTTCCAGCTCCCCGCCAGCATCGCCCCCGGGGAGAGTGCCCTCGGTTTCGTCACCTTCGAGGTGCCGAAGGACATCAAGGTCGACAAGGCCCAGTTCGGCCTCGACAGCGGCTTCGCCCCGCAGAGCGGCCAGTGGAAGCTGGGCTGACCCGGGGCCGCACCCGCCGAACGCGCGACGGCGGCCTCAGGCACCATGGCCCGAGACCGCCGCAAGGCCCGCCGAACCGGCGGGCGACTTTCCCGCCGCTACTTCTTCGCCCCCGCCAGGTCGTCGAACATGGTGGACAGGAACTCACGGCACCAGCCGAGGAGTTCCCGCCCGACCAGCGGCTTGCCGCCGATCCGCCCGGTGGCCGGCCGGGGCACCAGCAGCTGCTGGGCGGCCGCCTTCACCTGGCTGCGCGGGTAGAGCCGGTTCAGCCGCAGCTGCTGCGACTCGCGCAGCTCCACCGGCCCGAACCGGACGTTGGCACCCTGCAGCGTGATGTCCGCGATGCCGCACCGGCGGGCGTACAGCCGCAGCGCGGCCACCAGCAGCAGGTTCTCCACCGCCTCGGGCAGCTTGCCGTACCGGTCGACCAGTTCGTCCCGGACCTGCTTGATGTCGTCCTCCGAGTTGACCGCCGCGATCGAGCGGTAGGCCTGGAGCCGCAGCCGCTCGCCCGGCGCGTAGTCGTGCGGCACGTGGGCGTCGACCGGCAGCTCGATCTTGACCTCCAGCGGCTCCTCCTCCGGCTCGCCGCCACCGGCCAGCGACTCCCGGAACTCGGCCACGGCCTCGCCGACCATCCGCATGTAGAGGTCGAAACCGACGCCCGCGATGTGCCCGGACTGCTCGCCGCCGAGCAGGTTGCCGGCGCCGCGGATCTCCAGGTCCTTCATCGCCACGTACATACCGGCGCCCATCTCGGTGTGCTGGGCGATGGTGGCCAGCCGCTCGTGCGCCGTCTCGGTCAGCGGCTTCTCCGGCGGGTACAGCATGTACGCGTAGCCGCGCTCGCGCCCACGGCCGACCCGGCCGCGCAACTGGTGCAGCTGGGAGAGACCGAAGGTGTCACCGCGCTCGACGATCAGGGTGTTCGCGTTGGAGATGTCGATGCCCGACTCGACGATCGTGGTCGACACCAGGACGTCGAACTCCTTCTCCCAGAAGTCGACGACCACCTTCTCCAGCGCGGTCTCCCCCATCTGCCCGTGCGCGGTGGCGATCCGCGCCTCGGGGACGAGGTCCTTCAGCCGGGCCGCCGCCCGGTCGATCGACTCCACCCGGTTGTGGATGTAGAACACCTGGCCCTCGCGCAGGAGTTCACGCCGGATGGCGGCCGAGATCTGCTTCTCGTCGTACGGGCCGACGAAGGTCAGCACCGGGTGCCGCTCCTCCGGCGGGGTGGTGATGGTGGACATCTCCCGGATTCCGGTGACCGCCATCTCCAGGGTGCGCGGGATCGGCGTGGCGGACATCGTCAGCACGTCCACGTTGGCGCGCAGCTTCTTCAGCTGCTCCTTGTGCTCGACGCCGAAGCGCTGCTCCTCGTCCACGATGACCAGGCCGAGATCCTTGAACCTGGTCTCCGAGGAGAACAGCCGGTGGGTGCCGATGACGACGTCCACCGAGCCCTCGAAGAGCCCCTCCAGCACGGCCTTCGCCTCGCTGTCGGTCTGGAAGCGGGAGAGCGCCTTCACCGTCACCGGGAAGTTGGAGTACCGCTCGGCGAAGGTGGAGAAGTGCTGCTGCACCAGCAGCGTGGTCGGCACCAGCACCGCCACCTGCTTGCCGTCCTGCACCGCCTTGAAGGCCGCCCGGACCGCGATCTCGGTCTTGCCGTAGCCGACGTCGCCGCAGATCAGGCGGTCCATCGGGACGGACTTCTCCATGTCCGACTTGACCTCGGCGATGGTGGTGAGCTGGTCGGGCGTCTCCGCGTAGGGGAAGGCGTCCTCCAGCTCGCGCTGCCACGGGGTGTCCGGGCCGAAGGTGTGGCCGGGCGCGGCCATCCGGGCCGAGTACAGCTTGATCAGGTCGGCGGCGATCTCCTTGACCGCCTTCTTGGCCCGCTGCTTGGTCTTCGCCCAGTCCGCGCCGCCGAGGCGGTGCAGCGTCGGGGCCTCGCCGCCGACGTACTTGGTGACCTGGTCCAGCTGGTCGGTCGGCACGAACAGCCGGTCGCCGGGGTGGCCGCGCTTGGCCGGCGCGTACTCCAGCACCAGGTACTCGCGGGTGGCGCCCTGCACCGTGCGCTGCACCATCTCGACGTACCGGCCGACGCCGTGCGCCTCGTGGACGACGTAGTCGCCGGCCGCCAGCGCCAGCGGGTCGATCGCGTTGCGGCGCCGGGACGGCATCCGGCGCATGTCCTTGGTGGAGGACCTCTGCCCGGAGAGATCGGTCTCGGTGATGACGGTGAGCTTGAGCGCCTCGTCGACGAAGCCGTGCTCGATCGAGCCGCAGGAGACGTAGACGACGTCCCTGGTCGGCGCCTCGGCGAGGTCGGCGACCAGCCGGGCCGGGATGCCCTCGTTGCCGAGCACCTCGGCGAGCCGGGAGGCCGGCCCGTGGCCCTCCGTCACCATGACGACCCGCCAGTCGGCGGCCAGCCGCTCCTTGGCATCGGCGATGGCCCGGGCGGTGTCGCCCCGGTACGCCTCGACCGCGTGCATGCCCAGGGCCAGGGTGTTGGCATCGCCGTACCGATCAGCGGCTCCGCCGCTGGCCGGCACCTCGCTGACGCTGGACCCGCTGGTCGCGAACGGGCTGACCGACCACCAGGGCAGGCCGATCTCGGCGGCGTGCTCGCGCACCTCCGCGAGTGAGCGCAGCGAGGCGGCCGAGACGTCGATCGCCTCCAGGTCGATCGGCCGGTCCCCGCCGGCGGCGGCCGCCACCCAGGAGGCGTGCAGGAACTCCTGACTGGTCGCCACCAGGTCGGTCGCCCGGGTGCGGACCCGCTCCGGGTCGCAGACCACGGCGACCGAGCCGAGCGGCAGCACGTCCAGCAGCAGCTCCATGTCGTCCACCAGGACGGGCGCCAGCGACTCCATGCCCTCGACCGCGATGCCCTCGGCGATCTTGTCCAGGATCTCCGCCAGCCCGGGCTGCTCGGCGGACAGCTCGGCGGCCCGCGCCCGGACCTCGTCGGTCAGCAGCAGCTCACGGCAGGGCGAAGCCCAGAGGCCGTGCTCGGCGATCTCCAGCGAGCGCTGGTCGGCGACCTTGAAGTACCGGATCTCCTCGACGTCGTCGCCCCAGAACTCCACCCGCAGCGGGTGTTCCTCGGTCGGCGGGAAGACGTCCAGGATGCCGCCGCGGACGGCGAACTCACCACGCTTCTCGACCAGTTCGACCCGCGCGTAGGCGGCCGCCGACAGCTGCCGGGCCACCGCCTCCAGGTCGTGCGACTCGCCGCGCCGAACCGCCACCGGCTCCAGCTCGGCCAGCCCCTTGACCTGCGGCTGGAGCACCGAACGGACCGGGGCCACGATCACCTGCACCGGGCCGGCCGCCGGGTCGTCCGCCCGCGGGTGCACGATCCGGCGCAGCACCGCCAGCCGGCGGCCGACGGTGTCCGAGCGCGGCGAGAGCCGCTCGTGCGGCAGCGTCTCCCAGGCCGGGTACTCGGCCACCGCGTCGGGCGGCAGCAGCGAACGGAGCGAGGCGGCGAGGTCCTCGGCCTCCCGGCCGGTCGCCGTGACGGCGAGCACCGGGCGGCCGCGCTCCCCGGCCGCCTGCCCGGCCAGCGCGCGGGCCAGCGCCGCGATGGCGAACGGCCTGGCGGCGGGCGGACCGACCAGGTCCAGGTGGTGGCGGCCGCCGGCCGTGGCACCGATCGCGGTCGCGGCCTCGATCGCCTCGGCGAGCGCCGCGTCCCGCGCGACGACATCGAGCAGTCCGGTCAGGCTCATCAGGAGTCTCTTCTTCGTGCCGTGGCTGGTGCTGCCCCCGGGCGGCACCAGCCTGCCGGGGCAACGCGAACGGCCCGGCGCGCCGAGCGGCCGGGGGTCTCCAGCCTACGCCGCGGCGCCGACACGCACGCGGCGCGCGGGCCCGGCGGGGCCGCAGGACGGGCGGTCGGGCGCGCGGCACGCCCGGGGCGAGGCCCGGACGAGGACGAAGCACCGGCCGCACGCTGCGGCTGGGCCTCCGCGATCTGCCACGAACTGGACATACTCCTGTCACTGCCCGTCCATGGAGATCGCGCACCATGGTGAATGTGCCCGCCGCACCCAACCGTGGGGGATGGCTGCGGCGGCACAAGTCGCACACCCGATGGGGGTCGGGAGTGCGAGGCCGGGCGACCCTGGGTGGGGGCGCCCGCCCAAGCGCCGGGAACCGTGGCGCCCTTTCCTGGAGGGCGCCACGGGTCTCGGCCTCTTCCGTCCGATCCTGTCCGCGGATCCGTCGCTCACAGCCGCTCGCGTCGCGCGTGCCCGGCCCCCGCCCCGCGTTCCTTCCCGCGCGCCCCCTCTCCGCGTTCCGTCCCGCGCGCCCCCTCCCCGCGCCCCGCGTCAGGCGCCCCGCGTCAGGGCGTCGGCCCTCGCCCGCCCCCCGCACCGCGTCACGGATCCGCCCACTTCGCCGAAAGGCCACGCGGCCCGGCGGCGCTCCCTACCCTGTGGTGAAGACCGTGTGGGGATGCCCCGGAGGGGACCAGGGGGCGTCGCGATGGAGGGGGTTCTTCGTCATGCGCGTTGTCATCGCAGGTCAGGGCTATGTGGGGCTGCCACTGGCGGTCCGGGCGGCCGAGGTGGGCTACCGGGTGGTCGGCTACGACGTGGACGAGCGCCGGATCAAACGGCTGGCCGTCGGCGAGTCCTACGTCGAGGACATCCCGGCCGCGCGGCTGCGGCCGCTGCTGGAGAGCGGCGCCTACCTGCCGTCGGCCGACCCGGCCGACGTGGCCGGCTTCGACATCGCGGTGATCACCGTACCGACGCCGCTGCGCGACGGGGTGCCCGACCTCTCCTTCATCGAGGCCTCGGCCCGGCTGCTCGCCAAGCACCTGCGCCCGGGGGCGACGGTGGTCCTGGAGTCCACCACCTACCCGGGCACCACCGAGGAACTGCTCGCACCGTTGCTGGAGGAGGGGTCGGGGCTGACCGCCGGCCGCGACTTCCACCTCGGCTACAGCCCCGAACGGATCGACCCGGGCAACCCGACCTGGCGGCTGGAGAACACCCCGAAAGTGGTCTCCGGCGTCGATCCGGCGGCGCTGGCGGCGGTCGAGGGCTTCTACGGTCGGCTGGTCGAGCGGACGGTACCGGTCTCGTCCTGCAAGGAGGCCGAGCTGACCAAGCTCCTGGAGAACACCTTCCGCCATGTGAACATCGCGCTGGTCAACGAGCTGGCGATGTTCGCGCACGACCTCGGCATCGACGTCTGGGAGGCGATCGACGCCGCCTCGACCAAGCCGTTCGGCTATCTGCGCTTCACCCCGGGGCCGGGGGTCGGCGGGCACTGCCTGCCGATCGACCCCTCCTACCTGTCCTGGCGGGTGGAGCGGGCGCTCGGTCAGTCGTTCCGCTTCGTCGAGCTGGCCAACGACGTGAACAGCCACATGCCCGACTACGTGGTACGCCGGCTCGCCGAGGCGCTGAACGAGCGGCAGCGCTCCGTCAAGGGCTCCCGGATCCTGCTGCTCGGGCTCGCCTACAAGAAGAACACCGGCGACGCCCGGGAGACCCCGGCCGCCCGGGTCGCCGAGCTGCTGACCCGGATGGGCGCCGAGGTCAGGGCCGCCGACCCGCACGTGGTCGTCGGGGTGCACGTCCCGGAGCCGGTGATCCCCGGGCAGCGGGCCGCCGAGCTGGACCCGCACGGCGACCCGTTCGCCGCCGTCCGCCGGGTGGAGGCGACGCCGGAGGAGCTGGCCGCGGCCGACGCGGTGGTGCTGCTCGCCGACCACGACGACTTCGACTACGCGGCCGTCGCCACGCACTCCCGGTACGTACTGGACTGCCGGCGCCGACTCGCGGGCGCGGCGGTCGAGGTGCTGTAGGAGCGGTCGACAGGCGCGAACGCGGTGCCGGGCGTCCGCACCCGCCCGGCACCGCGCACATGAGTCGGGCCCGCTCCGGCCACCGGCGGCTACCGCGGCTACCAGCGGGAGAGATTGATGTCGTACATCGTCACCTGATGGCCCTGGTTGCCGTTGAAGTCGTACTGCTCCCAGTTGAAGACCGTCCAGGAGCCGAGGCCACCCCCCAGATAGGTGATGACCCGGTTGTTGCCCGCGTCGATCCGGTCGACGTTGTAGATCCGGACGGACATCCAGCCGTCATTCGCGAAACAGAGCCGGCTGCTGTAGCCGTAGTTGTACACCTTCGCGAAATCGGTGCGGTTTCCGCAGTCGACCCTGCTCACCGCGTTCGCGCCGGTCGTCGGCAGGAGTGCGGCCGCAGCCGCGGCGAGAAGGGCGACGGCACCGATCCGACGGGCCTGGACATTTCCGGTACGGCGATCCCTGCGGGGATTTGCGGGATTTGTGCGGCGAATCATGAAACCCCTCCATCGACAGCAGTTGCGACTCCAGAGATTTACATGAGGACCTGCTGTCGAACAGCTGTTTTCCGGCCAAGCCGAAACCCCGGGAGAGTCTGCCGGACCGGGGCGAAGCGGAATGCGCTAGGGTCCGAACACGCTTGCCGTGCCTCAGGATCGGAGCAGACGATTGGCACGTCCACCACATTTCGGGCGATTCACCGCCATCACTCTGGCGGCCATGCTGTCGGCCATTTCCGCAGGCTGCGCCGGCCCTTCCCGGGACAGTTCGGCGGAATACCTGTCGACGCCCCCGGCGATCGGCACGCCGAAACCTCCGGAATCCGGACGCGCCGGAATGACCGGACTGCCGCTTTCCGCTTACCAGGCCAATGACCAGGTGGCCGTGAAAGAGATTCAGGCCAGGAATATGCTGGTCGTCTCCTGTATGCAGCGGGCCGGATTCACCGGATTCGGCGGCGACGGCCTGCAGAGCGCGCAGGCCCCGGACAACGCGACGGCCCTGCCGGCCGGCTCCTGGGGGTATCTCGGGGCCGAGGTCGCCGCCGTCCAGGGGTTCCACCCACCGAAGCGGGCACTGCCCCGGCCGACGGCACCGGCGGCCGGCTCCGGCGAGGCCTACGACACCGCCCGGGTCGACTGCGACCGACAGGCGGCGGAGCGGATCGGCTCACCGCCGGGGCCGGGCGCCGAGCTGGTCGGCCGGCTCTTCGACGAATCGATCGGGGCGACCGGCCGCGACGCCCGGGTGACCTCGGCGACCGGGGACTGGTCCGCCTGCATGGCCGCGGCCGGCTTCCGGGCGGACGACCCGGCGGCCCTGCCGGAGCGGTACCGGGGCGTCGCGGAGATCACCCCGAGCGAGCTGGCGACGGCCCGCGCCGACGCCGACTGCACGCTCCGGAGCAATCTGGCGGGGATCTGGTTCGCCGTCCTGGCCGGCTACCAGCGTCAGCAGATCGACCGGAACGCACAGGCCCTGACCGCCCAACAGGAGGCGGTCAGGGCCCAGGACGCGAAACTCAGCCGACTGGTGGCCGGCGGCGGGTGAGGCGCCTTCGCTCGTGAGGGGCCTTCGCTCTCGTGAGAGGCCGCTCTCGTGAGACGCCCGGCGGGTCCGGCGCCCCGGCCCGTGCGACCCCCGAGGGGCGTCCGCACGGGCCGAGGGGCCTCGGCGGCTCAGCGCCGCCGGTTGAGACCCACCGTGTTCGGCGTGGCGTAGTCGCTGCCGTCGTCGACGATCACGATCTTCGGAATGATCCGGGTCTCGTCGTCCCCCGCCCGGCCCTGCGCGGCGGCCGCGGCGCCGGTCGCGGTCGACCCGCTCGGCGGGGTGGCCGGCCGGGGTGGCACCGGTCCGGGGCTGACCGGCCCGGTGGTGACCGCTTCGACGGCGGCCGGGGCAGCGGCCGGGGCGCCCGGGGCAACCGGGGCAACCGGGGCGGCCTCCACCGAGTCGGCCGGCGCGGCGTCCGTGGGGGTGGCGTCGAACGGACCCGCCTCGGAGCCCACCGGGCCCGAGGTGACCGGGCCCGCGGTGACCGGCAGCACCGCCGTTGCCGTGTCGGCGCCGACTGCCTGGCCGCCGCCCACCGCGACGGCCTTGCGCAGGCTCGCCACCGCGATCTCGCCGGTGTCCGCCTCGGAGTCCACCGCCGGCGCGCCGTCGTCCGGACCCTCGGTCGCCCCGGCGGCCTCGGCCGGCTCGATCGCGCCGACCGCCGCGCCGGTGAGCGAGGCGAGGGTGCCCTTGATGTGGTCCAGGTGCTTCTGCACCGTCTCCTGCCTGACGGCGAACTCACGCTGCTCGCGCTCGCTCGCCGCGTTGATCGCCTCGGCCTCGCGCCGGGCCTGCTCGATCAGCTGGTCCGCCCGGGCCTGCGCCTCGGCGTCCGACTGCTTGATCTGTCCGAGCACGGTGTCCCGGTACTGCTCGGCCTCCTTGAGCCGGCGCTCCGCGGTCGCCGACATCTCGGCGTCCTCGGCGTCGGCCTTGGCCGCGGCCGCCGCCAAGGTCTCGTCGGCCTCCCGGCGCAGCTCGGCCAGCTTGGCCTCGGCCAGCTCGGAGGCCTCGGCCGCGGCGACCCGCACCTTGGCGGCGTGGGCCGTGGCGGCGTCCCGCAGGGCCCGGGTCTCGCGGTCGGCGTCGGCCCGGATCGCCTCGGCCTCGGCGCGGGTCCGTTCGTCGGTGCGCCGGGCGGCCTGGTCGGCCTCGGCGCGGGTGGTGGCGGCGTACTCCTTCGCGGCCTGACCGCGCGCCTGGCCGGCCTCGTAGACCTCGTCACGGAGGTCCTCGGCGAACCGCTCGGCGGCCTCCCGGACCGCCTTGGCCTCGTTGGCGGCCATCGTGGCCAGTCCGGCGGCCTGCTCGCTGAGCACCTGGTAGTCCGGGTCCGGGGCATCGGCGGCGGCCTGCCGGATGTCGGCCAGGCGCCGCTCCATCTCCCGGATTCCGGCGCCCAGCACGCTCAGCCGTTCCCACGCCTCGTCGCGTTGGGCGGTGAGCGCGGTCAGGGCTCGGTCGACCTGCTCGGGCGCGTATCCACGCCGGGCAGCGGTGAAGCCGTGCTGGGGGACGGCATCGCTCATGGGCTCTTCCCCTCGTGTCGCGGGCTGCGGAGCCCATGATCGGACGGAACGGACGGATCGGGAACCGGATCCGGAAGCCGGTCCGGATTTGGAGGTCGTACGGATCGGAATGCGGCGAGGAGTGGACGAATAGACCCATCCTCTTGACCTATTTTGCGCAGATCAGGGCGAAACCCCAACGAGGCAGAGCCGCGACGGCACGCCGAAGGGGTCGTTCCGGACACCGGAACGACCCCTTTCACCTGCACGGATCCGAGCCGGCCCGCTACAACAGGCCGTCCCAGAACTGCTCCAGGAGGACGGCCCACCAGGTGTCCGCCGACTGCAGGGCCGCCGGGTCGATCGCGGCGAGCTGAGCCTGGAAGTCGGTCGTCCAGCGACCGGCCTGGTCCGGGGTCAGCCCGTACCGCAGCCGCCACATCCGGCCCAGCAGGGCCAGGGCGCGGACGAACTCCGGTACACCACTGTTGACGAACCGCGGCGGCTCCCCGGTTCCGTCGATGTCCACCGCGACCACGTGTGCCGTGCCGTACTGCACGCAGAGCTGGCGGCCGTAGTCGTTGCCGAGCACCAGGTAGCCGCCGAAGTCCGGGCCGCCGGCCAGACCGCGCTCGGCGGCCAGCTCGGCGAGCGTCGGGATCGGGCGGCCCTCCTGCGCCTGGGCCCAGAAGAAGGGCCCGAACTCGCGCGGCAGGCCCGCCCACATCAGGGTCTGCGCCACCGGCTCGGGGACGCCCTGGCGGGAGACAGCCCGCTGCTCGAAGAGGAACACGTTCGGGCCGAAGGCCTGCCCCAGCTCCTGCCCGAGCTGCTGCGGGGCGATCGGCGGCAGCGGCGGGACGGTGCCCGGGGCGGGCAGCGGCACCCGGAACGGGCGGACCCGCTGGGCACCCGAGGCCAGCTGGTGCAGTTCGTCCAGGTGGTCGAGCAGCTGCGCCATGCCGGCCTGCCGGGAGTGGTGGTCCCGGCCGTAGTCGGCGGTGTGGGTGAGCCGGACGTTCGGCCAGGAGGCGGCGATCATCCGGTTGCAGTAGCCGCCCGGCAGATCGCAGGACTCCAGCTCGGTGTAGAGCTCCAGCACCTGCTCCGGCGGCACGTTCAGCCGGCGCAGGTCCTGCAGGATCTTCCACTCCGGGTGCGGGGTGCCCGGCTCGCTGCGGTGCAGCAGCTTCTGCTCGGAGCCGTCCGGGCCGCGGTAGCTGAGCGCGGCGAAGTAGCCGGGACCGACGGCGGGCACGCCGGGCGGCACCGGGGCACCCTGCGGCGGACCGGGGACCGGCGCCGGCGCCGGCGGGACGGCCGCCGCGGGGGCGGGAGCCGGGGCGACGGGAGAGGCCGCGCCGGGGTAGCCGTAGCCGGCCGCGGGCGCGCCGGGGCCGGGCGGGGGCGGCACGGCCGGGCCGCCGGACGGCGGGGTACCGGGATCGGCCGGGACGCCGCCGAGCAGCGCGGGGTCGATCGCGCCCGCCAGCTGGGTGCGCTCGTACGCGACCCCGGCGCCGGGCGTGCCCGCGACGGGCGGCGCGGGCGGGGCGCCGGCGTCCCGCAGGCCGGCCGGCGGCGGGGGCGGCGGGGCCCCGCCCGCGCCGCGACCGCCCGCGGCGGCGGGGGCACCCGCGCCGGGAGACTGCCGCAGCTCGCCCGGCGGGGGCGGCGGCGGAGCGGAGGCCGAACCCCGGCCGGGGGAGACCGGTGCTCCGCCCGGAGCGGCCGAGCCGCCGCGCAGGGCGGCCGGCGGGGGCGGCGGGGGCACCGAGGCCGAACCCCGGCCGAGCCCCCCGTGCGAGGCGTCGGCGGCCGGGGCGGCGGGCGCGCCGGGGCCGGGCGCACCGGGGCCGGGCGCACCGGGCAGGCCCATCAGGCCGGGCAGCGAGTCCGGCGAGGCCAGCATGGTCGCGGCGTGTTCGACGCCGGGACCACCCGGCGGCGGGGTCGCCGGCGCACCAGGAACCGGCGCACCGGGGCCGGGCGCGCCGGGCAGCCCCATCAGGCCGGGCAGGCCGTCCGGCGGCGCCAGCATGGTCGGGGCCTGCTCGGCCTCCGGCACGGCGGCGGGTGGCACCGGGGCCATGCCGTAGCCGCTCTCGGGCAGCAGCACGGTGGCCGCCTCGGCACCGGGCCGGGCCTCGCCGGGCAGACCTGCGCCGTTGGTCCGCAGACCGTCGGGCAGCAGCACCGTCGCCGCCTCGGCGCCACCGGTCTGCCGGACGGGGGCCGCCGGCGGGGCGGCGGCAACCGGCGGAGCGAGCGGCGTGTCGGGCGCCGGCGGGGCGGCGGCAACCGGCGGAGCGAGCGGCGTGTCGGGCGCCGGCGGAGCGACGTGAGGGGCCATCGGCGGCGGTCCGCCGTGACCGGGCGGCGGGGCCAGCATGGTCGGCGCGTCCCCGGCCGGGCGTTCGGAGACCGGCGGCGTGGTCAGCAGCGCGGGCGCCGGTACGGCCTCGGGCCCCACCGGCGCGACCGGCGCGACCGGCGCGACGGCGGGGGCCGGCGCGGGCACGACGGGAGGAGCGGGAGCCGGGGCCGGGGCCCCGAGCCGCTCGGCCTCGGCGGCGATCGCCGCGGCGCCCGCCTCCTGGAGCCACTGCGGCGGGCTGAGCAGGAACGACGTCGCCTCGACCGGACCGGGCGCGGGCTTCGCCGCCCCGGCCGGGTTGGCCGCGACCGGCCGCCCGTAGACCTCCTCGTACTGCCGGACCACCTCGTTGACCGGCAGCGCGGGCCAGAGCGTGCTGGCGCCGGAGTCCCGGGCGATCACCAGCCGCGCCTCACCCGCCGAGCCGCCCGGACCCGCCGGACCACCCGCCCCGTCGGAGCCGTCGGCCCGGCCGCCGGAATCACCGGCCGCGCCCTCCACGGGCTGCACCGCCCAGCAGACGAAGCCCAGGTCGAACTCCCGGACCCGTACCTCGCGCTGCTGCGAACGCGGCACCCCGCCGTTGATCCACTCGTCGGCGAGCTCCTGTGCCTGCGCGTACGTCACCACGCCCGGATCACCCCTGTCCCCTTCGTCCCCGCTTGTTCCGCTACCACCACCGCCGCCGCCGGAGCCGTACGGGCCACGTCAGCCCACCGGCACGGCGCGGGCGAAGCCGCCGTCCACCATCAGCTCCGCGACCGTCTCCAGCTCCGGCGGACTGCCGGCCAACCGGAGCAGGAAGTCGTCGAAGTCCTCGCCGCAGGGCAGCAGCAGCCGGGCGACCCGCTCCTCGGGCGCCTCGGGGGCGCCGTCGTCGCGGGCGTCGTCGTAGAGGCAGAACCAGACCGAGCCGATCCGGTCGCCGCGCACCTTGAGCGCCACGATGCCGCCCTGGGCGTAGGCGATGCCCAGGTAGTCCTTGGTGAGGTGGTCGCGCAGGCACTTGTTGGCGTAGACGACGTCCTCGGTGCCGTACTCCTCGCTGAGGGTCAGGAACGGCTGGTCGAGCAGCAACCCGAGCTCGGGGCCGAGCGCCACGCCGACCGGGGCCCGGCCGCCGGCGAGCTTGAGGAAGGTTCGGTACGCGCCGGGCAGCCGGTAGCCGAGGCGCTCCTCGGCCCGCTGCACCAGGTCCTCGGGGACACCGATCGGGTCGCTGCCGTCCCTGGCGAGCGAGAAGTGCACCGGCCGGCGCTCCTGCAGCGGTCGGGTGCCGCGGCGGCCGTGGTCGGCGGTGGAGGCGGCCAGCCCGCCGTGGTGCCGCAGCAGCGCCTTGACCTCGACCGGGACGAGCTCCATCCGCCGCCAGCCGGGCGCCGCCCGGCCGACCGCGTGGTGCCAGGTCCAGCCGGGCGGGGTCGCGACGGCGGTCTCCAGGTCGGCCCAGAGCGGATGGCCCTGGGTGAACTGCGCGGCGTTGGCCGAGACGTAGTCGGTCAGCCGCAGTTCGTCGACGCCGAAGCCCGGCGGCGGGTCGGCGACCTCGGCCGCGGCGGCCGCGTACGGGCCGAAGTCCGGGTGGCCGTGCTCGTCCACCCGGACCCCGGCGGGGTGCCGCTCCGCGCGGACCGGGTCCGGGAACTGCACCACCTGACCTGCGTACGCCGCGTTAGGCGCGGCGGCGACGCCGGGCCGACCTGTCGTCATCTGGGAGCCCCCACTGGCTGCTGCAAATTCGGTGCGCTTGCTGGACACCAGGGTAGGGGGTCGCCCCGCGCCCCGGCCCCCCGCCCGGGGGACACCGCACGAGCGGGAGCACCGGCCGGGACAGCGGGCGGGGACCACGGGCACAGCGGGCTCGGAGGGCTCAGGCGGCGAGCGCCTTGGCCAACGCCTCGGCGACGCGTTCCTGCTGACCCTCGGTGATCTGCGGGTAGAGCGGCAGGGTGAGCAGTTCGCGGGCGGCCCGCTCGGCCACCGGGAACGCACCCACCCCGTGCCCGAGGTGGCGGAACGCGGGCTGCAGGTGGACCGGCACGGGATAGTGGACGCCGGCGCCGATCCCCGCGGCCTGCAACGCGGCGAGGACCGCGTCGCGGTCCCGGCCCGGTCCGATCCGGACCGCGTACAGGTGCCAGACGTGCTCGTTGCCGGGCGCGGACCGCGGCAGGGTGAGGCCGTCGAACCCGGCGAGCAGCCGGTGGTAGCGCCCGGCGGCGGCGCGGCGGGCCTCGTTCCAGGCGGGCAGCCGGCGCAGCTTGGCCCGCAGCACGACGGCCTGCAGCGCGTCCATCCGGGAGTTGAAGCCGAACCGCTCGTGCTCGTACTTGCGGCCCGAGCCGTGGTCGCCGATCAGCCGGACGGCGGCGGCCAGCCCGTCGTCGTCGGTGACGACGGCGCCCGCGTCCCCGTAGGCGCCGAGGTTCTTGCCGGGGTAGAAGCTGGTGGCGGAGATCAGCCCGTGGAGGGCACGGCCGTGCTGCCGGGCGCCCTGGGACTGCGCGGCGTCCTCCACCACGGGCCGGCCGGCGGCCAGCTCCAGCAGCGGGGCCATCGGGGCGAGCTGCCCGTTGAGGTGGACGGGCAGCAGCGCGACGGCGCCGGGCAGTGCGTCGGCCACACGCTCGGGGTCGATCAGCAGGTGGTCCGGGTCGGCGTCGACCAGCACCGGACGCAGTCCGGCCCGGACCACGGCCTCGGCGGTGGCGACGAAGGTGTTGGCGGGGAGCACCACGCCGCCGCCGGGCCGCAGGTCGAGGGCGCGCAGGGCCAGTTCGAGCGCGTCGGTGCCGTTGGCGGCGCCGACGCAGTGCCGGACGCCGGAGAAGGCCGCGTACTCCTCCTCGAAGCCGGCCGTCTCGGGGCCCTTGATGTAACCGCCGGTGGCGAGCACCCGGTCGAAGCCGGCCCGGACCTCGACCGCCACCTCGGCGTGCGCGGCCTTCAGGTCCACCAGCGGTACGGGCTGGTCCCCACGCTGATCGACGGGCTGATCGAAGGACTGGTCGGTGGTCATCCTGTTCTCCCCTGGGGCGTCTCGGCGGCTCGGCGTCTCGGCGGCTCGGCGTCTCGGCGGCTCGGCGGCTCGGCGGATCGGCGGCTCGGCGGATCGGAGCGGGCGTACGGCGGCGACGGCCCGGGGCCCGCCCGCGAGCGGATCCGGGCGCAGGCGGGCTGCCCCCGGCGGCCCGGCGGCCCGGCTCAGCCGAGGGCCGCCCGCAGGGCGTCGACCACCCGGTCCTGCTGCTGCTCGGTGAGCGCGTGGTAGAGCGGCAGGATCAGCGAGCGGCGGGTGAGCAGCTCGGTGGCGGGCAGCGGCACCCGGGCGGTGCCCTTGTACGGCGCTTCCAGATGGGCCGCCATGATGCCGCGCCGGGCGGAGACGCCCGCGGCGGCGAGGTCGCCCAGCACCGTGCGGCTGTCGCGGGCGGTGTCCGGCAGCAGCAGCCAGCAGGACTGGTAGTTGGTGCGGCCGTGCGCCGGGTCCGCCACCAGCCGGGCGCCGGTACCGGCCAGCCGCTCCCGGTACCGCTCGGCGAGTTCGCGCCGCCGGGCGACCATGGCCGCCAGCTTGCGCAGCTGCACCAGGCCGATCGCCGCCTGGATGTCGGTCATCCGGTAGTTGAAGCCGATCTCGTCGTACGTCTCCAGCCGGCCGGCCCCGCCCTTCGCGGCATGCCGGTCGGCGGCCGAGACGCTCATCCCGTGCTCGCGCAGCCGGCGCAGCCGGGCGGCGAGCGCGCCGTCCTGGCAGGTGACCATGCCGCCCTCGCCGGTGGTGAGCAGCTTGCGCGGGTGGAAGGAGTAGGCGGCGAGCGCGGCCGTGCTGCCCACCGGCCGGCCCCGGTGGAGCGAGCCGGCCGCGCAGGCGGCGTCCTCGACCACGGTGGCGCCGCGCGGCTCGACCAGCTCCCGCAGCCCGTCCAGGTCGACCGGGACACCGCCCTGGTCGACCGCGATCACGGCTCTGGTCCGCTCGGTGAGCAGCGGTTCGACGGTGGCGGGGGTGAGGTTGCCGGTGGTGGCGTCCACGTCGGCGAAGACCGGGACGGCACCGACGTAGGTGACGGCGTTGGCGGTGGCGACGAAGGAGAGCGAGGGGACGACTACCTCGTCGCCCGGCCCGACGCCGGCGCCGACCAGCGCCAGGTGCAGGGCGGTGGTGCAGGAGGAGACCGCGACGGCGTGCGGCACCCCGAGGTGCTCGGCGAAGGCCCGCTCGAACTCGGCGACCCGGGGGCCCTGGGCCACCCAGCCGGAGCGGACGGCCTCGGCGGCGGCGAGGGCCTCCTCCTCGCCGAGCCAGGGGATCATGACGGGGATGGTGGACACAGGTGTACTCCGAACTGCCGTGCAGACGAGGGGGACTACTGCTCGCGCCACCAGGCGACCAGCCTGCGCAGGCCGTCGTGGAGGCCCAGTTCGGGCTTCCAGTCGAGGTCGCGCTCGGCGGCGGTGATGTCCGCCAGGCGCCGGACCACGCCGCCGGCCGTGCCCCGGGCGGGGCCGTGCTCGACGTCCAGGTCGGTGCGGTCCATCGCGGTGAGCAGGGCGTCGGCCAGGCCGCGCAGCGAGACCTCGGTGCTGCTGGCGATGTTGTAGACCCGGTCGGTGACGGGCGCCGCGGCGGCCAGCAGGTTGGCCCGGGCGATGTCCTCGGTGTAGACGAAGTCCATGGTCTGCGCGCCGTCGCCGAAGATCAGCGGCGGCTGCCCGGCGGCGATCCGCTCCATCCAGCGGATGAACACCTCGGTGTACTTGCCGTGGACGTCCATCCGGGGTCCGTACACGTTGAAGTACCGGAGCGCGACGTAGTCCAGGCCGGCCATGGCGTGGAAGCTGCGCAGCAGGCCCTCGTTGAAGACCTTGGCCGCCCCGTACAGGGTGTCGTTGTGGTACGGGTGCTGGGTCTCGGGCGTCGGGAAGACGTCGGCGAGGCCGTAGACGGAGGCGGTGGAGGAGGCGATCACCTTGCCGACGCCGACCTCCGCGGCGGCCTCGACCACGTCGAAGGTGCCGTCCACCATGATCTCCAGCGCGAGCCGGGGCTCGGTGGCGCACTGGGTGATCCGGATCGCGGCCAGGTGGAACAGCAGGTCGGTGCCGGGGTCCAGCAGGTCGCGCAGGAGGCCGCGGTCGCGGATGTCGCCGTCCACCACCCGCAGCTGCCCGGGTGCGGCGATCTCCTGGGCGTACGCCAGGTTGGCCCCGCGGCCGCGGACGAAGTTGTCGAGCACGATCACCTCGCGGGCGCCCGCCTCGATCAGCTGGTCGACCACGGTGGAGCCGATGGTGCCGGCGCCACCCGTGACCAGGCAGCGGGAGCCCTCGATCTGTACAGCGTTCACCGCGCGGCGGCCCTCTCGTGTGCGTCGGACAGTCGGTTGATCGGCACAGCGTCGTCGAGACCGGCGCCCACCGGGACGGTGGCACCGCCGAGTTCCAGACTGAGCGAGGCGGCCTCCAGCAGTTGCAGCACGCGCAGCCCGGACCGGCCGTCGGTGAGCGGGGCCCGGCCCTCGGTGATGGCGGCGGCGAACTCGGCCATCACGTTGCGCAGCGCCTCCTGCTCGACCAGCGCGGGCGCGACCATCTCGCCGACCCGGTAGGAGATCTGCGTCCGGTGGCGGATCGCGTCGGTCAGCTCGTCGGGCGGGGTGAGGTCCACGCCGCGGTCGTGCACCGCGAGCCGGGCCTGCGGGTTGAGGTCGTCCCAGACCAGGGTGCGCCGCGAACCGCCGATGAGGGTGGTGCGGACCTTCGTCGGGGAGAGCCAGTTGACGTGGCAGTGCGCCAGGGCGCCGTTGCTCAGCCGGACCGTCAGGTAGGCCACGCAGGCCCGGCCGGCGCCGATCGGGTCGGCGCCCTGGGCGGACACCCCGACCGGGTCGACGCCCGGCGGCAGCACGAAGTCCAGGATGGACAGGTCGTGCGGGGCGAGGTCCCAGAGCACGTCCACGTCCGGCTGGACCAGCCCGAGGTTGATCCGCACCGAGTCGAAGAACTGGACGTCGCCGATCTCCCCGCCGTGCACCAGCTCCCGGATCCGGCGCACCACCGGCGTGTAGCAGAAGGTGTGGTCGCACATCAGCACCAGCCCGCGGTCCTCGGCGAGTGCCACCAGCTCGGCGGCCTCCTCGGCGGAGGTGGTGATCGGCTTCTCCACCAGGACGTGCTTGCCGGCCTCCAGCGCGGCCCGGACCAGCCGGTAGTGCGCGGCGGCGGGCGTGGCCACGGCGACCGCGCCGACCCGCTCGTCCGCGAGCACCTGCGCGAAGGAGGTGGTGGACCGGACGGTGCTGTACTCCCCCAGCACCCGCCGGGTCTTGCTCTCGTCCAGGTCGCAGAGCCAGTGCAGGCGCAGGGCCGGCGTCTGCTGCGCGTTGCGGACCAGGTTCGGGCCCCAGTAGCCGGCACCGACCACCGCGATCCCGATCGGGTGCGCGGGTACCGGCTGCGGCGGCACGCCCGGTGTGGGCACGTGCTCGCCGGGCGCCTCGTTGGCGGTTTCCGTCTCCGTCATCGCAAGACCCCCCTTGCTCGTCGTCGACTCGACCTTCGGAACGCGCGGTCCGGTCTCGACCATCGGAAGCTCGGGTCCGGTTTCGACGATCTCAACGGCCGTACCGGGCAAAGGTGTTGCCGAACCGGCCGATCGACCCCCACGGCTCGGCCACCCCCTTGGCCCGCTGCTGGCACGCTACCGGCCACCGCCCCCGACCGGGGGCGGATTCGGGAAACCCGGGGACGAGTCGTGAGGATGACGTGCGGATCCGGCCGACGCGGGCGTGCCCACCGCGCCGGTCGCCACCGCCGACCGCCCGCCGCCGCCCCCCGGTTGTACGGATGTCGGTGCCATTTGACAGGCTTGCCCCGGACTGACCCCGCTCAGCCCACCACCGGCGGAGAAACAGGAGGAGGACGACGTATGACCACCGGCGAACCAGCCGGCCCGCCCGTGCTGCGCCACCAGCGCGACAGCCTGCTGCCCGCCGTCGCCGCCGCCCTGTCGCTGAAGGGCGGGGCGGTGCACACCCTGGCCGGCGACAAGCCCGCCCGGCGCCCGGCCCTGCACCCGCTGGTCGGCGACTTCCTGGACGCGCTGCCGCCGGAGCACCGCGAGCGCTTCACCGGCCGCTGCCCGGAGGCCGTCCTGCTCTCCCAGTACCTGGCCGTGGTCGACGGCAAGCGCTCCAAGCGCGCCGCCCGCAAGCCGATGGGCCTGCCCGAAGCCCGCAAGGCGCTCAAGGGCTCGCGACTGACCACCGTGCGGATCCGCGAGGAGGGCGATCCGGCGCACGGCACGCACGCCCCGCCCTGCCGCTCCTGCGTGCCGCTGCTGGAGCACTTCACCGTCCAGAGCGTCGCCGTCGGCCCGCCCGCCCGCTGATCGCGCGCCCTCGCACGCCCCCCGTCCCCGAGCCACCGGAGCCCGTCCTGAATCCGCCCAGCCCGCCCCCGCCCCCGCCGAGCACCCTCGGCGAGCCCGCCCTGCGGACCCGCCCGCGCTTCCCGGCCGACGTCGCCGCCGAGCTCAAGGCGGCCGGCTGGCACCCCGGCCGCTGGCAGATCGGCCAGGCCGAGGAGTGGGCCGACACCCTGGCCGCGTACGGCGACCCGGCCGGTGTCGGGCACGCGGTGTTCCCGGCGGCGGTGGAGGCCTGGGCCGAGTTCGGCGGCCTCGCCTTCGACCTCGACGGCCCGGGCCGCCAGCTGGCCCGCACGCCCTTCCTGGTGGACCCGCTGTGCGGTCTCCACCAGCCGCGCACCCTGGCCGACCTCGGCCGCGCCCTGGGCACCCGGCTGGCCCCGCTCGGCGAGGAGGCGTACGGCCAGGCGCTGCTGGCCGTCGACGAGGAGGGCCGGGTCTACAGCCTGGACCACACCGGCGAGTGGTTCCTCGGCCACGGCATCGACCAGGCGATCACGGCCCTCGTCCTCGGCACCGCCCCCGAGCGGCTGCGCACCGCCGACGAGGGCTGATCGCCCCGCACCGCCACGCTCGGCCCCGCGCCCTGCACCCCACACCGCCGCGCCCCTCGGCCGGGGCGCCGCCCCGGCCGGCGGTCTCACGCCAGCCGGTCGGCCCGCACGGCCAGCCGGGACGGCAGCACCGCCTCCACCCGGAAGCCCCCGTCCGACTCCGGCCCCGCCGAGAAGGTGCCGCCCAGCGCGACCACCCGCTCGCGCATCCCGACCAGTCCGTTGCCCCCGCTGGGCAGCGCCGCCGCGGTCCGCTCCCCGCCCGGGCAGGCGTTCACCACGCTGACCCGCACGCCGTTGGGCGCGTAGGCGAGCAGGACGGACACCTGTGCGCCACCGGCGTGCTTGTGCGCGTTGGTCAGGCCCTCCTGCACCACCCGGTACGCGGTCTGCTCGGCCTCTGTGGTGAACTCCTGGCGGCCGCCGCTGACGGTCAGGGTCACGGCCATCCCGGCCGCCCGCGACTGGTCGACCAGTCGCGGCAGCGCGACCAGCGAGTCCGGCTCCGGCGCGGAGTCGTCCGACATCCGCAGCACCCCGAGGATCTCGCGCAGTTCGTTCAGCGCCTGCCGGCCGACCTCGCCCATCAGCTTGGCGCTCTGCGCCGCCTTCTCCGGATCCTTCGCCACGATCCGCTCCAGCGCCCCGGCGTGCACCACCATCAGCGACACCCGGTGGGCCACCACGTCGTGCATCTCCCGGGCGATCCTGGTCCGCTCCTCCAGCCGGGCCCGGCGGGCGCGCTCGCGGGCCTGTTCGGCCAGCAGGTCCAGCTCGGTCTCCAGGCCGTGCGCACGGTCCTTGAGCGACTCGATCAGCCGCCGCCGCGCGCCCACGTACAGGCCGGTCACCACCGGCGGCACGGTCAGTCCGACGGCCACCAGCACCGCCAGCAGCACCTGCCCCCAGAGCGGCGGCTCGTCGACCGTCAGGTCGGAGGGGGTGAGCATCGACACCAGCATCACGCCGACCGCCTCGGCGAAGGCCAGGGCCGACAGCGCCACCACCCGTCGGCGCCGGGTCGGCCACTCCCAGGTCTCCGCGAGCGTGTACAGCGACACGGTCAGCAGCACGACACCCAGCATCCCGGGCATCGCGACCAGCGCCACCAGCACCGGTACCGCCGGCCAGCGCCGCCGCAGCACCAGGGTGGCGCCCGCCAGCGCGCCGAACAGCGCGACCCCGACGATCGCCACCACTCCCAGGTGGACCCGGGGCGCCAGGAAGGCGACCGCGCTGGCCGCACACTCCAGCGCCGCCAGCGCCGCCAGCCCGATGTCCAGGAGAGCGCTGCGCCGCCGCTCCCACCACCAGAACGACCGGCCCCGCTCGCGCTCCCCAGGCGACTTGCTCATAACCACACAGCCTAAGCGTGAACCTTGATCCATCCCCACCCGGTTCCGGTCCGACACCCACGCGGCCCTCAAGTGGTCCAGACCACATGGGGCGCCTGTGATCTTGTCCGCCATCCGGCCACCTCGCGGACAGCAACCGCCCCGACACCTATGCTGGGTCGCGTCGGACAGCGCGGTCCGCACGCGTCACACCCGCCACACGTGCGCGGACCTGTGACGATGAGCCGTTGCCGAACCCCACCACCACAGGGAGCCAGCCGTGACCGCTCCGGTCCCCACTCCGGCGGACAGCCCCAGCCGCGTCGGCGCAGCCGGCGCCGAGGCTGACAACACAGCCCTGCGCGCGGACATCCGCCGTCTCGGCGACCTGCTCGGCGAGACGCTGGTCCGCCAGGAGGGCCCCCAGCTGCTGGGCCTGGTCGAACAGGTCCGCCTGCTCAGCCGCACCGACGGCGAGGCGACCGCCGAGCTGCTCTCCGACATCGACCTGGAGACCGCCGCCAAGCTGGTCCGCGCCTTCTCCACCTACTTCCACCTCGCCAACGTCACCGAGCAGGTGCACCGCGGCCGGGAGCTGGCCACCCGCCGCGCCCGCGAGGGCTCGCTGCTCGCCCAGACCGCGGACCAGCTCGCCGAGGCCGACCCGAAGCACCTCGCGGACACCCTGGCCCACCTGGCCGTCCGCCCGGTCTTCACCGCGCACCCCACCGAGGCCGCCCGCCGCAGCGTCCTCAACAAGCTCCGCCGGATCGGTGAGCTCCTCGACCGGATCCACCGCGAGCAGATCGCCGCCGGTCTCTCCCACGCCGACCCGGCCCGCACCTCCTCCGCCAAGCGGCAGGCCGACCGCCGCCTCGCCGAGGTCATCGACCTGCTCTGGCAGACCGACGAGCTGCGGATCGCCCGCCCCGAGCCGACCGACGAGGCCCGCAACGCCGTCTACTACCTGGACGAGCTCTACCGCGAGGCCGTCCCCGAGGTCCTGGAGGAGCTGCACGAGGAGCTCGCCCGGGTCGGCCTCACCCTGCCCGACGGCGTCCGCCCGCTCACCTTCGGCACCTGGATCGGCGGCGACCGCGACGGCAACCCGAACGTCACCCCGACGGTCACCTGGGACGTCCTGAACCTCCAGCACGAGTACGGCATCAAGGACGCCCTCGCCGCCGTCGACGACCTGCGCAACTCGCTCTCCACCTCCGAGCGCCTGGCCGGCGCCTCGGCCGAGCTGCTCGCCTCGCTCAACGCCGACCTGCACGTGCTCCCCGAACTGAGCCCGCGCTACAAGCGGATGAACGCCGAGGAGCCCTACCGCCTCAAGGCCACCTGCGTCCGGCTCAAGCTGGAGAACACCCGCGAGCGGCTCGCCCAGGGCACCCCGCACATCGAGGGCCGCGACTACCTCGGCACCCGCGAGCTCGTCGCCGACCTCCGGCTGATCCAGGAGTCGCTCCGCTCCCACCGCGGCGGGCTGATCGCCGACGGCCGGCTCGCCCGCGCCATCCGCACCATCGAGGCCTTCGGCCTCCAGCTCGCCACCATGGACGTCCGCGAGCACGCCGAGGCCCACCACCACGCCCTCGGCCAGCTCTTCGACCGGCTCGGCGAGGAGGCCTGGCGCTACGCCGACATGCCCCGCGAGTACCGGCAGAAGCTGCTCGCCAAGGAGCTCCGCTCGCGCCGCCCGCTCGCGCCCACCCCGGCTCCGCTGGACGCCGCCGGCACCAAGACCCTCGGTGTCTTCAACACCATTCGCGAGGGCTTCGAGCGGTTCGGCGACGAGATCGTCGAGAGCTACATCATCTCGATGTGCCAGGGCGCCGACGACGTCTTCGCCGCCACCGTGCTGGCCCGCGAGGCCGGCCTGATCGACCTGCACGGCGGCATCGCCAAGATCGGCATCGTGCCGCTGCTGGAGACCACCGACGAACTCCAGGAGGCCGACCGGATCCTGGACGAGATGCTCTCCGACCCCTCCTACCGGCTGCTCGTCTCGCTGCGCGGCGACGTCCAGGAGGTCATGCTCGGCTACTCCGACTCCTCCAAGTTCGGCGGCATCACCACGTCCCAGTGGGAGATCCACCGCGCCCAGCGCCGACTGCGCGACGTCGCCCACCGCTACGGCATCCGGCTGCGGCTCTTCCACGGCCGCGGCGGCACCGTGGGCCGCGGCGGCGGCCCCTCGCACGAGGCCATCCTGGCCCAGCCCTGGGGCACCCTGGAGGGCGAGATCAAGGTCACCGAGCAGGGCGAGGTCATCTCCGACAAGTACCTGCTGCCCTCGCTGGCCCGGGAGAACCTGGAACTGACCATCTCCGCCACCCTCTCCGCCTCCGCGCTGCACACCGCGCCCCGCCAGGCCCCCGAGGAGCTGGCCCGCTGGGACGCCGCGATGGACCAGGTCTCCGCGGCCGCCCACACCGCCTACCGCGCCCTGGTCGAGCAGGAGGACCTGCCGAAGTACTTCTTCGCGGCCACCCCGGTCGACCAGCTCGCCTCGCTGCACCTGGGCTCCCGCCCGTCCCGCCGCCCCGACTCCGGCGCGGGCCTGGACGGCCTGCGGGCCATCCCGTGGGTGTTCGGCTGGACCCAGTCCC
Source organism: Kitasatospora sp. NPDC050463 (assembly GCF_040655255.1). NCBI lineage: Bacteria > Bacillati > Actinomycetota > Actinomycetes > Kitasatosporales > Streptomycetaceae > Kitasatospora > Kitasatospora sp. NPDC050463. The sequence goes on from NZ_JBFAJO010000001.1 coordinate 82,706, forward strand.
GCCAGATCGTCCCCGGCTGGTTCGGCGTCGGTGCCGGCCTCGCCGCCGCCCGCGAAGCGGGTCTGGGGGACGTGCTGGACGAGATGTACGGCCAGTGGCACTTCTTCCGCAACTTCCTGTCCAACGTCGCCATGACGCTGGCCAAGACCGACCTGCGGATCGCCCGCCACTACGTGGAGCAGCTGGTGCCCGCCGAGCTGCACCACGTCTTCGACCAGATCACCGCCGAGCACGAGCTGACCCTGCGCGAGGTGCTCCGCCTCACCGGCGAGAGCGAGCTGCTGGAGCACAACCCGGTGCTGAAGCAGACCTTCACCGTCCGCGACGCCTACCTGGACCCGATCTCCTACCTCCAGGTCGCGCTGCTGCGCCGCCAGCGCGAGGAGGCCGCCACCGGCCGCCCGGAGGACCCGCTGCGGGCCCGCGCCCTGCTGCTGACCGTGAACGGCATCGCCGCCGGCCTGCGCAACACCGGCTGACCGGCGCCACCGCGGCGAAAGGGCCCTGCGACACCCCGTCCGAGGGGGGGTGTCGCAGGGCCCTCGGTGTCAGGTCAGCCGACCTGCACGACCTCGGCCACCAGCCGGCCGTACCGGGCGACGATCTCCGCCCGGGCCCTCCGCGCCTGCGGGCTGTCCACCCGCACGCCGGCGCCGTCGAGACAGACCGTCACCTGGCTGATCTCGATCCCGCGGTCCTTCCAGTACCCGGCCGCGTCCGCCGTGATCCGGGCCCGGAGCTCGTCCACCGCGGCCCGCGAGCCGGCCGCCTCCCAGAACACCAACCGCGCGTTCGAGGCCGGCAGCCGCTCCGTCACCCGCGTCCTGACGGCCTGGTCGAAGTCGCCGCCCGGCACCCGCATCACGTACAGCGTGTGGGTCGCCTCGTCCCTGCAGGCCCCGAAGTACTGGTCCGGGTACTCGGTGGCGGCCAGCTCCCCGACCACCTTCGCGAGCCGGACCAGCTCGCTGACCTGCGGCCGGCCCGACGGAGCCGAGGCCGAGGCCGAGCCCGAGCCCGACGGCGAACCCGGCACAGCCCCGCCCGGCCACCCGGACGGCGAACTCGTCGGGCCGCCCGTCGGCCACCCGCTCGACGGACCGGACGGCGAACTCGGCCCGCCCGTCGGCGAACCCGAGGACCCGCCTGTCGGCCACCCCGTCGGCGAACCCGCGGGCCACCCCGAGGCCGAAGACCCCGGCGGTGGTGTCGGCGTCACCGGTGTCCCCGAGACGTCCGGGGGCCCGGTCCAACCCGGAGTCCGGTTCCCCGAGGCGCCCGGAGGCCCGGTCCAGCCCGGAGTCCGGTTCGCCGAGGGACCGGCCGTGCAGGCCAGGACGGGCGGCCCGGCCTCGTCCCGGGAGGCCCCCGAGCCGTCCGCCCCGCCGGAGGCCGCCACCTGCGCGGCGCCGCCCGCTCCCCCGCCGAACTGCGTCAACACCCCCGCCCCGAGGGCCAGGACCGCCGCCCCCGCCACCACCCGCGCCGTCGTCCGGCGCCGGGCCCGCCGCTGCCCGGCCCGCCGCAGGTCGGCCAGCGGCGGGCTGGCGCCCACCGCCCTCGCCCGCGCGCCGAGCCGGACGGTCAGCTCCTCCTCGAACCCGTCCGCCGCCCCGTCCGCCGTCCTGTCCTCAGCCGCCATGGCCCACCATCTCCCTCGCCGGTGCCAGCTCCTGCCGAAGCGTTCTCATCGCCCGGGCCAGGTGCGTCTTGGCCGTCGCCTGCGAGCAACCGAGCTCCTCGGCGACCCGCGCCACCGGCAGGTCGACGTAGTAGCGCAGCACCACCGCCGCCCGCTGACGCGGCGGCAGCGCCCGTAGCGCCACCTCCAGCCGCTCGTCCCGGGCGTCCACCGCCGGTGCCGGGGTGTCCGGCAGGAACGGTGTCAGCACCTCCCGCCGGGTCCGCCGCCACCGCGACACATGGGTGCGGACCATCGTCATGCGGACGTAGCCCTCGGCCGCCCCCGGGTCCCTGATCACACCGCGCCGGGGGTAGACCCGGGCCAGGGCGTCGTGCAGCAGGTCCCGGGCGTCGTGGACGTCCCCCGTGATCAGGAACGCGCCGCGCAGCAGGGACTGGTACCGCGCCGAGACGAACTCGTCGAACGGGTCACTTCCGGTGCCCGTCGACCGGATCGATTCGCGCTTCATGCCCACAGGACGCACCGGCCGCGGAAAACGGATGACACGCGCCGGAAGACGCGCAGGGACCGGTGTCCGGCAAGCCCGGACCCGGCCCCTGCGGACGTCGTCACTCCCCCGGATCGCCCGCGCGCCGGCGCTTCACCCAGAGGGCCGCGCCGCCCGCCGCCACGACCAGACCGCCGCCGACGGCCAGCAGGCCCGCGTCACCGCCGACCGAACCGCTGAGCACCGGGCCGAACTGCGCCGAGGCGGGATCCTGGGACACCACACCGGGATCGGGTTCCGCCACCGACTCCGCGTGCGCCACGCCGCCGCCGGAGAGCAGCACTCCGGCCGCCCCCAGCGCGCCGGCCGTACCGACCCTCCGGCCCAGTCGCCTCAGCCGTACCACCCGGACCGGCCGCAGGCGCCGGATCGGCCGCAAACTCCGCATCGAGAACTCCCCAGGACCCGTTCGCGTACGGGTTTGACGCTATCCGATCCCGCACAGGTTTCTCACACCCATTCAGGTTTGGGGGCCAAGCGTTGTACGACTGTTGCGCGGCCGGCCGCGTCCGGTGCCGCCCGCCCCGGCGGAAGGTGTCCCGCGAGGGCCGGGCTCCTTGCGGAACAGCCCTCCTGACACCCGGTCAGCCAGCGGGCGGGCCCGTCCCGCACCGCCGGGAGGTGCGGCGGTCAGGAGTTGTAGACGCCCTGGGCCCGCTCCAGGCCGTCGGAGAGCAACGCCTCCACGGCGTCCGCCGACCGGTCCACGAACCACTCCAGCTCCTTGCGCTCGGCGCCGGAGAAGTCCTTCAGGACGAAGTCCGCGACCTCCATCCGGCCCGGCGGCCGGCCGATCCCGCAGCGCACCCGGTAGTACTCCGGACCCAGCGACTTGGTGATCGACTTCAGCCCGTTGTGGCCGTTGTCGCCGCCGCCGAGCTTCAGCCGCAGCGTGGCGTAGTCGATGTCCAGCTCGTCGTGGACGGCCACCACGGCCGAGGCCGGCGCCTTGTAGAAGTCCCGCAGGGCGGTCACCGGGCCGCCCGAGAGGTTCATGAAGGACATCGGCTTGGCCAGGACCACCCGCCGGCCCGACAGCCGCCCCGCGGCCACCTGGGCGCGGCTCTTGTGCGCCTTGAACCTGGCACCCATCCGCTGCGCCAGCAGGTCCACCACCATGAAGCCGATGTTGTGCCGGTTCCGGGCGTACTGCTCCCCCGGGTTGCCCAGCCCGACCACCAGCCAGGGGCCCTCGTACACGTCCTCGCTCATCGCATCGCTCCTCGTGCTCTCGCTCGTCGACATCATCCCGGACACACCGCTGCCCCGGCCGCTCCAGAACGGAGCGGCCGGGGCAGCGGTCAGACGGTGCGAGAGGCTCAGGCCTCGGCGCCGGCCTCGGCGGCCTCGGCGTCGGCGTCGGCCTGCGAGGCCTGGGCGCCGATGACCTGCAGCACGACGGTGTCGGCCTCGACGGCCAGCGTGGTGCCCTTGGGCAGCTCGATGTCACCGGCGGTGATCGAGGCACCGGCCTCCAGGCCCTCGACCGAGACGGTCACGGACTCGGGCAGGTGGGTGGCCTCGGCCTCGATCGGCAGCGCGTTGAGGACGTGCTCCAGCAGGTTGCCGCCGGGGGCCAGCTCGCCCTCGGTGTGCACGGGGATCTCGACGGTGACCTTCTCGCCGCGCTTCACGAGCAGCAGGTCGACGTGCTCGATGGTGCGCTTGATGGCCTGGCGCTGGATGGCCTTCGGCAGGACGTACTCGTCCTTGCCCTCGATCGGGACGACCAGCAGGGCGTTCGGGGTCTTCAGGGCCATCATCAGGGCGTGGCCGGGCAGGTTCAGGTGAACCGGGGCGTGGCCGTGGCCGTAGACGACACCGGGGACCAGGCCGGCACGACGGGCCCGGCGGGCGGCGCCCTTGCCGAACTCGGAACGGGTCTCAGCGGCGATGCGGATCTCGGACACGACTGCACTCCTCGTGAAAACTGGCGCGGGGGTGCAGGCAACGCGAAAAAACCGCCGGGACCACACCCACAGAACGGGGGTCACTCGGCGGCGCACGACCTCTGCCAACAACCGGCAGAACCGGCTCCAGCAGCGCGTCGATCACGGAGCGGGCACCCGACGAGCAGGCACACGGCATCCCTCGCCGAGCAGTTTCACGAGTCTAACCGCACGGGTGCCCTCCCGCGAAATCGGCGGCGGCCCCGGCCCCTGGGGGGACCGGGGCCGCCTGCGCGGGGCTTCGTCAGTGCACGCCCTCGAACAGGCTGGTGACCGAGCCGTCCTCGAACACCTCGCGGATCGCGGCGGCGATCGACGGGGCGATCGACAGCGTGGTGATCTTGTCCAGCTGGAGCTCGGCCGGGGTCGGCAGGGTGTTGGTGAACACGAACTCGCTGACCCGGGAGTTCTTCAGCCGGTCCGCGGCCGGGCCGGAGAGCACGCCGTGGGTGGCGGCCACGATCACGTCCGCGGCGCCGTTCTCGAACAGCGCGTCGGCCGCGGCGCAGATGGTGCCGGCGGTGTCGATCATGTCGTCGACCAGGACGCAGACCCGGCCCCTGACGTCACCGACCACCTCGGCGGACAGGATGGTGTTGGCCTGCGTCATGTCGCGGCGCTTGTGGATGATCGCCAGCGGCGCGCCCAGGCGGTCCGACCACTGGTCGGCGACCTTCACCCGGCCGGCGTCCGGGGACACCACGGTGAGCCGGTCACGGTCGACCTTGTCGCCCACGTAGTCCGCCAGCAGCGGCAGCGCGAACAGGTGGTCGACCGGGCCGGAGAAGAAGCCCTGGATCTGCGCGGTGTGCAGGTCCACCGCCATGATCCGGTCCGCGCCGGCCGTGGCCAGCAGGTCCGCGATCAGCCGGGCCGAGATGGGCTCGCGGCCCAGGTGCTTCTTGTCCTGGCGGGCGTAGCCGTAGAACGGCAGGATCGCGGTGATGCTCCGGGCCGAGGCCCGCTTCAGAGCATCGATCATGATCAGCTGTTCCATGATCCACTGGTTGATGGGAGCCGTGTGGCTCTGCATCACGAAACAGTCCGCACCGCGCGCCGAGTCCAGGAAGCGGACGTAGATCTCACCGTTGGCGAAGTCCAGGGCCTTGGTCGGAACCAGCTCGGTCCCGAGCGACTCGGCCACCTCCCTCGCCAGCTCAGGGTGGGCACGGCCGGAGAAGAGCTTGAGTTTCTTCTCACCCGACGTCGTGATCCCGCTCACTGCACCGTCTCCTCGCGTTGCTGACGCTGAACCCGTCCGCACCGCAGGCAGGCGCGAGCCCGCTGGCGATAGGGGTCGGGGAAATGTCGGTACGCCTGGACACGGGCGGTAGGCCCAGTGGCGCACGTATGTCCCCAAGGTTACGCGCCCGCGCAGAAACCGTCCGCCCCGGGACCGCTCCTCGGACTCCCGCCCGACCCGTCAGGCCTCCCCGGCCTCCTGCGACGCGGCAGCCGCAGCCTGCGCCGATGCCGTCCCGGGGCGCTTGCGCTCCACCCAGCCGGCGATGTTGCGCTGCTGCGCCCGGCTCACGCCCAGTGCGCCGGCGGGGACGTCGCCGGTGATCACCGAGCCGGCCGCGGTGTAGGCGCCGTCACCGACCGTCACCGGCGCGATGAACATGTTGTCCGAACCGGTGCGGCAGTGCGCCCCGATCACCGTGCGGTGCTTGTTCACCCCGTCGTAGTTCACCGTGACGGAGGCCGCGCCGACGTTGGTGCCCTCGCCGATGGTGGCGTCCCCGATGTAGGACAGGTGCGGCACCTTGGCGCCCTCGCCCAGCTCCGAGTTCTTCACCTCGACATAGGTGCCGACCTTCGCCCTGCGCGCCAGCTTCGCCCCCGGCCGCAGGTACGCGTACGGGCCGGCGGTGGCGAAGTCGCCCACCTCGGCGCCGTCCGCCGTGGTGTTGCTCACACGCGCGCCGGCGCCGATCCGGGTGTCCTTGATCGTCGAGTTCGGGCCCACCTCGCAGCCCTCGCCCAGATGGGTGGCGCCGTGCAGCTGGGTGCCCGGCAGGACCACGGCGTCCGGCTCGTAGGAGACCTGCACGTCGATCCAGGTGGTCGCCGGGTCCACCACCGTGACACCCGCGCGCATCGCCCGGTCCAGCAGGCGGTCGTTCAGCAGGCGCCGGGCCTGGGCCAGCTGCACCCGGTCGTTGATGCCCAGGATGTCGCGGTAGTCCGCGGCCACCACGGCGCCGACCCGGTGGCCGGCCGTCCGCAGGATCTCCAGGGTGTCGGTGAGGTACTCCTCGCCCTGCACGTTGTCGGTGGTGACCCGGGACAGCGCCTCGGCCAGCAGCTTGGCGTCGAAGGCGAAGACCCCCGAGTTGATCTCGTCGATCGCCCGCTGGGCGTCCGAGGCGTCCTTCTCCTCGACGATCGCCGCGACCGCGCCGTCCGCCTCGTCCCGCAGGATCCGCCCGTAGCCGAACGGGTCCGGGACGACGGCCGTCAGGACGGTGACGCCGTTGCCCTGCTCGGCGTGCGCCCCGGCGAGGGCCTCCAGGGTCGCGCCGGTCAGCAGCGGCGCGTCGCCGGTGGTGACGATCACCGTGCCGTCCAGCTCCACCCCGTCGGCCGCCAGGGCCTCCAGCGCGGTACGGACGGCGTGCCCGGTGCCCTTCTGCTCCTCCTGCACCACGGCGCGCGCCGCCGGGTAGTGCGCCCCAAGGTGCTCCTGCACCTTCTCCCGCATGTGCCCGACCACGACGACCAGCTGCCGCGGCGTCAACTCCTGTGCCGCCGCCACCGCGTGGCCGACCAGTGACCGCCCGCAGACCTCGTGGAGCACCTTGGGCAGGCTGTTCGACTTCATCCTGGTCCCGCCACCGGCGGCAAGCACGACAACGGCGGCAGGCGAATTGGCACTCACGGGGGGAGGCTCCTCAGTCGGTTCACAGAGAGGGCAGTGCAGCCCGGCCGGGACCCAGGCCGGTCGCCTTCGCACAGTCCGCCGAGCAGCCCCGACAATACCGGGGGGCGGGTGGTACACCCGAAACAGAGGCGCCTACTGGCTCCGCCGCTAGGATTCGAACCCAGACAAAGGCCTCCAAAGGGCCCTGTGCTGCCATTACACCACGGCGGATCGATCATCAACTCGCAGCGCCCGGGGCGCTTCGACACAGCCTAAGGGTTGCGGCCGCGTACCTCCACCATCCTGGCGCAGCCGACTCGGCCCGCGCGGTTCCCGGACGTTGCCCATCCAGTCGGGTGAAATACGCCGGGCCGCCCCCGGTCACGTATTCCCCTGACGGCCGAACGCAACCTACGATGCCGTAGGTTACGCAGACGTAACCTCCACCCCGCCCTCAAGGGACACCCATGACCATCCAGGCCGGCGAGGCGCGCGCCGATACCGCGCACTCCATCGATCCCGCCCCGACGCTGCTCTCCGCCACCCGCGGCGGGGAGAGCCAGGGTCTCGCCGAGCGGGTCGCGCTCGGGCTGTTCATCGCCGTACCGTTCGCCGCGCTGCTGGCGGCCGTGCCGGTGGCCTGGGGCTGGGGTCTGGGGTGGACCGACCTCGCGATCGCCGCCGTCATGTACTTCCTCACCTGTCACGGCATCACGATCGGCTACCACCGCTACTTCACCCACGGCTCCTTCAAGGCCAACAAGGCCCTGCGGGTCGCCCTCGCCGTCGCCGGGTCGCTGGCCATCGAGGGCCCGCTGGTCCGCTGGGTGGCCGACCACCGCAAGCACCACCGGTACAGCGACAAGGACGGCGACCCGCACTCGCCGTGGCGCTACGGCGAGACCGTCCCCGCCCTGCTCAAGGGCCTCTGGTGGGCGCACATGGGCTGGCTCTTCGACGAGGAGCAGACCCCGCAGCTGAAGTACGCGCCGGATCTCGTCGACGACCCGGCCATAAGGCGGATCTCCCGGCTGTTCTGGCTCTGGACCACGATCTCGATGCTGCTCCCGCCCCTGGTCGGCGGGCTGGTCACGCTCTCCTGGCAGGGTGCGCTCTCCGCCTTCTTCTGGGGTTCACTGGTCCGGGTCGCCCTGCTGCACCACGTCACCTGGTCGATCAACTCGATCTGCCACGCGCTCGGCAGCCGCCCGTTCCGCTCCCGCGACCGCTCCGGGAACGTCTGGTGGCTGGCGGTGCTGTCCTGCGGCGAGTCCTGGCACAACCTGCACCACGCGGACCCGACCTCGGCCCGGCACGGCGTGCTGCGCGGCCAGGTCGACTCCTCGGCCCGGCTGATCCGCTGGTTCGAGCTGGCCGGCTGGGCCCGGGACGTCCGCTGGCCGGACGCGCAGCGGATCGCCGCCCGCCGCGCCGCATGAGGGCGCGCCTGCAGCATGATGTAGGGGTGAACGGGAGCAGCGCAGACAGCACAGGCGGCCACGAGAGCCCGCGGACGGACGTCGCGCCCGATGCGGCGCAGGCCCGTCCGCGTGCCGCTGCCCCGGCGGCCGCGGCGGCGCCCGCGGGCCGCCGCCGGAGCGGCCGGGTGCGGATGACCGGGAAGCAGCGGCGCGAGCAGCTGCTGGGGATCGGCCGGTCGGTGTTCGCGGAGCGCGGCTACGACGGCACCTCGGTGGAGGAGATCGCCGAGCGGGCCGGGGTGTCCAAGCCGGTGGTGTACGAGCACTTCGGGGGCAAGGAGGGGCTCTACGCGGTGGTGGTGGACCGCGAGATGCAGCTGCTGCTGGACATGGTGACGGGGGCACTGACCGGCGGGCACTCGCGGGAGCTGCTGGAGCAGGCGGCGTTCGCGCTGATGGACTACATCGACACGTCGACGGACGGTTTCAAGATCCTGGTCCGGGACTCCCCGGTGGCCCAGTCGACCGGCACCTTCGCCTCGCTGATCAGCGACATCGCGACGCAGGTGGAGGACATCCTGGGCCTGGAGTTCAAGGCGCGGGGCTTCGACCCGCGGCTCGCCCCGATGTACTCGCAGATGCTGGTGGGAATGGTGGCGCTGACCGGCCAGTGGTGGCTGGAGGTGCGCAAGCCGCAGAAGGCCGAGGTCGCCGCCCACCTGGTGAACCTGGCCTGGCACGGCCTGGAGGGGATGGAGCGGCACCCGAAGCTGGTCGGCGACCGCCAGACCTAGGGTCCGCCCTCGCCGCGCCCGGTCGCGCCTACCGTTTCACGCCGACGGCGAAGATCCGCCGGAACGGGAAGACGGTGCCGTGCGGCCCGGCGGGGTAGGCCTCGCGGAGCAGGGCGCCGTACTCGGCGAGGAAGGCCGCCCGCTCGGCCGGGTCGGTGAGCCGGGTGAGAACGGGCCGCAGGGCGGTGCCCCTGACCCAGTCCAGCACCGGGTCCGCGCCGGGGAGCAGGGTGCTGTAGGTGGTCTCCCAGACGTCGGGGGAGCAGCCGGCGCCGGCGAGGGCCGCCAGGTACGCGCCGGGTTCGTGGACGCCGGCCCGGATGGCGCCGTCGCCCAGGGCGTCACGCCAGCGGGGGCTGCGGCGGAGTTCGGCGAGCAGGGTGTGGCTGGGCGAGTCGAAGTTGCCGGGCACCTGGAAGGCGACCACGCCGCCGGGCTCCAGTGCCGCGGCCCAGCGGGTCAGCAGGTCGAGGTGGCCCGTGGGCCCGTCCTCCCCCTCCGGCGTGAAGCCGATCCACTGCAGGGCCGCGTTGGAGACGATCAGGTCCGGTGCGGCGGCGGCCGGGTCGTAGCCGCGCGCGTCGGCGAGCAGGTAGTCGGCGGTGGGCTCGCCCTCGGTGCGGGCGACGGCGAGCATCTCGGCGGAGTTGTCGACGCCGGTGATCCGGGCCCGGGGCCAGCGTTCGCGCAGGACGGCGGTGGAGTTGCCGGGGCCGCAGCCGATGTCCAGGATCGTGGCGGACGCCTCGTGCGCCAGGGCGGGGACGCGGGCGAGCAGGTCCCGCAGCGGGCGGGTCCGTTCGTCGGCGAAGCGCAGGTACTGCTCCGGGTCCCAGACGGGGGTGCTCATGGCCGGCCTCACAAGTATCTCGACATCAAGATATCCACGCGCAGCTTCCACGTTACATTTCTCGATGTCAAGAGACTTCACATCGACACATCCCCCGATACACTGATCGTCATGGAGGACGAGGTCGACCGCCTGGTCGCAGCATGGCGCCGAGAGCGCCCCGACCTCGACGTGGAACCACTTGAGGTACTCAGCCGGGTCAGCCGACTCGCCCGGCACCTCGACCGCGCCCGCCGGACGGCCTTCGCCGAGCACGGCCTGGAGCCCTGGGAGTTCGACGTCCTGACCGCGCTGCGGCGCGCCGGCTCCCCCTACCAGCTCTCCCCCGGCCAGCTGCTCACCCAGACCCTGGTCACCTCCGGCACCATGACCAACCGGATCGACCGGCTCACCGGCAAGGGCCTGGTCAAGCGCCTGCCCGATCCGGACGACCGGCGCGGCGTCCTGGTCCGGCTGACCGAGGACGGGCGCGACCGGGCCGATCAGGCACTCGCCGGGCTGCTGGCGCACGAGCGCGAGCTGCTGGCCCAGCTCACCGGCACCCAGCAGGGCGAACTCGCCGGACTGCTGCGGCAGCTGGTCGCTCCCTTCGACAACATCCCGAGCTGACCCCCGGCCCGCGGGCCGTCAGAAACCGTCCGGGTAAGGGGCGCTGAGCGCCGGCACCGGAGCCGGCTCGGACACCGCGGTGCGGTAGCCGGGCAGCAGTTCGGCCAGCCGCCGGCGCACCTCCTCGTCACTGTTGCCCACCGCCGCCTCGTAGAGACCGGTCAGGCCGCCCGCGAGGTCCTCGGGGCCGGCGCCGCGCTCGGCCACGGTGGCGTAGATCCGGGCGTGCGCGGTGGGCAGCCGCTCCTCGCCCTCCGAGAACAGCGCCTCGTTCAGCTTCTCGCCCGCCCGCAGGCCGGTGTAGCGGATCTCCACCTCGTCCCGGCCCAGCTGCACCTGCTCGGCGAAGTTGTGCACCAGGTCGACGATCCGCACCGGCTCGCCCATGTCGAGCACGAAGACCTCACCGCCGCGGGCCATCCGAGCGGACTCCAGCACCAGCCCGACGGCCTCCTCGATGGTCATGAAGAACCGCGTCACATCGGGGTGGGTGATGGTCACCGGGCCGCCGCTGCGCAACTGCTCGGCCAGCACCGACAGCAGCGAGCCGCGCGAGCCCAGCACGTTGCCGAAGCGGACCGCGGAGAACACCCCGGTGCCGAGGTTGCGCGCGTCCCGCGCGTTCGCCTGCACGATCAGCTCGGCCAGCCGCTTGCTGGCACCGAGCACCGAGGTCGGGTCGGCCGCCTTGTCGGTGGAGATCAGCACGAACCGCTCGACACCGGTGGCCAGCGCGGCCTCCACCAGGTGGTCGGTGCCCAGCACATTGGACTTGACCGCCTCACTGGGGTGGCGCTCCAGCAGCGGCAGGTGCTTGTGCGCGGCGGCGTGGAAGACCACCTCGGGCTGGAGGTCGCGGAAGATCTGCTGGATCCGCGGCCGGTCCCGGATGTCCGCGATCACCAGTGACTCGTCGGTGAGCAGCGCCTCGCCCCAGATCTCCAGTTGGAGGCGGTGCAGGTTGGACTCGTCGTGGTCCAGCATGTAGAGCGCGCTCGGGTTGAACGCGTTCACCTGGCGGCAGAGTTCGCTGCCGATCGAGCCGCCCGCCCCGGTCACCAGCACCCGCCGGCCCTCGATCACGTCCCGGACGTCGGCGGAGACCACATGCACCTCGTGCCGCCCGATCAACCGGTTGACGTCCAGGCTGCGCATGTCCGACCCGACCACCTCTCGGCGCAGCGCGGCGAGGAAGGACGGCAGGTAGCGGACGGCGGCACCGGCCGCCGCGGCGGCGGTGGCCAGGGCCCGGACCCGCTGCGGGGCGAGACCGGGGATGGCGAGCGCGACCACCTGGACACGGTGGCGGACGGCGAGCCCGGTGAGCTCGGCCAGGGTGCCGAGGACGGGCACGCCGCCCACCGCCCGGTCGGCCTTGGCCGGGTCGTCGTCGAGCAGGCCGATCGGGTCGAGTCCGAACTCCGGCGTCCGGCCGAGGTCGCGGACCAGCGCCGTCCCGGCGGCGCCGGCTCCGACGATCAGGGTGCGCAGGCCGGTCGGTGGCGTCGCGGCGGGAGCACTCGCGGCCGCCGAGGGGGCGGCCGGGCCCCCGTTCGCGCCGGGCTGGGCTGTGTGCGGGCGTGCGGAAGTGCTGTGCGGCGACATCTGTCCTCCGGATTTCCCTGACCTGACGGACCTGAGCCGGTACCTGGGTGTGACGGGCCGATCAGCCGGCGCCGGGAGCTGTGGTCGAGGCGACGGACGGCGGAGCTGCGGGCGCGGCCGGCTCGGAGGGGCTGACGCCCGCCCGCCGCGCGACCGCGACGGCGGCCAGGGTGGAGTGCACCCCGAGCTTGCCGAGGACGTTCTGCATGTGGGTGCGCACGGTGTGCGGGGAGAGGTAGAGCCGCTCGGCGACGGCCTGCCGGCCGAGGCCGGCGACCATACAGCGCAGGATCTGCTTCTCCCGGGGGGTGAGCATGTCGACGAGACGTTCACTCTCGGTGCGGTCCCGCCGGGCGGTGGTGAGCTCCCGGATCACGCCGGTGAGCAGGGCCGGCGGCAGGTGCGTCTCGTCGCGCAGCACGCCCCGGACCACGGCCAGCAGACGGGCCAGCGAACTCTCCTTGGCCACCCAGCCGGTGGCGCCGGCGTGCAGGGCGCGGGCGGCGCGGAGCGGGTCGTCGGCGGTCGCCAGGACGATCGCCCGCAGCGCGGGATGGTTGCGGCGGGCCCGGGCGAGCAGGGTGAGCCCGTCGGGCACCGGGGCGGCCGGGTGGTACCGGTCGGGCGGGTAGGGGGCGGTCGAACAGACCGGGGGCGGGGTGGTGCGGGCCGGGATGCCGGGGCCCGCGGGCGAGCCGGACACGGCGGCCGGGCGGCGGGGTGCGGGCAGGGTGACCGGGGGGCGGCGGCGTACCGCGTCGGGCGGGTCGGCTCCGGGCTGGCGCGGTTTGCGCGCGCCGTCGGACTCGGCACCGAGGTCGGCGTCGATCAGGACGACGTCGAAGGCCCGGCCCTCGGTGGCGGCGCGCTCCAGCGCCCGCTCCGCGGCGGCCGCACTGCCGGCCGCGCCGACCTCCACATCGGGCTCGGCGGCGAGCGCCGCGGCCAGCGCCTCGGCGAAGATCCGGTGGTCGTCGACCACCAGGACGCGGATCCGCCCCATCGTCACTCCCCCCTGTTCGGCCGAGCCCGCGCCCGGAGCGCCGACCCGTCCCACCGCCATGGCCCGGGTACTGCTCCGCCGCCCACGCCCCGGCTCCCGGGAGGACCAAAGCACCGACCCCCACCGGTACCGGAATCAGCGTACGGGGTGGGGGACGGCTCGGTGGGGGTTTGGTGAAGTTTCGTCAGGAGGTGCGAACTTGGCGTGACTTGGTACCTCCGGTGGCGTCCCGCGACGCGCTCCGGGAGAGTCCGGCGGCGTCCCGCGACGCGCTCCGGGAGAGTCCGGCGGCGTCCCGCGACGCGCTCCGGGAGAGCAGCAGCGCGGGCAGCAGGGCCAGCGCGAGCAGTGCGACGGCCCATCCGTAGGTCTCCCGGAAGGCCTCCGCGAGGCCGGGGGCGAGCGCGGCCCGCGCCGCCGGGTCCAGGGCCCGCACGGCGGCCAGGCCCCCGTCGGCCGCACCGGGCAGCCGGTCGGCCAGCGCCGCGGACAGGAGGGCGGACATCAGCGCGGTGCCGACCGAGCCGGAGACCTGCTGGACGATGGTGACCAGGGTGCTGGCCGCCGGGACCTCCACCGGGGCGACGCTGCGGGTGGCAGCCGCCATGGCGGGCATCAGCGTCATGCCGATACCGGTCCCCATCACCACCAGGGCGGCGACCAGGTGCCAGTACGGGGTGTCGGCGCCGACCTGGACGGTGAAACCGAGGAAACCGGCGGTGGCCACCAGGACACCGGCGAGCACGATCCGGCCCGGCGCGAAGCGGTCGGCCAGCCGCCCGGCGAACTGCATCGTGATGCCGGTGGCGAGCGCCTGCGGGATGCCCAGCAGGCCGACCTCGGTCGCGCTCTGGCCGCGCAGCAGCTGGTAGTAGAGCGGGAGCAGCAGCATCGAGCCGAAGTAGCCGCAGCCGAACAGGGCGATGGTGGCGGCGGGGGCGGCGAACGCCCGGCGGCCCAGGAGGCGCAGGTCGAGCAGCGGGTCACGGGTGGTCAGCGCCCGGACGACGAACCCGGCGACCAGGGCTGCCCCGGCCAGTACGGGCACCAGAGCGGCGGCGCCGGGGTTGCCGTGCCCGGCGCCCAGTCCGTAGATCAGCGCGGCCAGGCCCGGGGAGAGCATCAGCAGGCCCGGCAGGTCCAGCCGGCGGCCGGCCGCCGCGCCGGCGTCGCGGGGCAGCAGCCGGGCGGCCAGGCCGAGCGCGAGCGCGCCGAGCGGCAGGTTGATCAGGAAGACCCAGCGCCAGGAGGCCTCGTCGACCAGCCAGCCGCCCAGCACCGGCCCGGCGAGCGGGCCGATCAGCACGGGGATGCCGAGCACGCTCATGGTGCGCCCGGTGCGGGCCGGGTCGCAGGCCCGGAGCAGCACGGTCATCCCGACCGGCATCACCATGCCGCCGCCCAGCCCCTGGAGCACCCGGAAGGCGATCAGCGACGGGGCGTCCCAGGCCGCGCCGGCCAGCAGCGAGCCGAGCACGAAGAGGGTGAGCGCGGTCAGGTAGAGGCGCCGGGCGCCGAAGCGTCCGATCGCCCAGGCGGTGACCGGCGTGACGGTGGCGAGCGCGAGGGTGTAGCCGGTGGTGACCCACTGGATGGTGGCCAGCGGGGCCCGGAAGTCCTCGGCGAGGCGGTTGAGCGCGACGTTGACGATCGTGGTGTCGAGGACGGTCATCAGCGAACCGAGGACCACGACCGCGGCGATCGCCGCGGTGCGCGGGCCGGGCGCGGTGGCGGCCCCGGCGGTGGCGGGTGCGGCGGTGCCTGTGGTGGTGCTCATCGGGTCCCCCTGGCTGACGGGCTTCGGGCGGTCGGTCGTCGGGTCAGGCGCCGTACGGGCGGGTGCCGGTCAGGCGCCGTACGGGCGGGTGCCGGTCAGGCGCCGTACGGGCGGGTGCCGGTCAGGCGCCGTACGGGCGGGCGGCGCGGGCGTCCCGCAGCGTGTGGGCCCACCAGGTGAGCTGGTCGAGCATGCCCTTGGCGGCGCCGTTCGGGACGGTCGGGTCGACGGGCTCGCCGTCCTCCCCGAAGGCGGCCCAGACGCCGTGGAAGCTGACGGAGTCCCGGACGGTGACGGTGTGCAGCTCGGCGAAGATCAGCCGGAGCTGCTCGACCGCGCGCAGCCCGCCGCCGAGGCCACCGTAGGAGACGAAGCCGACCGGCTTGGCCTGCCACTCGGCGCGGTGCCAGTCGATGGCGTTCTTCAGCACGGCGGGGAAGCTGTGGTTGTACTCGGGCGTGATCACCACGAAGGCGTCCGCGGCGGCCAGCCGCGGCGAGAGCGCGGCGAGGCACTGGGCCTGCTCGGCGGTGGGCTCCTCGCCCAGGTGCGGCAGCGGGTGGTCGGCCAGGTCGATGACGTCGAGGTCGAGATCGGCCCGGTGCCCGGCGGTGCGCAGGAACCACTCGGCGACGGTGGGCGCGACACGGCCCTGGCGGCTGCTGCCGACGATGACGGCGACGCGGTACGGGGTCTCGGACATGACGGTCTCCACAGGTTTCACTGGACGGCCGCCCGATCGGACGGCACGTCAGGTAAAGTACAACGTGTATGGCAATAGGTACAACGCTTACTGCAAACTTCTTTGGGAGACCCCCGATGACCAGTAGGAACGAAGCTGCGCCCGCACCTCGCCGGGGGCTGGCCGAGAAGCGGCAGGCCATCACCCGGGCCGCCCGGACGGTCTTCGGCCGGGACGGCTACTCCCGCGCCAGCATCGACGCCATCGCCGCGGAGGCCGGGGTGTCCACCCGCACCATCTACAACCACTTCGCCGGCAAGGAGCTGCTGTTCCGAACCGTCGTCCAGGAGAGCGCGGGGGAGGTCAGCGACGCCCAGCTGGACGTCATCGAACGCCATCTGGCCAAGGTCACCGACCTGGAGACGGACCTCGTCACCTTGGGCCTGGACTGGGTGGCGGCACTCACCACCTTCGCCGACCACTTTGCGCTGGTCCGGCAGATCAACGCCGAGGCGGCCCACCTCCCGAAGGACCTGCTGGACGCCTGGCAGGCCACCGGACCGCGCCGGGCCATGATCGAACTCGGCATCCGGTTCGGCGAGTTGGCCGACCAGGGCCTGATGGACGCGCCCGACCCGGCGCGCGCCGCCCAGCACTTCGTCCTGCTCGTCGGGAGCGAGGTCACCCAGCGCTCCTACTGGGGCGCGCATCCGCTCGCCCCGTCGGAGACCGAGGAGATCGTCACCGCCGGCGTGCAGGCCTTCCTGCGCGCCTATGCCGCCCGCCCGGCGCGGTAGCGCGCGGCCGCCGGCGCGCGGAAACGCCGAAGCGCCGGGAGGTCCGGGCCGCGCGCGGGAACGACGAAGCGCCGCCCCCGGAGCGGGAACGGCGCTTCGTCCGCGGGCGCGGGCCGCCGTCTACAGGCCGTTCTTCTCCAGGGTGAACTTCCAGGCGTCGGCGACGATGTCGTCCAGGTTCGGGCGGCTCGGGGTCCAGCCCAGCGCCTGGTGGGCGCGCTCGGCGGAGGCCACCAGCACGGCCGGGTCGCCGGCGCGGCGGCCCGAGGTGACCACCGGGATCTCCCGGCCGGTGACCCGCTTGACCGACTCGATCACCTCGCGCACCGAGAAGCCGCTGCCGTTGCCCAGGTTGCAGATCAGGTGCTCGCCCGGCTTGGCGGCGTCCAGCGCCAGCAGGTGCGCCTCGGCCAGGTCCGCGACGTGGATGTAGTCGCGGACGCAGGTGCCGTCCTCGGTCGGGTAGTCGTCGCCGTACACCGCGATGTGCTCGCGCTGCCCGAGCGCGGCCTGGAAGACCAGCGGGATCAGGTGCGACTCGGGGTCGTGCCGCTCGCCGTACGCACCGTACGCGCCGGCCACGTTGAAGTAGCGCAGCGAGACGGCGGCCAGGCCGTGGGCGACGGCCTCACTGGTGATCAGGTGGTCGACGGCCAGCTTGGTGGCGCCGTAGGTGTTGGTGGGCGCCGTGCGGGCGGTCTCCGCGATCGGCACCGCCTCCGGCTCGCCGTAGGTGGCGGCGGTGGAGGAGAACACCAGCTTGCGCACGCCCGCCGCGCGCATCGCGCTGATCAGCTCCAGCGAGCCGGCCACGTTGTTGCGCCAGTACTTCTCCGGGTCCGCGACCGACTCGCCGACCTGCGAGGAGGCGGCGAAGTGCAGCACCCCGTCGAAGGAGGCGTCCAGCACCGCGGCGGCCTCCTGGATCCGGCCCCGCACGAACTCCGCACCGGCCGGCACGCCCTCACGGAAGCCGGTGGAGAGGTCGTCCAGGACGGTCACCTGGTGTCCCGCCTCCAGCAGGTGGGCGGCGACCACGCTGCCGACATAGCCGGCGCCACCCGTGACCAGGTACTTACTCATGATGAGACCTCCAGCGGGCGATGGTCCGCCGGTGGGCGGCCATCGGTGACGTACATACGACTGTGGCCCATTGTCCCCGGCCGCCGGAGTGCTCCGGACCGCACTCCCGACCGCCTCCCCGAGGCGCCGGTCGGGCCGCCCGGTCAGTCCCGCGCCATCCGCTCCAGCAGCCCCGTCCGGGCGGCCACCGCCGCAGCCTCCAGCCGAGTGCGCGCACCGAGCTTCATGAGCACCCGCTGGACGTGCGTCCGGGCGGTACTGGCCGCGATCCGCATCCCGGCCGCGATCGCCGCGGTGTCCTCGCCGTCCGCGATCCGGGCCAGCACCTCGACCTCACGGCGGGTCAGCAGCCGCAGCAGCCGGAGCGCTTCGTCGTCCGGCTCCACCGCCGGCCGCAGCAACTGGTCGAAGGCCCCGCGGAGCACGTCCACCGCGACCGCCGCCTCCCCGGCCCGCGCCCGCCCGATGGCCCGCTCGACCACCTCGATCCGCTCGTCACTGGGCACGTACCCCGCCGCGCCCGCGGCGAACGCACTTGCCACGCCCCGGAGTTCACCGACCGGTCCGAGCACGATCACGGCCACCTCGGGCCGCTCCCGGCGAATCCTGCGCAGCCCCTCGAAGGCGCCGGGCTCGGCCGGTCCGGCCACCCCGAGCAGGCACACCTCGGGCCTGCGCCCGGCCACCAGGTCGGCGGCGGACCCGGCCGGCGAGCCGACCGCGAGCACCCGGTGGCCGCGTAACTGGAGCGCGGCGGCCAGCGCCTCGGCCAGCAACCGATGGTCGTCGACCACCACGAGCCGAACGCCCATGACACCCTCCCGGTCGGGGTCCGGCTCCGCGCCCGCACCCGGTGGGGCGGGCGGCCGATGACGCACCATCACAGCGCATTCCGTACCCGACCGCTAGCCCGCCTCCGTGCCGGCACCGACGGGCGGCAACGAAAAAGACCCTCGCCGTTGGGCGAGGGTCTTTCACTTTGAGCCCCCATGCGGAATCGAACCGCAGACCTTCTCCTTACCATGGAGACGCTCTACCGACTGAGCTATAGGGGCGAACCGGTCGAACAAGGAAGACATTACACGGCCGACGGCCCGGAAGGGAAATCGGCTCCGGTCACCCGCCCGGGGGCGCCCGACCCCTCGCCGAAGGCAGCGCGCGACGCCGCCGCAGGATGCGCCGCACCCGTCGCACGGCCGGTCAGGCGTCGGGGTGCGCCCGGTCGAACGCCTCGCGCGCGACGAGCATCTGCGCCGTCCGCTCCTGCGTCCAGCGACCGACCGGCACCAGCAGCCCGGCCAGCTCCCGGCCGAGCGGCAGCAGGTCGTAGACCACCCGCGGCGGCGTCTCGGGGTGGACGGTGCGCCGCACCAGGCCGTTGCGCTCCAAGGTGCGCAGCGACTGGGTGAGCATCTTGCGACTGACCCCGTCCACCCCGCGCTGCAGCTCCGAGAACCGCTGCGGACCGAACTCGCCGAGGCTCATCAGGATCAGCATCGACCACTTGTCCGCCAGGTCCGCGAGCATCGCGCGACTCGGACAGAGCTGGGCGAAGACATCGAGCTCCTGGGCCTGCCCGGCCCCGGCCTGGGACTGCTCCCGTGTCGTCATGCCCTCCAGGGTAGCCCCCGGTCTCCAATCCGCCCTTGGTAACCATTGGAGACTTGGTCTATATTGGAGACCAAGGAGCCGGACACCACGTCCCCTCCCCTGCCCGTCCCGGCTTCCCGCCATGTCGCCGCCCCATTTCCCCGAGCCCCGCCGAGGAGCACCCTCATGACCGCCATCCGCCCGACCGTCGCCATCGCCTACCACTCCGGCTACGGCCACACCGCCGTCATCGCCGAGGCCGTCGCCCGCGGCGCCGCCGCCACCGGCGCCGAGGTCGTCTCCATCGCGGTCGACACCATCACCGAGGAGCAGTGGGCCCGGCTGGACACCGCGGACGCGATCGTCTTCGGCTCGCCCACCTACATGGGCACCGCCTCCGGCGCCTTCCACACCTTCGCCGAGGCCAGCAGCAAGCGCTGGTTCGGCGACGCCTGGCTGGACAAGGTCGCCGCCGGCTTCACCAACTCCGCCTCCAAGAGCGGCGACAAGTCCGGCACCCTCGGCTTCTTCCAGACCCTCGCCGCCCAGCACGGCATGAACTGGGTCAACCTGGGCCTCAAGCCGGGCTGGAACTCCTCGACCGGCACCGAGAACGACATCAACCGCCTCGGCTTCTTCGCCGGTGCCGCCGCCTCCACCCCGTCCGACGGCGGCGCCGACGCCGTGCACAAGGCCGACATCGCCACCGCCGAACACCTCGGCGACCGGGTCGCCAAGCACACCGCGATCCTGCTGGCCGGCCGCGCCGCCCACGCCGCCGCCACCGTCTGACCCGACCGGACACCCGACCGGGCCTGCTCGCACCACCGACCCGAGAGGCCCGGACCGGCATCGCGCCCACCCCGCGCTACGCCGCCCGGTCCGCCCCCAGAACGGGCACCGGGCGGCGTCCGCCGTCCGCCCCGGCCACCGCGAGGTCCGTACCGCTGGTCTCCGGCAACAGCCGCAGGCAGAGCAGCGACACCAGCCCCAGCGCCGCCAGGTACCAGCCGACCGGCTCCGCCGTCCCGTACACGTCGGTCAGCCTGGTCGCGATCAGCGGCGTGGTCGCACCGCCCACCACCCCGCCCAGGTTGTACGTCAACGCGGCCCCCGTGTACCGCACCCGGGTCGGGAAGAGCTCCGGCAGATACGCCGCCACCGGCCCGAGCAGACACCCCAGCACCACCATCGACCCCGCCAGGGCCAGGAACATCAGCGGCCGGCGCACCGTCTCCAGCAGCGGGAACAGCAGCAGCGACCAGAACACCGCGAGCCCCGTCGCCGCCTGCAGCGTCCGTCGGCGCCCCCACCGGTCACTGCGCCGCGCACTCACCCAGACCGTCGCGGCCATGCCCACCGCACCCACCAGCAGCATCGACAGCACCAGCGTGCTCGGCACCCCGAGCCCGGTCGTCGCATACGCCAGCGCGTAGGTGGTGGTCAGGTAGAACAGCGCGTACCCCACGGTGATCACACCGCAGCCGATCAGCACCGTCCGCCAGTGCCCGCGCAGGACCTCCAGCACCGGTGGCCGCTCCCGCACCTCACCGGCCCGGAACAGCGGCGTCTCCTCGATCCGCAGCCGTACGAACAGCCCCACCGCCACCAGCGCCAACGACGCCAGGAACGGCACCCTCCAGCCCCAACCGTGGAACGCCCGCTCGTCCAGCGTCAGCTGGAGCACCAGGAAGACCCCGTTGGCGAGCGCGAACCCGCTGGTCGGCCCCAGCTGCAGGAACGCCCCGTACCGCCCGCGCCGACCGGCCGGCGCGTTCTCCGCGATCAGCAGCGCGGCCCCGCCCCACTCCCCGCCGAGCCCCACCCCCTGGCAGACCCGCAACGCCACCAGCGCGGCCGGCGCCCACCACCCCCACGCCCCGTACCCCGGCAGCACCCCGACCAGCACCGTCGACAGACCCATCAGCAGCAGCGACACCACCAGCGTCGCCCGACGCCCCAGCCGGTCCCCGAAGTGCCCGAACACCACCGCCCCCAGCGGCCGGGCCAGGAACGCCACCGCGTACACCGAGAACGCCGCCAACAACGCGCCCACAGTGCTCAGTTCCGGAAAGAACACCCCGCCGAAGACCAGCGCGGCCGCCGCCCCGTAGATGAAGAAGTCGTAGAACTCGATCGCCGTACCGATCAGCGCCGCCGCCGCGACCCGGCGCAACTGCGCCGCCCGGCAGGCTTCCTGCGTATCCATACCGCCACCCTGGCGACCACCGCACCACCGCGACAGCACCCACCCGGGTGACGGCAGCGCACGGCCGGCGCCCCACGCCCGCCCCGCACCCCGTCACCACCCACGACGACTGCCCGGCCACCGGGGCTCACCCCAGCGGCCGGGCAGTCGCACCGACTCCCTACCGGGCGTACGGATTGTCACTCGGCGGAGCCGGCGGCTCGTACGCCGGCGGCACCGACGGAGCCCCGGGCCCGGCCTGCTGCTGCGGCGGCTGCCCCGGAACGTGCGGGTACCCCACCGGAGCCGGCGGCGCCGCCGCCGCCTGCGGAGCGGTGGCGGCCCGTCGGCGCAGCACGAAGAACACGACGCCCGCCACGACCGCCAGCCCGACGACCACCGCGACGACGATCGGCATCGCGCTGCCGGAGTCGGCCGCCTTGTCGGCCTGCGGCTGCGCGGTCGGGGGCTGCGCGGTCGGGGGCTGCGCGGCCGGCGCCGGTGAGCTGTCCGTGCCCTGCGCGGTGGGCGCGGCCGACGAGGGCTTCGCCGTGGCCGAGGGGGCCGACGACGACGGGGCGGCCGTCGGCGCGGCCCCGCCGACCGGCGCCTCGGGGATCGGGTTCACATCCGCGGGCCCCGGGTCACCCGGCGTGGTCAGCGCCACCCGGGGCCGGACGGCGCCGTAGCCGACGTTGTCGGCGCGGGCGGCACCGTCGCTCGGCTTCCCCGCGGTGTTGATGAGCACCCGCAGCACCTGGTTCGCGGTCCAGTCGGGGTGCACCGCCCAGACCAAGGCCGCGGAGGCGGAGACCAGCGCGGTAGCGTCCGACGTGCCGTGCCCCTTGCAGTAACCCGAATTGGCCGTACACGCGTTGAAGATGTCGATCCCCGGCGCGACGAGGTCCACCTGGGGCCCCTGCTCGGACTCCGCGGTGACGTTCCCCTCGCGGTCGACGGCACCGATGCCGAGCACTCCTGGGAGTGCGGCGGGGTATTGCAGTGGATTGCCTGACTGCGCCGAGTTCCCGACGCCCGCCACCACCAGAGATCCCTTGGCCTGTGCGTGGTCCACAGCCGCCTTGAGACCTGCGATGTCGTCGGTCGACAGCCGCGCAGCCGATGTCGCCTGCGAGATGCTGATCACCTTCGCGCCCTGATCGGCCGCGTAGACGATGCCCTGGTCGATCTGGTTGAGGAACTCCGACGAGCTGACACCGGCCGCGTTGTCATTGTTCTTGATCTTGATCGGCAGCACCTTGGCGCCTGGAGCCAGCCCGTACGCTCCGTTGCCGTTCATGCCTTTGCCAGAGCCGACGACCAGCGCAGCCATCTCGGTCCCGTGGCTCTCGGTGTAGCTTCCGACTCCACCGGGAAGGCCGCTGAAGTCCTTCCCCGGCAGCAGCTGCCCGGCCAGATCGGGATGGTCCAGCTTGAAGCCGCTGTCGATCACGGCCACGGTGACACCCTGCCCGTTGCTGACCTTCCACATCTCCGATGCCTTCATGGCATCGAGGTGCCACTGCTGTTCACGGATTGAGTCGGCCACAGCAACCGGAGCCACCACGGCTCCCGTGATCACACCTGCTGCCAAGAACGCGGAGGCGAAGCACCACCTACGCGTCCCGTCACCCGTCCGCCGCATTCCCGCTCCTCGTTGTCGCCCCGTCACCGAGGACCATGCCCCGGACAGCACTGCCCGGCCACCGGGAGAGCCCAGTGGCCGGGCAGTCGTAACAGTCCTACTCAATCACGCCCGGATTGCTCTGCGGCGTACCGTTCGTCCAGGTCTCTTCGTCCTCGTGCAGGTAGTCGGCGCGATTGCGGCGCTCGCGCTCGCTCTTGCCTGCGCCACCCGCCATGCCGGGACCGCCCGACATGCCGTTCTGCCCCGAACGCGACCCGTTCTCCGCGCCCGCGCCCGCACCTGCCGCCCGACTCCGCAGACCGGTGCCGCCGGGCGTGAACGCGCCGCCGGCGGCCGGTCCCTTGGAACCGCCGACCGTGCCGCCGCCGGTCGAGGTCAGGCCCCGCCCGCGCGCGCTGCCGCCGGAGGCCCCGCCGCCGTGACCGCCGCCCCCGCCCGGGTGCATGCCGCCGCCCGAACCGCCCATGCCGTTGCCGGCTCCGGAACGGCCGCCGCCTTGGGCCTCACGGGATCCGAAGACCCCCTGCCCGCCACCGGGCACCCCGGGTGTGGTGCTCTTCGAGGGAAGCGTGCCGCCGCCGAAGGTGCTCGTCCGGCCCGAGGCCGGACCAGTGCCCTTGGGCGGGAGCGATCCGCCGCCACCGCCGGTGGGACCGAAGGGGTTGAACGGCAGGGGCCCGCCGCCGGGCGGACCACCAGGGCCGACCGGCTGGGTGTGCGGACCGCCCGGAATGTTCGGCGGCAGGCTGCCGCCGCCACCCGGCCCGACGGGACCGGTCTGGCCGGGAACGGTCGGCAGGGTCGGCACGCTGTCGATGCCGGTGCCCGGGCGGTCGCCCGGGTACGTCGGCACCGGCGCCGGCAGCGGCGAACCCGGGTCGTGCGGCAGCGGCGCCGGTCCGGTGTGCGGCGGGACGGGGTCGATGTGCCCCGGCCCACTCGGGTCCTGCGGGCCCGGCACGGACGGACGGGGAGCCACCGAGCCGCCGCCTCCACCACCGCCGCCGGGCGGGCTGTAGCTCCCGCCTCCACCGCCGACACCCCCATGGGGCCTGCTGGTGTAGCTGCCCGAGCCCGTTCCACCGCCCCCTCCGGTACCGACCTCCTCGCTGCTGCCGACTCCGCCACCCTCACCCGGTGTCCCCGGCAGGGGCGGCAGTTCGAGCGAGTTCAGCTTCGTGGTCGCCGCCTCATAGGCCTGCGCCAGTTTCACCATCTGGTTGATGGCTTCCTGGTGCTCCTGCTCGACCTTCTTCTGCGCCTTCTGCGCCTCGGCCGCGGTCACCCAGTTGGAGTCGACCCGCTTCATGATCTCGTCGGCGGAACTGCCCACACCGCCGTACTTGATCTCCAGCACCGGAGTGATGGTCGGGCACGGCTGCTTGTTGTGCTTGTCGACCGTCGCCACCTCGGTCTTCGGCACCTCGGGCACCGCGGTCTTCGCGGTGCTGAGCGCCTCACCCGCCTGGTGCATCGCGTCGCCGGCACCAGTGGAGTAGTCGCCGATCAGCGCCGCCGACTTGTGGAAGTTCCCGGCCCAGGTCTTGAAGCTCTCGGCTGCGGGCCCCTCCCAGGCGATCTGGTCGACATGCGCCTTGAGCGCCTGGCTGAGCTCCTTCAGAACCTTGCCGGCCGCCTGCAGCTGGGTACCTCGGCTGAGCACCTTGCCGGGGTCGGTGCCGGCGACCATGGCCTTGAGTTCTTCGTGCTTCTTGCCTTCGAAGTCTGTTCCGCCTGCCATTACTTACTCCCCGTCCTACCGAAACTCCCACCCTTGACCGGCATCAGAAGGCCACCTTCGGGCCCGGCCCGTTCGGCCCCGCCGCCGGGTGCGGCACACCAGCGTTCTTGGCGATGTTCGTCTGGGCGGCCGTCGTGTGCTCCTCGTTGCCGGCGTAGTTGCCCGCCGTCTTCGCCACCGCCGTCTTCATGGCCTCGATCTGGGAGACGAAGTCCTTGTGCAGCTTGACCAGGGCGTCGTGCGTCTTCCCGTACGCGGCCGTCAGGTCGGTGGACTGCGTGAAGCCCTTGCCGAAGTTGTCCGCGTGCAGCCGCTGCTCCTGGAGCTTGTACGGCGCGGCCTCCGAGCCCTCCATCGCCTGGAGCAGCGCCTCGATCTTCTTCGCGAAGGCGGTCAGCGTATCCAGCTCGATCTTGACGTTCTGACTGCCGAAAGCGGATACCAGCGCCGAGGCGCTGACGTTCGTCTGGGCGACACGAATGACGTTGTCGACCACGCCGGCCATGCCGAACATGCCGAGAATGCCGCTGTCATGACCGCCGAGCGAGAACGGCGTGTCGTCCGGAGTCGTCGTCACTCCGTTCGTCGTCCCGGCTTCTCCGCCCACTGGTGCGTCAGCCACCGCAAATCCACCTCTCCCCCGCGTGCGGGGCGGCCCCCTCGGGCCGCCGCACCGCAACACACCGTCAACTTCTCGGTCGTACAGTCGTACTCGACGCGCCATCCCTCGTTCGGCACAGCGGTCGCCTCGACCATCGTAGCCACCCGCTCCGTCACGTCGGCAGGGCCCGTGCCACGACTGAGCGCGATCGGTACGAACTTGACACGTACAAGGCCTCCGTGGACCCCACCCGGACGGCCGCTAGACTGGCCGGGTCCGGTTCGGCCGGGTACGACCTCATCTGCCGCGCAATGTCGCACAGCAGCGACCGCCGCCCCCGCCCACTCGCGTGCGGGCCGGCCTGCAGCGGAATGGATGTGATCACGTGCCGTCCAGATCGGCCGATCCCGTACGGCGGAGCACTCCCTGGTGGGCCCGGGCCGCCCGCCCGGCCCGGCCGCCGCTGCCGCTCGCGCTGATGGTGCGTGCGGCGGTCGGCATGGCGGTGCCGCTCGCGCTCGGGCAGCTCACCCACCGCCTGGACCTCGGCATCTTCGCCGGTCTCGGCGCGATGCACGCCACCATGAACGACCGCGTCGAACCCACCCGGCTGCGTGCCCCGCGGATCGCCTCCGCCGTCCTCGCCTCCGCGCTCGGCATGCTGATCGGCTCCGCCCTGCAGGAGTTCCACCCCGAGGGGCTCCACTCGACCGCCCTCGTCATCGGCGCGGCGCTCACCGCCACGGCGTTCGTGTCCGGTGCGCTGAGCGCCACGGGGCCGCGCGGGTCGGCGGCCGGGATGCTGCTGCTGGTCTCCGCCGCGCTGGGCAGCGGAATGCCGCTGGCCCGGCCGTGGTGGGCGGCGGCGCCGATGATGCTGGCCGGGGCCGCGTTCGTGATCCTGCTCGGCCTGCCGCGCAGCGGCTACCGCCGTCCCCGCGCCGATCCGCGCAACCGCGCGCTGGCCGCCGCGTACGACGCGCTCGGCCGCACCCTGGCCGACCTCGGCACCCCGCAGGGCGCCACCTCCCGCCAGGTCCTGACGGCCCGCCTGAACCAGCTCCAGGACCTCCTCCCGCCACCCCGCCCCCGGGCCCCCGAGTCCCCCCGCGCGGTCCGGCTCCGCCGGATGTACGAGGCGGCGCTGGCCGCCACCGAGGCGGCGAGCGGGCTGCTCTGGGCCTGGCGGCCGGTGCCGCCGGAGGTCGCCGCCGTCCCCGGGCGGCTGGCCCGCGCCGTCGAGCGCGGCGGCGGGGAGGTGGCGGTGCCCGACTGGCAGCCCGACACGCCGTCCCGGCAGGCCCTGGACGTGGCGCTGCGCGCCGCCGCCGAGACCGTCGCCGGGCGCGCGGCGGTGCTGGGCACCGCGCCGCCCCCGCCGCCGGACCCGTGGCGGCTGCGCGTGCGGCTGCTCTCCCGGGGGTCGGTCCGGTACGGCCTGCGGGTGGCGCTCTGCATCGCGGTCGGCTCGGCCGCCACCGCCTCGCTCCCGCTCAGCAAGAGCTACTGGGTGCCGATGACGATCGCCTTCGTGCTCAAGCCCGACCTCGGCTCGGTGTTCCTGCGCGCGGTCAGCCGCTCGATCGGCACGGTGCTGGGAGTGGCCGTGACGGCGGGGGTGCTCTCGCTCACCACCGACGCGTGGGCGCTGACCGTGATCGCCGCGTTCTGTGTGGCCCTGCTGCCGTACGCGACGGCGGCGCACTACGGTCTGAACACCGTCGTCATGACCCCGATGGCACTGATCCTGCTCCAGCTCGGCGGGCAGAGCAGCGCGGCCGAGTTCTGGCCGCGAGTCCTGGACACCGCGCTCGCGAGTGCGATCGTGCTGCTCTTCGGCTATCTGCTCTGGCCGGAACGCCCGCGGCACCGGATCGAGCCGCGCCTGGTCGACGCGGCCACCGCGCTCCGGGCCTACCTCGCCTCGGTCGCCGGCGGCGGAGCCCCCGTCACCGCCCCCGAAGCCCCCTCAGCCCCCGAATCCCCCACCACCCCGCCGGCCCCCGTCGCCGAGGTCTGGCTCCGCCGCACCGCCTATCGCGCCCTCGCCGAGGCCCGCCAGGAAGTGCAGCAGGGCCTGGCCGAGCCGCCGCCCACCGGCCGGCTCGCCGAGCAGTGGCTGCCCGCGACCGCCGCGCTGGAGCGGCTCAGCGGCGCGGTGGCGGCGTACGCGGCACAGATCCGGTACGGGGGCCGGGTCCCCGACCCGGGCGAGGTGGCCCGGGTCCGGCGGGCCCTGGACGATCTCACCGCGGCCGCCCGCGAGCACCGGCCGCCGACCCGGTCGGCGGCCCGCCCGACCCGGCCGCACGACCCGGCGCGCAGCGCGCTGGGCCGTGCGGCGGACGAACTCGAAACGCTCCTCGGCGGCCGGGGCTGACCGACGGCCGTCGAGGCCGGGCCGTCAATCCCCGGGCCGTGAATCCCCGGGCGGCCCTCAGACCTGCTCGGCCAGCTCCATCCAGCTCATCTCCAGCTCCTCCTTCTCCTCCCGGACGCCGCGCAGCTGCGTGTCCAGCTCCGCGACCTTGGAGAAGTCGGCGGCGTGCTCGGCCAGTTGGGCGTGCAGCTTGGACTCCTTCTGGTCCAGCTTGGCGATCTGCCGCTCCAGCTTCTGCATCTCCTTCTTCGCCGCCCGCGCGTCTCCCGCGGACAGGCCGACCCCCGGCGCCTCCACGACGGCGGCTGCGGCCGGTACGGCGGCGGCCGCCATCCGGGCGCGGCGCTCCAGGTACTCGTCGACGCCGTTCGGCAGCATCCGCAGCTTCTTGTCGCCGAGCAGCGCGTGCACGACGTCCGTGGTGCGCTCGATGAAGAAGCGGTCGTGACTGATCACGACCATGGAGCCGGGCCAGCCGTCGAGCAGGTCCTCCAGCTGGTTGAGCGTCTCGATGTCGAGGTCGTTGGTGGGCTCGTCCAGGAACAGCACGTTGGGCTCGTCCATCAGCAGCCGGAGCAGCTGCAGCCGGCGCCGTTCGCCGCCGGAGAGGTCGCCGACCGGCGTCCACTGCTTGTCCTTGCCGAAGCCGAACTGCTCGCAGAGCTGCCCGGCGCTCATCTCCCGGCCCTTGCCGAGGTCCACCCGGGAGCGCACCTGCTCGACCGCCTGGAGCACCCGGGTTTCCGGCTCCAGCTCGGCGACCTCCTGCGAGAGGTACGCCAGGCGGACCGTCTTGCCGACCTTGATCACGCCGGAGGCGGGCTGCACGTCGCCCTCCGAGGCGTACGCGTCGCGCATCGCCCGGAGCAGCGAGGTCTTGCCGGCACCGTTGACGCCGAGCAGGCCGATCCGGTCACCGGGGCCGAGCTGCCAGGTCAGGTTCTCCAGCAGCAGCTTCGGACCGGCCGTGACGGTCACGCCCTCCAGTTCGAACACCGTCCGGCCGAGCCGGGCGTTGGCGAACTTCATCAGCTCGCTCTTGTCCCGCGGGTCCGGCACGTCGGCGATCAGGGCGTTGGCGGCCTCGATCCGGTAGCGCGGCTTGGACGTCCGGGCGGGGGCGCCGCGGCGCAGCCAGGCCAGCTCCTTGCGGGCGAGGTTCTGGCGCTTCTGCTCCTCGGTGGCCTCGATCCGGGTGCGCTCGGCGCGGGCGAAGACGTAGTCGGAGTAGCCGCCCTCGTACTCGTGCACCGCGCCGTGCTGGACGTCCCACATCCGGGTGCAGACCTGGTCCAGGAACCAGCGGTCGTGGGTCACGCAGACGAGCGCGGAGCGGCGGTTCTGCAGGTGCTTGGCGAGCCAGGCGATGCCCTCGACGTCGAGGTGGTTGGTGGGCTCGTCCAGGACGATCAGGTCCGGCGAGCCGAGCAGCAGCTTGGCGAGGGCGATCCGGCGGCGCTCGCCACCGGAGAGCGGGCCGATCACGGTGTCCAGGCCGTCGGCGAAGCCGGGCAGGTCGAGGCCGCCGAAGAGGCCCTCGATGATGTCGCGGATGCGGGAGTCGCCGAGCCACTCGTGGTCGGCCCGGCCGGCGATCACCTCGTGCCGGATGGTGGCCTTCGGGTCGAGCGAGTCGTGCTGGGTGAGGACGGCCATCTCCACCCCGCCGGCGTGGGTGATCCGCCCGCCGTCCGGCTCCTCCAGCTTGGCGAGCATCCGGATCAGGGTGGTCTTGCCGTCACCGTTGCGTCCGACGACGCCGATCCGGTCCCCCTCACTGACGCCGAGGCTGACCCCGTCCAGAAGGGCCCGGGTGCCGTAGACCTTCGTGACGGACTCGATGGTGGCGAGGTTGACGGCCACGTCTGCTGCGCTCCTGGGTTCGGCGGTCTCGGGGCCGCCCCGGTCTCCCGGTGCGCGCCCCACTCGGGGAGGCCCCGATCTCCCCAGCCTAATGGGGAAGCCCGAGGTGCCTTGCTACGGCAGTACGGTCGCCCCCGGTACCGGGCCGTGGGTGGCGTGCGCGGTGCGGCAGGTGCCGGACGCGCGCAGGGCCTCGGCGACGGCGGCCGCCGCCTCGGCGTCCTTGGCGAGGAAGGCACAGGTCGGGCCGGAGCCGGAGACGAGGGCACCGAGGGCGCCGGCCTCGGTGCCGGCCCGCAGGGTCGCGGCGAGCGACGGGCGCAGCGAGAGGGCGGCCGACTGCAGGTCGTTGGCGAGCGCGCCGGCCAGGGCGACGGCGTCGCCGTCGGCGAGGGCGGCGAGCAGCCCGGCGTCGGCGTCGGGGGTGGGCACGTCGGTGTCGCCGGAGCCGGTGCCGGCCTCCTCGCGGAGGCGGTCGCACTCGCGGAAGACGGCGGGGGTGGAGAGCCCGCCGTCGGCGACGGCGAAGACCCAGTGGAAGGTCCCGGTGACGGGCAGCGGGTCCAGGATCTCGCCGCGGCCCCGGCCGAGGGCGACGCCGCCGAGGAGGGCGAACGGCACGTCGGAGCCGAGTTCGGCGGCCAGCTCCAGCAGCGTCGCGGTGGGGGTGTCGAGCTGCCACAGCGCGTCGCAGGCCACCAGGGCCGCGGCGCCGTCGGCGCTGCCGCCGGCCATCCCGCCGGCCACCGGGATGGCCTTGTCGATGTGCAGTCGCACGTCCGGCTCGGCGAGGCCGTGCCGGGCGGCGAGCAGCCGGGCCGCGCGGGCGGCGAGGTTGCTGCCGTCGAGCGGGACGACGGCCGCGTCGGGGCCGGAGCAGGTGAGGGTGACGCCCTCGCCGGGCCCGGCGGCGCTCGCCGTCACCTCGTCGCCGAGGGCGACGGCGAAGAAGACGTTGGCCAGGTCGTGGAAGCCGTCGGGGCGCAGCCCGCCGACCCCCAGCTGGACGTTGACCTTGGCGGGGACGCGTACCGTGATCACTCGGACTCCGGCTTCCCGGGCTTGTGCTCGGCGATCGCGGCGAACTGCTCCACCGTCAGCATCTCGCCGCGCAGCTTGTGGTCGATGCCGGCGGCGGCGAGCGCCTGCTCGGCCGCGGCCGGGGAGCCGGCCCAGCCGGCGAGGGCGGCGCGCAGGGTCTTGCGGCGCTGGGCGAACGCGGCGTCGACGACCGCGAACACCTCGGTGCGGCTCGCGGTGGTCTGCGGCGGGTCGCGACGGATCAGCGAGACGAGGCCGGAGTCGACGTTCGGCGCGGGCCAGAACACGTTGCGCCCGATGGCGCCGGCCCGCTTCACCTCGGCGTACCAGTTGGCCTTGACCGACGGGACGCCGTACACCTTGTTGCCGGGCTTGGCCGCGAGCCGGTCGGCAACCTCGCTCTGCACCATCACCAGGGTGCGCTCGATGCTGGGGAAGGTGGCCAGCATGTGCAGCAGGACGGGGACGGCCACGTTGTACGGCAGGTTGGCGACCAGCGCGGTGGGCGGCGGGCCGGGGAGCTCGGTGACCTCCATCGCGTCGCTGAGCACCAGGTCGAAGGCCTCGGCGCGGGCGGGCAGCCGGGCGGCGACCGTGGTGGGCAGGTGCGCGGCGAGCAGTGGGTCGATCTCGACGGCGGTGACGTGCGCGGCGACGTCGAGCAGTGCCAGGGTGAGCGAGCCGAGCCCGGGGCCGACCTCGACCACCGCGTCCTCGCTCGTCACCTCGGCGGCCCGGACGATGCGGCGCACGGTGTTGCCGTCGATGACGAAGTTCTGCCCGCGCTGCTTGGTCGGCTTCACCCCGAGGGTGGCCGCCAGCTCCCTGATGTCGGAGGCGCCGAGCAGATGGGTGTCGGAGGTGGGGTCGGTGGTGCTCACCCCGCAAGGATACGGGCGGGGCGGGTGCTCACGGTTCGACGACCGCCGCGAGGTCGATCTCCACGGGGTGGGGCACCGAGGTCCGCAGCACTCCTTCGTACTGCGCGCCGGGCAGGTGGACGCCCTTCCCGCGAGCACGATGCGGTCGGTTTCGAGGGAGCGGGGGGCCGCCCGGCTCGGGTCAGCCCAACGGCTGGGCCGTGAGCGCCGTGCCCGTGGGGGTGCGCAGGTGCACGGCCGTACGGCCCGTGCGGGAGGTCGTCACCAGCCCGGCGCCGCGCAGCGCGCCGAGGTGCTGGGAGACGGCGCCGGGCGTGACGCCCAAGCGGGCGGCGAGGTCGGGGGTGCTCAGCGGTTCGCCGAGTTCGGCGAGCAGGGCGGCGCGGGTGCGGCCGAGGACGGCGGCGAGGCCGGCGGAGCTCGGCCGGGGTTGCTCCCAGAGCAGCCCGACCCCGGAGGCCGGGTAGCGGATGGAGGCGGCTGCGCGCGGGGAGTAGTCGACGATGACGTCGGGCCAGCCGAAGACGGACGGCATCAGCACCAGCCCGTGCCGGCCTGCCTCGACCGTCCACGCCGACCCCGAACGGCGGCGCCCGTGCACGACCAACTCGCCCTCCCGCCACACCACATCGGTGTGCAGCTGCGCGAAGAGCCCCTCCACCCCACCGTCCACCAGCGCCACCGCCCGCCGACCCAGGTCCGCCTCCAGCACCGCGCGCATCCGCCCCCAGTGCGGGGCCACCAGCCGGACGTGGCAGCGCGCCAGCGCATCGGCGACTCGTTCCAACAGCACTGCCGGGCTCGGCAGTTCCCCGGCCCGGCCACCCAGCGCGGCAGCGCACTCCGCCGTGACGTACGCCGGGTTCGCCGCCCGCAGACCCGCCAGCTCGGTGTCGAACGCCGGCAGGCGCTCCTCCGGCACCGGGAACAGGAACGACGGCAGGCAGCCTTCGAGCAGTGTCCGCAGCAACGGCAGCTCCGACTCCTCTGCCAACACCCGGCGTGCCTCGCGTACCCACGGCCGGTGCACCTCGTGCCCGCCGACGCCGAGCGCTGCCCGTACCCCGAGCACCGTCTCGGCCAGCGGCGACACCGCGAGCCGCACCCGCGCCACCTCGGCCACCGAGAGCCGGATCTCCACCGCCACGCCCGCCCCACCCTCTGATCGTTTAGCCGTGACTGAACGGTAGTCGGCCCCGGTCACCACCCCACAGACTGCCCGCCATGGAGTTCATCACCTCGTACGACGGAACCACTCTCGCCTTTCGCACCCTCGGCGACGGCCCGCCGCTGCTCTGCCTCCCAGGCGGCCCCGGCCGCGCCGCCGAATACCTCGGCGACCTCGGCGGCCTGTCCGCCCACCGCACCCTGATCCTGCCCGACACCCGCGGCACCGGCGCCTCCGCGACGCCCGCCGACCCGGCCACCTACCGGGTCGACCGTCTGGTGGCCGACGTCGAGGCGCTTCGCCGCCACCTCGGCCTGGAGCGCGTCGACCTGCTCGGCCACTCCGCCGGCGGCAGCCTGGCCATGCTCTACGCCGCCGCCCACCCCGACCGCCTGGCCAGCCTGACCCTGGTCACCCCCTCCTTCTCCGCCGTCGGACTGCCCTCCGACACGGGTGTGGAGAAGGTGATCGCCTCCCGCGCGGCCGAACCCTGGCACACCGAGGCCGTGGCGGCGCACCGGCACATGACGACCGCGAGCACCTTTGCCGAGGCCGCGCCGTACCGCTTCGCCTTCGAGCCGCTGATGTACGGCCGCTGGGACGACGCCGCCCGCGCCCACGCCGCCGCCGACCCCGCCCAGCGGGCGCTCCCCGTCAGCGAGCACTACTACAAGGACTACACCCCCGACACCGAGGAACTCCGGCTCCGCCTCGGCGCCCTGCCCTGCCCGGTGCTGCTCCTCGTGGGCGAGGTGGACCTGTGGCCCACCGCCGAGTCCGCCGCCGACGCCGCGTCGCTCTTCCCCGAGGCGAAGCTCGCCGTCCAGCCGGGCGCCGGCCACTACCCGTGGCTGGACGACCCACAGGCGTTCACGGCAGCGGTGGAGGGTTTCCTCTCCAGGGTCAGCTGACGGCACGCTCCGAGCAGCGTGCCGCCACCCGGCACCGGCACCCTTCGCATCGAACGGCAGGTCCAAGTCCTCGACCTGCTCGTACGTCCAGCCCTGGGACGGCGCAAGCCTCCAGTCGACCGGCTCGGCGGTCAGGGCCGCCTCCCTCACCGCACTCGTGCCGGCCGGCACCGCAGTCCGACGGGAGTGCCGAATCGTTTCGGCGTGACCCGAGGTCTGTTCGACCGGCTCAGTACCCGAACGCCCGCGCCGTGTTCGCCGCGATGGCCGTCGCCAGCTCGTCCTCGTGCAGCCCCAGGGTCTGCGCCATCGAGCGGACGGTGACCGGGATCAGGTACGGCGCGTTGGGGCGGCCCCGGTAGGGGTGCGGGGTGAGGAAGGGCGCGTCGGTCTCGACCAGGACGCGGTCGAGCGGGGTGGCCGCGAGCGCGTCCCGCAGCGGCTGGTTGGCCTTGAAGGTGACCGGGCCGGCGAAGGAGAGGTACCAGCCGTGCTCGGCGCAGACCTTCGCCATCGCGGCGTCGCCGGAGTAGCAGTGGAAGACGGTCCGCTCGGGGGCGCCCTCCGCCAGCAGCACTGCGATGACGTCCTCGTGGGCGTCCCGGTCGTGGATGACCAGCGCCTTGCCGTGCCGCTTGGCCATCTCGATGTGGCGGCGGAACGACTCCTTCTGGATCTCGACGCCCTCGGGGCCGGTGCGGAAGTAGTCGAGGCCGGTCTCACCGACGGCGCGGACCTGCGGCAGCGCGGCGAGCGCGTCGATCTCGGCGAGGGCGGCGTCGAGGGCGGCCTGCCCGCCGGCCGGACGCTCCTGCCCGGACCAGCCGTCCGGGTCGCCGAGGTGGATCCGGGGCGCCTCGTTGGGGTGCAGGGCGACGGCCGCGTGCACCTGCTCGAACTCGGCCGCCAGGTCGGCGGCCCAGCGCGAGCCGGGCACGTCGCAGCCCACCTGGACGACGGTGGTCACGCCGACGGAGGCGGCGCGCGCCAGCCCCTCGGCGGGGGTGCCGGACTGCATGTCCAGGTGGGTGTGCGAGTCGGCGACCGCCACCGCCAGCGGGGCGGGCAGTGGCGGCGGCGTCGACCGGTCCTCGTCCTTCTTGACCATCAGGCGGCGGGCTTCTCTTCGAGACGGGGGAACAGGATCTCGCCCTTGGTGACGGTGGCCCCGACGGGCAGCCGGCCCCAGTCCGCCGCGGTGGCGACGGTCTGCGCGGACAGCGCGCCGAGCCCGGCGGCCTCGGCGCCGAGCGAGACCCAGAGCTTCTCGGCGGTGGCCGGCATCACCGGGTTGAGCAGGACGGCGGTGGCCCGCAGCGCCTCGGCGGCGGTGTAGAGGATGGTCGCCAGGCGGGCCCGGCCCTCCTGCGAGTCGTCCTTGGCGACCTTCCAGGGCTCCTGTTCGGTGAGGTAGCCGTTGACCTGCTTGACGAACTCGAAGATCGCCGCGAGGCCGCCGGCGAAGTCCAGCTCCTCGCCGATCTTGCGGTCGGCGGTCGCGACCGCCGCCGTCAGCCCGTCCGCGACGGCCTGCTCGGCCGCGCCGTGGGCCTCCGAGGCCGGCAGCACCCCGTCGAAGTACTTGCCGACCATGGCCGCCACCCGGGAGGCCAGGTTGCCGAAGTCGTTGGCCAGCTCGGAGGTGTACCGGGCGGTGAAGTCCTCCCAGGAGAACGAACCGTCGGTGCCGAACGGGATGGCCCGCAGGAAGTAGTAGCGGTAGGCGTCCACGCCGAAGTGCGAGGTGAGGTCCTGCGGGGCGATGCCGGTCAGGTTGGACTTGGACATCTTCTCGCCGCCGACCATCAGCCAGCCGTTGGCGACGACCCGCTTGGGCAGCGGCAGTCCGGCGGCCATCAGCATGGCCGGCCAGATCACCGCGTGGAACCGCAGGATGTCCTTGCCCACCAGGTGCACGGAGGCCGGCCACAGCTCGGCGAAACGCTCCGGGTCGGTGCCGTAACCGGCCGCGGTGATGTAGTTCTGCAGCGCGTCCACCCAGACGTACAGGACGTGCTTCTCGTCCCAGGGCAGCGGCACGCCCCAGTTGAAGGTGGAGCGGGAGATCGAGAGGTCCTTCAGGTCCTGCTCGACGAAGCGCAGCACCTCGTTGCGGGCCGTGGCGGGCTGGATGAAGTCCGGGTTCGCGGCGTAGAACTCCAGCAGCTTCGGACCGTAGGCGGAGAGACGGAAGAAGTAGTTCTCCTCCTCCAGCCACTCGACCGGCCGCTTGTGCACCGCGCAGAGCTTCTCGCCCTCGGTGGCGCCGTCCAGCAGCTCGGCCGGGAGCTTGTACTCCTCGCAGCCGACGCAGTACGGGCCGGAGTAGCCGCCCTTGTAGATCTCGCCCTTGTCGTAGAGGTCCTGGACGAACTCCTGCACCCGGTCGGTGTGCCGCTCCTGGGTGGTGCGGATGAAGTCGTCGTTGGCGATCTCCAGGTGCTGCCAGAGCGGCTTCCACGCCTCCTCGACCAGCTTGTCGCACCACTCCTGCGGACTGACGCCGTTGGCCTCGGCCGTCCGCAGGATCTTCTGACCGTGCTCGTCGGTGCCGGTCAGGTACCACACGTTCTCGCCGCGCTGGCGGTGCCAGCGGGTCAGCACGTCGCCCGCCACGGTGGTGTAGGCGTGGCCCAGGTGCGGGCGATCGTTGACGTAGTAGATCGGGGTGGTGACGTAGTACGCCGGGGTCGCGTCCCCGGTGGTGCTGTGTTCTGCAGTGGCCGCCATGGTCGGCAAGCTTAATCGGGTGCGGGGGCGGCCCTCGACCGGTGACCCGGCGGGCGGCCCCCGGTCCGCCGGAGCGCCGGCGCCCTCGGAGCGGGACCCCGGGACCTCGAAGCGCCCGGCCTCCCGGGGCCTCGAAGCGGAACCCGGCCCTCGAAGCGCCCGGCCCTCCGGGCCCCCGACCGGCCGCTCAGCCCGTCAGGCGCGCCCAGAGCCGGCCCAGGCGTCCGCGCGGCGCGGCGGGCGCGGCCACCGGCAGGGGCCCGGCCGGCTCGGCGTGCGCCGAGTAGCCGGGCGCGTGCTGCACGGATCTGTCGGCGACGGCCACCCGGCCCTCGCGCATGATCCGGACGGTGTGACCGCCGCACCCCGGGCAGGTCGGCTTGAGCAGCGGGGACGGCACCCGGACACCGTTGGCGTGGTACTCGAACACGACGTGCCCGTCCCGGGCCACGTGGTGCTCGATGTCGTACGCCTGCTCCCAGCCGTACCCACAGCTCAGGCAGGCGAAGGAGTAGGCCTCCCGAACGGTCTCGACGGGAGGCTGCGGCCGGCCGGTCAGGCCGGGGGCGCTCAGCGCACTGCCACTGCGGGGGCTACCGATCATCTCGCTCATAGCCGTCTCCCAGCGCCCGCCGGACGCTCGCCCGGCTGGGTCTTTCCATCCGAGGAAATGCCCGGAACGCCCCGGCCGATGCCCGTCTTGTGAAGACTTGGACGCGGATTGGGAATCCCTATACGAAAGGGTGGGTCCTGACCGGAAACCGCGGCCAAAGCTTCAGCTCACCGGGCGTTTACCGGGGCCTTCCCTCCAAGGTACGCGCCACCGCCACCCCCGGCACCTGCGGGTTCAGGCCTTGCCGGGCCCCGTGTTCTTGGCCGCGACCACCGCGTCGAACACCTCCCGCTTGGGCCGGGCGAGTTCCGCCGCGACCGCCGCGATGGCCTCCTTGCGCCGCTCGCCGGCCTCCTCCCGGACGGCCACCAGGCGGGCCAGCTCGGCCGGGGTCAGCTCCTGCGGCGCGGCCGGCGGGGCACCGGCGACCACCACGGTGATCTCGCCCCGGACGCCCTCGGCGGCCCACTGCGCCAACTCGCCGAGCGGGCCCCGCTTGACCTCCTCGTACGTCTTGGTCAGCTCGCGGCAGACCGCCGCCGGGCGGTCCGCGCCGAACGCCTCGGCCATCGCGGCCAGCGTCTCGGCGATCCGGTGCGGCGCCTCGAAGAAGACCATGGTGCGGGGCTCGGCGGCGACCGAGGCCAGCTGTCGGGCCCGGTCCCCGGTCTTGCGCGGCAGGAAGCCCTCGAAGGTGAAGCGGTCCACCGGCAGGCCGGACAGCGCCAGCGCGGTGAGCACCGCGGACGGCCCGGGCACCGCGGTGACCTTGACGTCGGCGGCCACCGCGGCGGCCACCAGCCGGTAGCCGGGGTCGGAGACCGAGGGCATCCCGGCGTCCGTCACCAGCAGCACCCGGGCGCCGCCCAGCAGCGCCTCGACCAGTTCGGGGGTGCGGCCGACCTCGTTGCCCTCGAAGTAGGAGAGCACCCGCCCGGTCGGGGTCACCCCGAGCGCCTGGGTGAGCCGGCGCAGCCGCCGGGTGTCCTCGGCCGCGATCACGTCCGCCGCGGCCAGCTCCGTGAGCAGCCGGGGCGGGGCGTCCGAGACGTCGCCGATGGGTGTGCCTGCGAGAACGAGTACTCCTGTCACGTGCCCCATCCTTCCAGTAACCGGGCCTCCGGTGTTTTTGGTGACGATTCGGGCAGCTTCGGAGGGAGCCGTCCTCCTCGAACGAACCGCCCCTACGATGTGGCGGATGAACGGCGACACGGCGGCGCAGACGCCCACTGGTACAGACCACACCGCGCAGGGTGGCGTCGGCGTGCCGGTCCTGACGGACCAGGCGTCCCCCGCCGTCCCCGCCCCGCGCGCGCCCGGCCCGGACCGGCCGGCGCGCCCGTCCTGGCCGCACCGCCTGGCCCGGCACGGCTACACGCCGCCGCCGAAGGCCACGCTCGCCGAGCGCCTGGTGCCGCCGATGCCCGACGGCCCGGGCGTGACGCCGGCCCGCGTCGCGCCCTCGCCGCTGCTGCTGCGGCTCGGGGCAGCCGTGCCGGCGCCGCTGTGGTCCTGGCTCTGCCGCTGGGCGGGCTGGTTGGGCCCGCTCGCGGTGGCCCTGTTCGGCGGGCTGCTCCGGTTCACGAACCTCGGCGAGCCGCACGCGATCATCTTCGACGAGACGTACTACGCCAAGGACGCCTACGCGCTCTGGCACGGCGGCTACGAGATCAGCTGGCCGGAGGGCGCCAACGAGCAGATCATGGCGGGCTCGACGGTGCCGTACCGGCCGGACCCGAGCTACGTCGTGCACCCGCCGGTCGGCAAGTGGATCATCGGTGCGGGCGAGCAGTTGTTCGGGATAAACCCCTTCGGCTGGCGGTTCGCGGTGGCCCTGCTCGGCACGCTGTCGATCCTGATGGTGGCCCGGATCGCCCGCCGGCTGTTCCGCTCGACCCTGCTGGGCTGCGTGGCCGGGCTGCTGCTCGCCGTCGACGGCCTGCACTTCGTGCTCAGCCGGGCCGCACTGCTGGACCTGGTGGTGATGTTCTGGATCCTCGCCGCGTTCGGCTTCCTGCTGCTGGACCGCGACCGCACCCGGGCCCGGATCGCCGCGCGCCTGGGCGGCGTGGCGGACGGCGTCGCGGCCCGGCGGCTGAACCTGGGCTGGCGCCCGTACCGGATCGCGGCCGGCGTCTGCGTCGGCCTGACCTGCGCGACCAAGTGGAGCGGCCTGTACGTGGCGGCCGCCTTCGGCGTCCTGACGGTGCTCTGGGACGCCGGCTCGCGCCGCCTGGCCGGCGCGGACCGCCCCTACCTGTGGACGCTGGTCCGGGACGTGGTGCCGGCCTTCGTCTCGATCGTCGTGGTCTCCGTCGTGGTGTACGTGACCTCGTGGTGGGGCTGGTTCGCCAGCAGTACCGTGCCCGGCCGGGGCGGCTACGGCCGGGACTGGGCGGTCGGCCGGGACACCGCGTTCCCGTGGATCCCGGAGGGCCTGCGCGCGCTCTGGCACTACCACTCCACGGTGTACGACTTCCACACCCACCTGAGTGACCCGCACACGTACCAGTCGAACCCGTGGAGCTGGCTGGTGGTCGGCCGCCCGGTCTCCTTCTTCTACGAGTCGCCGAAGCAGGGCCAGGCCGGCTGCACCGTGAGCGACTGCGCCCGCGAGGTGCTGGGCATCGGCACCCCGCTGCTCTGGTGGGCCGGCGTGGTGGCGCTCGTGTACTGCCTGTGGCGCTGGGTCGCCCGGCGCGACTGGCGGGCCGGCGCGGTGCTCTGCGGCCTGGCCGCCGGCTACCTGCCCTGGTTCGCCTACCAGACGCGGACCATCTTCCTGTTCTACGCGGTGGCCTTCGTGCCGTTCCTGGTGCTCGCCGTGACCATGCTGGTCGGCGCCCTGATCGGGCCGCCCGGGGCGTCCCGTGACCGCCGGATCATCGGTTCCGCGGCGGCCGGCCTGCTGATCCTGCTGATCGTGTGGAACTTTCTCTTCTTCTACCCCCTGTACACAGGGCAGACGATTCCGATGGACGACTGGCGCAAGCGGATGTGGTTCAACAGCTGGATCTGACGGGAACCGGGGGTGGGAACCGTGCGGACGTGGTGCGCGACACGTACCAGATCCGTCACAAGACCCGGGCGTTTCGTCGGCGCACGGAGCTCGGCTGCCTAGGCTGGGCACCGAACGCGTATCCGGCCACCTCCGGCTGCGGCCAGTCGCCAGACCCTTGGGGGACAGCACCATGCGCAGAGGCGCCAAGATCGGCATCATCACCGGCGTGTCCGTCGCCGTGCTCGCGGGCGGCGGGTACGGCGCGTACAGCCTCGTCGGATCGAGTGACTCCGACGCTCCCGAGGGCAAGAAGGCCCGCACGGTGGTCGCCGAACCCCCCAGCGCAGAGCAGGCCGCGGCCGGAGCCAAGGACTTCCTGGAGGCCTGGGCCGCCGGTGACCTCGCCAAGGCGGCCGGGCTGACCGACGACCCGGCGGCCGCGACCGCCGCACTGACCGCCTTCCGGGACCAGGTCAAGCCCAGTGCGCTGACCCTCGCCCCGGCCGGTCCGGCCACCCCGGCCGCCTTCGCCTCCGCCACCGGCACCCCCGCGCCGACCGCCGCCAAGCCCTCGACCGCCGCCACCGGCTCCGCGACGCCGTCCGCGGCCGGCACCGAGTCCCCCTCGGCCACCGCCCCGGCCGCCCCCTCAGGTGTGCTGATGGGCTTCAAGGCCCGCGCCGAGTTCGAGGGCACCAACCGGGTCTGGGACTACAACGGCTTCCTCGGCGTCGTGAAGATGAGCGACAACACCCCGGCCGTGCACTGGGCGCCGTCGGTGCTCCACCCGCACCTGGGCGCGGGCGAGGTGATCTCCACCCAGCCGGTCTTCGCCCCGCCGTCCAACGTGGTCGACCGCAACAACAAGCCGCTGCAGGGCGCCTCGATCACGCCGGCGCTGATCTCCACCCTCCAGGACAACGCCCGCAAGATCCTCCAGGCCGACCCGACCAAGGACCAGAGCGACGCGGGAAGCGGCGTGGTGATCACCGACGCGGCCGGCAAGGGCACCACCGACAAGCTGTTCACCATCGTCGAGCCGAAGCCGGCCAAGCCGTTCAAGGTGACCATCGACAACACCGTGCAGGCCGCCGCCGAGAAGGCGATGGCCGATCTCGGCGGCAAGCAGGGCTCGATCGTGGCCATCGAACCGAGCACCGGTCAGGTGCTGGCCTTCGCCAACGCCCCGGCCACCGGTCAGAACCGGGCCTTCGTCGGCCTGCTGGCCCCGGGCTCGACGATGAAGATCGTCACCTCGGCGGCCCTGCTGGAGGCCGGCGTCAACCCGGACACCCCGGTCGCCTGCCCGGTGAAGAGCAGCAACCCGAAGGCGATCCCGAACTCGTTCCCGGACGCCTACCCGAACAACACGCTCCAGCAGGACTTCATGATCTCCTGCAACACCGCCTTCATCGACCAGGGTCTGGCCAGCCTGAAGCCGGGCACGCTCGGCACCACCGCCAAGGAGGTGTTCGGCATCGGCCTGGAGTGGAAGACCGGCCTGCCCAACGTCGACGGCCGGGTGCCGGACCCGGGCGCCAACAAGGACGAGCAGGCCATGCAGTCCATCGGCCAGGGCAAGGTCCAGATGAACCCGCTGGCCATCGCCTCGATCACCGCCACGGTGCAGAGCGGTGAGTTCAAGCAGCCGATCCTGGTCGCCGACCTGCCGCAGCAGAAGGCCGCCCGGAACCTCTCGCCCGACGCCGTCGGCAAGCTGAAGGCCATGATGGCCGCGACCGCCAAGGACGGCACGGCCAAGGGCGCGATGGCCGGCATCTCGGACAACGCGGGTGCCAAGACCGGCTCGGCCGAGGTCGCCGGGGTGGACACCACCAACAGCTGGTTCACCGCCTACCGGGGCAACATCGCCGTCGCCGCCGAGGTCCAGGCCGGCGGCCACGGCGCCGACGCGGCCGGCCCCGCCGTCGCCGCCGTCATCAAGGCGGCCGGCAACCGCTGACGCCCGGACGGCCCTGCCCCGCGGTCAGCCCCGGGGCAGGGCCGGCTCCGGCCGGGCCAGCAGACAGCTGGCCGGGACGGGCCGGCGCCCGCTCCACCGCCGGGCCGCCAGCCGGGGCCAGATCACCAGCACCACGGGCAGCGCCAGGTAGCCGAAGCGCCCGGCCGGCGCCAGCATGAACGCGATCGTCAGCCCCGCCGCCAGCAGGTCGGCGGCGGCGATCGCGGAGACCGGCGGCCGGGCCAGCAGCCAGATCGCCACCCCCAGCCCGCCCACCGTCATCAGCGCCAGCGACACGGTGTGCCCGGTCGGCCCGAAGCCGGCCAGCACCTTGCCGGGCAGCGGGCTGCCGGCCGGCGTCTGGATCGCGGTCAGCCCCAGCGGGAACCGCACCACCTGTTCGCGCAACGCGTCCGCCCGGACCAGCGCCGAGGGCAGGATCACCAGCAGGCCCGCGCCGAGCGCGGTCAGTCCGGCCCGGGCCGCCGGACGCCGCCCGTAGAGCCGCCACAGCAGCAGGACGGCCACCGGCAGCGCCGGCCAGGCCGTCCACTTCAGCGTGCAGGCCAGCGCGAGGACCAGCCCGGCCGCGATGGTGCGGTCCCGTTCGGCGAGGGCCATGGCCAGGCAGCAGACGCCGATCAGCGGCAGGTCCACCCCGCCGACCACCAGGGCCAGCGCGATCAGCGGCGAGGCGGTGAGCACGGCCATCGGCAGCACCGGGGCCCGGTCCCGGGACGGCCGCAGCAGCCGCCAGCTGGCCAGCAGGCACGCCAGGAAGGTCAGCGCGAACCAGATCCGGGCGTCCCCCACCACCTGCGCCACCGGGTTGCCGTTGCCCACCAGGGCGCGCGGCATCCCGAACAGCGTCATCGCCGGCAGGTACGGGTTGTAGTCGGTGACCACGACCGGGTGCGGCAGGTACGGGCTGCCGGTGGTGAGCAGCAGGTGCGCCGATCGCTCGACCACCATCACCTCGGACTGGTGGCGGCCCTGCAGCGCCAGCAGCGCCAGCGGCACCAGGACCGCGCCCAGCACGGCGACCCCGGCGGCCGCGCGGGCCGCCCAGCGGCGCGGCAGGATCAGGCAGAGCAGCCCGGCCAGGGCGTACGCGGGAGCCGCGACGGTCCCCCACAGTCGCTGGTTGGGCAGGTCCGACACGAGCGGGAAGGCCGCCGCCCAGCCGGCCGCCACCAGGCAGCCGAAGAACTGGACGCGACGCAGCGACGCGAGCCGGGCCGGATTCAGCCGATCGGGCGGGGTGCCCGTCTCCCCGTCACCACGCTGACGGGGGAACGGACGGGGTGGCCGCGTCCCGCGCGGACGACCGCGTCCGGTCGCCGACGCGGCCTCTGCGGGCGGGGCCGGCGTGCCGCCACGGCCGGTGAAGCGGCCGCGCGGGCGGGAGTAGCCGGGCGTGCGGGTGCTCACCATGGTGGAAGGTTATGGGCGGGGGCCACGCCCTGTCGCCATGTCCGGTGAGCGAGTCTGCGGTCGCACGGACGGGGCCGCCGGGGTGCGATCACCCTCCGGCTGCCCCGTCCGCGGGTGCTCGGTACGCGAATCTCAGCCGGCCGGGGTGTCGGCCGGGTCCGCGGCGACGGGCTGCGCCGACCGCTCCAGCTTGGAGTGCTTCATGCTGTAGCCGAAGTACACGACCACGGCGAGCGTCAGGGCGATCGCGCCGGCCCGGAAGGTGTCGGCGTGCAGGCCGGTGATCAGGTAGACGCAGAAGCCGACGCTGATCAGCGGGACGACCGGGTAGCCGGGCACCTTGAAGCCGCGCGGCAGGTCGGGCTGGGTGCGGCGCAGGATGATCACGCCGACCGCGACCACCGAGAAGGCGATCAGGGTGCCCAGGCTGGTGATGTCGGCCAGGACGTTCAGCGGGATGAAGGCGGCCAGCGCGCCGACGCCGATGCCCACCACGATGGTGTTCCAGACCGGGGTGCCGGTGCGCGGCGACAGCTGGGCGAAGCGCTTGGGCAGCATGCCGTCGCGGCCCATCGAGTACAGGATGCGGGTCTGGCCGTAGATCACCACGAGGGTGATGCTGAAGATCGAGATGATCGCGCCGATCGCGAAGACGATCGCGGGCCAGCTCTGGCCGGTGATGTCCTGCAGGATCTGGGCGAGGCCGGCCTCCTGGCCGTCGAACTTCTCCCAGGGCTGGGCGCCGATGCCGGCCAGCGCCACCAGGATGTAGAGCAGGGTGACCACGACCAGCGAGATGATGATCGCCAGCGGCAGGGTTCGGCGCGGGTTCTTGACCTCCTCGCCGGCGGTGGACACGGCGTCCAGGCCGATGAACGAGAAGAAGATGCTGGAGGCCGCCACCTGGACGCCGCCGATGCCCAGCGGCATGAACGGGGTCAGGTTGCCGGAGTGGAAGCCGGTCAGGCCGACGCCGATGAAGAGCATCAGGATGAGGATCTTGATGCCCACCATCGCCGCGTTGACCTTCACCGACTCGCTGACGCCGCGGATCAGCAGGGTGCAGACCATCGCGACCAGGAGCAGCGCCGGCAGGTTGAACCAGTGGGTGGCGTCGGGTGCACCGGAGATCGCCTCCGGGATCTTGAAACCGAAGGCGAGGTCGAAGAACTTGTTCAGGTACTCGGCCCAGCTCACCGCGATCGCGGAGGCCGAGACGCCGTACTCCATCAGCAGGCAGATGCCGACCGCGAACGCGACGCCCTCACCGAGGGTGGCGTAGGCGTAGGAGTACGAGGAGCCGGAGACCGGGATCGCGGAGGCCATCTCGGCGTAGCAGAGCGCGGTGAGGCCCGCGGTGACCGCGGCGATCACGAAGGACAGGATGACGGCCGGACCGGCCGACGGCACGGCGGTGCTGAGCACGAAGAAGATGCCGGTGCCGATGGTGGCGCCGATGCCGATCGAGGACAGCTGCCAGAGGCCGATCGAGCGGCGCAGGTGGATGCCGGAGCGTCCGCCCTCCTCGGGCGCACCGGCGGGAAGGCCGTCGCGGCCCTCGCTC
The DNA here is from genome assembly GCF_040655255.1 of Kitasatospora sp. NPDC050463. NCBI lineage: Bacteria > Bacillati > Actinomycetota > Actinomycetes > Kitasatosporales > Streptomycetaceae > Kitasatospora > Kitasatospora sp. NPDC050463. The sequence continues at coordinate 127,648 of NZ_JBFAJO010000001.1, forward strand.
TCGGCGATCAGGGTCGAGACGGGCTTGCGCCGCAACAGGCGCGCGCCGAGGGTGTTGCTGGCCAAAACGAGGATCCTTCTAGGCGAGGGAGGGTGTCCTAGCGGCCGGTCACTCGACGCGCCGCGGGGTGCCATCGGGGACCAACCGAACAAAGATGGGACAGTACCCCGCGAAAGCACCAGTGTCGCAAACGAACAGTCGCACAGCGCGCATTGTACGAATCGTCGCATTGATGTACACAAACCGGACACTTCGCAACCGGCGGATCTTCAACTGAACGACTAAGCCGCAGGTCAGAGGCTTCCCCGGCACCGGCACCCCGATCCGCCCGCTCAGCCGCCCAGGACGGCCCGCATCACCGAGCGGGCGATCGGCGCCGCCAGCGCGCCGCCGGTGACGTCGGTGGCATCGCTGTCGGCGATCACCACCGCGACGGCCACCGGGGGCACCGCGTCGGAACCGGCCGGCTTGGCCCAGGAGATGAACCAGGCGTACGGCGTCCCGGCGTTGTCCACCCCGTGCTGGGCGGTGCCGGTCTTCCCGCCCACCACCGCACCGCCGATCCGGGCGTTGCGCCCGGTGCCGTTCTCCACCACGTCGGTCATCAGCCGCTGCACCTGCCCGGCCACCCCCGGGCTCATCGCCTGCCGGTACGCGGTGGGGCGCATCAGCTGCACGGTGCTGCCGTCCTGCTTGGTCAGCTTGTCCACAAGCTGTGGACGCATCACGGTGCCGTTGTTGGCGACCCCGGCCGCGACCATCGCCATCACCAGCGGGGTGGCCGCGGTGTCGAACTGGCCGATCGAGGAGAGCGCGAGCTGGGACTGGTTCATCCGGGTGTCGAAGGTGGAGCGGGCCGGCCGGACCGGGATGTCCAGCTTCGGGTCGTTGAAGCCGAAGCTCTCGGCCATCTCCACCATCTCGTCGAGCCCGACCTGCACGCCGAGGTAGCCCATGACGCTGTTGCAGCTGTTGACCATCGCGGTGTCCAGCGACTGCCCGGGCTCGTCGCACGCCGAGGTGTCGTTGACCAGCGGCGTGGTGGTGCCCGGCAGGACGTACGGGTGGGGCGCGCCGGTCGGCGCGCCGGGGTCGGTGACGACGCCGTTCTGCAGCGCGGCCGCCGCGGTGACCACCTTGAAGGTCGAGCCGGGCGGGTAGGTCTGGCGCAGCGCCCGGTTGAGCATCGGCTGGTCGGTGTCGGCCTGCAGCCGGTTCCAGGCCGCCTGGTCGGCCGCGGACGAGCCGGCGAAGCTCCCCGGGTCGTACGAGGGGGTGCTGGCCAGCGCCAGGATCCGGCCGGTGGCCGGCTCGATCGCGGCGACGGCGCCCTGCTGTCCGCCCAGTCCGCGCATCGCGGCCTCCTGGGCCGCCCGGTCGATGGTCGTGTGGACGTCCCCGCCGGGGTTCTGCCGGCGGGCGACGGCGTCCCAGACCGCCCAGCTCGCCAGCCGGCTGTCAGTGCCGGAGAGCAGGTCGTCCTCCGTTCCCTCCAGCTGGGTGTTGCCGTACGCCTGCGAGGCGTACCCGGTGACGGCGGCGTACAGCGGGCCGTCGGTGTAGGTGCGCTTGTAGTCGTACCGGCCGCCGGTGGGCTCGGAACCGGTGACGCTGTCGGCGCCGACCAGGATGTCGCCGCGCGGCTGGGAGTACCGCTCGACGGTGAGCCGCTGGTTGGCCGGGTTGTGGTCCAGTTCGTCGGCCCGGAACACCTGCACCCTGGTGGCCTGGACGCAGAGCGCCACGGTCAGCAGCAGGCAGAAGGTGCCCGCCCGGCGGCCGGTGACGGAGATCCCCGGCCGGCCCTGCGGCCCGTTGCCCCGGAGGCGACCGGGTGCCATCAGGCCTCCCCGGCGGACGGGCGGCGGGCGATGTCGCTCATCCTCACCAGCAGCGCGACGATGATCCAGTTGGTGACCACCGAGGAGCCGCCCTGGGCGACGAACGGGAGGGTCATCCCGGTCAGCGGGATGAGGTCGAGCACCCCGCCGGCCACCACGAAGACCTGGAGGCCGACGATCGACGCCAGCCCGATCGCGAGCAGCCGGCCGAAGGGGTCGCGCAACGCGATGCCGGTGCGAAAACCCCGGGCGACCAGCAGCGCGTACAGCAGGAACAGCGCGATCAGCCCGGCCAGGCCCAGCTCCTCGCCGATGGTCGCGAGGATGAAGTCGGACTTGGCGGCGAACCCGATCAGCACGGAGTGCCCGTTGCCGAGGCCGGTGCCCAGCTCCCCGCCCCAGGCGAAGGCGAACAGCGACTGGGCGATCTGGTTGGCACCCCGGCCCTCGGCGATCGAGCCGAGCGGGTCCAGCCAGTCGTCGACCCGGCTGTGCACGTGCGGCGAGAGCCAGCCGACCCCGGCCGCCGCCACGGCCGCCAGGAACAGCCCGATCGCGATCCAGCCGCTGCGCGCGGTGGCCACGTAGAGCATGACCACGAAGAGGCCGAAGAAGAGCAGCGAGGTACCGAGGTCGGTCTCCAGGACGAGGACGCCGACGAAGGCCGCCCAGATCAGCAGCACCGGCCCCAGGACCCGGCCGCGCGGCAGCTGGAACCCGAGCACCCGGCGGCCGGTCAGCGCCAGCGCGTCCCGGTGCACCGCCAGGTAGGCGGCGAAGAAGACCGCCAGCAGGATCTTGGCGAACTCGCCCGGCTGGAAGGAGAGCGGCCCGACGGTGATCCAGATCCGTGAGCCGTACACCGGCGGGAAGAAGATCGGCAGCACCAGCAGCACCAGCGCCACCAGTGCGCCGATGTACGCGTAGCGCTGCAACCGCTTGTGGTCCCGCAGCAGCACCACGACCGCGATGAACAGCGCCACCCCGAGGGTGGACCATAGCAGTTGGGCGGGGGCCGCGCCGCCGCCCGGGGTGGCCCGGTCCAGACGGTAGATGACGACCAGTCCGATCCCGTTGAGCAGCACGCCGATCGGCAGCGGCAGCGGATCGGCGTAGGGCGCCTTCCAGCGCACCACGGCGTGGGCCAGCAGCGCGAGCACGCCGAGTGCGGCGCCGTACTCGCCCGCGTCGGCGGGTACCGTGCCGTCGACGTTGACGCCGACCTCGGCATAGCCGAAGACGGCGATCAGCACGGCGGCCAGGACCAGCGCGAGTTCGGTGCTGCGCCGGGTCCGCACCGTCCGGCGGGGCCGGCCGGCGGTTCTCGTCACGGCGGAGGGTGTCGCCACGGACCGTCCTGGGTGTCCTGCTGCGGTGGTGGGCCGGCGCCGGGACGGCGAGCGGGACGGACGGGCGAACGGGCCCGTCCGTCCCGACCTGAGCGGCCGGTCCGGCGGGGTGGGGTCAGGCGGCGGCCGGGGCGGGCTGCACCCGGGACGCCTCGACGGTGGCCCTGAGTTCGGCCTCCGCCGAGGCGGAGAGCGAGGTCTGGATGATCCGGCCGCCGTGGCGGGCCAGCGCCGGGACGACCTTGTCGGCGGTGGCCCTGCGGACCAGCAGGAAAACCGCGGCGGTGCCCGGCTGGAGGTGCTGGGCGACCTCGCGCATGAAGTCGTCGTCCACCCCGATGTCGGTGGAGGCGCCCACCGCGGCGCCGGCGGCACCGCCGACCGCCGCGCCGAGGATCGGCATGAAGAACAGCAGGCCGATGACACCGCCCCAGAGCGCTCCCGAGGCGGCCCCGGCACCCGTGGTGCTGACCTGCTGGTGCAGCTTGATCCTGCCGTCGTCGCGGCGTTCCACGACGACCGCGTCCTCCAGGTCGATCAGCTTCTGCGTCTGCAGTCCGACCGCTTCGTTGCGCACCGCCTGGGCGGTGGCCAGATCCGGGTAGGCGATCGCGAAGAGGTTGCTCACGTGCTGCTCCTTCCACTGTGTCGGACGTACGACCGGGTGCGGGCGCCGGCACGGCGGCACCCGTGCCCCAGTTCGTCACCCTAACGAGCACTATCCAGATGTATTTGCTCTTCCATCCGGTGTGTCCCGTATTGCCGAACCGGCCCCCCGCCACCGCCCGGGCCCGCCGCCGCGCCACCGTCCGGGCCCGCCGCCACGCCCGGCGCCGGCCGCCCGCCCGGCGTCCGACCGACCCCGGGCGGCGCACGCCCGGACGTCCGACACCCGATCTCCCACCGGCGCCCGGAAGTTAGCGCCGGAGCCCGGCGGCCCGCGCACCGGACCGCGTTGGCCACGGCGAACTGATGATCCCTAGGATCGGCGGGTGACTACCGGACGACGCCCGAAGGCCAGGCTCGGCAGCCTGCTGGCCGCCCTGGCGATAACAGGCGGCGCGCTGCTCAGCGGCCTGCCCGCCCATGCCGACGAACCATCAGCCGGCGCCACCGGCAAGGAAGCCCCCCGGGTCGACCTCGTCCTGGACGTCAGCGGCTCCATGCGAGCCACCGACATCCAGGGCAAGAGCCGCATCGCGGTGGCCCAGCAGTCCCTGAACGAGGTGATCGACGCCCTTCCCCCGGAGACCGACTTCGGCATCCGCACCCTCGGCGCCAACTACCCCGGCGACGACAAGAACCAGGGCTGCCTGGACACCAAGCAGCTCTTCCCGGTCGGCAAGACCAACAAGGTCGAGGCCAAGACCGCGGTCGCCACCCTGCGCCCGACCGGCTGGACCCCGATCGGTCTGGCCCTGCGCGGCGCCGCGCAGGACCTCGGCAAGGGCGAGACCACCCGCAGGGTGGTGCTGATCACCGACGGCGAGGACTCCTGCGCCCCGCCGGACCCGTGCGACGTGGCCCGCGAACTCGCCGCCCAGGGCATCCACCTGGTGGTCGACACCCTCGGCCTGGCCCACGACGACAAGACCCGCCAGCAGCTGCTCTGCATCGCCAACGCCACCGGCGGCACCTACACCGACGTCCGCACCCAGGAGCAGCTCACCGACAAGGTGAAGCAGCTGGTCGACCGCTCCAACGACACCTACACCGTCGCACCGGTCAAGACCACGGGCACCGACAAGTGCGAGAGCGCGCCCGTCCTCGCCCCCGGCGTCTACAGCGACCGGGAGAAGTTCTCCGAGCACCGCGTCTACCGCGTCCCGGTCAAGGCCGGGCAGGAGCTGCGCGCCTCGGTCAGCGTCGCGCTGGACCGCGGCGTCGCCCGTGACTACGGCGTCCTGCTCCAGGCGACCAGCGCCACCGGCCAGGAGCTGGTCCGCGGCACCGATGCCGGCAGCGGCCGGACCGACGTGATCTCCACCGGCCTGCGCTGGTCCACCGACGACTCCAAGGGCTACGCGTCCGCGACGCCGTCCGCCTCGCCGAGCGGCAAGCCGGAGACCACCGTCTGCCTGGTCGTCAGCAACTCCCTGGCCGCCCAGCCCGGTGTCCAGGCCGAGCCCGGCCTGCCGCTGGAGCTGACGGTCGACCTGTCCGCCGCCTCGCCCGCCCCGGACGGTCCGGCGATGGGTCTGGGCCGCGGCTGGATCCTGCTGCTGGTGCTCACCCTGGCCGGCCTGCTGACCGGCCTGCTGTTCGGCTGGATCGCACGCTGGCGGATCGCTGTCTGGCGGGAGAACTGACCATGCGTACCTCGACGAATCGCAGCACCCTCCGCGGCGCACTCGCCGCACTCGCCCTGCTCCCCGCCCTGGCGCTCGCGGCCCCGGCCGCCTCCGCCGCCTCGCCGTCCCCCTCGGCCAGCGCGAGCGGGAAGCCCGCCCCGGCCACCAAGGCCGGGACGTCCTTCCTGACCGCGATCAACCTGGCCCCCGGCCAGGACGCCAAGGTCGCGGCCTCCACCGGCGACTACCTGTACTGGGCGTTCGGGGCCTCCGAGGGCCAGACCCCGACGGTCGCCCTGACCGTCGGCCTGGCCCCCGCCGCCGACCGGCAGGGCCCGCAGACCTGGAGCGTCGAGGTGTTCGACGGGCTGCGCCGCCGCCAGTCCTGCACCGCCGGCACGCAGAACGCCACCGCCGACCAGTCCGCCGCCTCGCTCGCGCTGAGCTGCACCCTGCGGGAGATCCGCTCCTGGGCCGAGCCCTGGTCCGGGGACCCGCTGCCCGGCACCTACTACGTCCGGCTCTCGCTCGCCGACGCCCCGCAGCCGGATCTGGGCCTCGCCGCCTCCGTCCAGCTGCACCTCAGCGCCAAGGGCGACGCCGACAACGCCCAGCCGGAGGGCGGGGAGCTCAAGGCCCCGCTGGTCCCGCCCGTGGGCGGCGGCGCCGCGACCGCCAAGGCGGCCGCACCCGAGGAGCCCGAGGACCACTGGTACACCGGCTGGTTCTCCGGCTGGAACGGCCGCTGGTTCTGGACCCTGGCCGGTGGCGCGCTGGCGGCCCTGGCCGGCGTCGCGGGCTACACGCTCACCCGCCACCCGCGCGGCCGCCGGCCGGCCCGCTACGGCTCCGTCCCGCCGCAGGCCGGGGCCCCGCAGCCGGGCCCGTACGCGGGCTCGGGCCAGCCCTGACCGAACCCGACACCCTCCCGAGGGCCGGCCGGAGCAGCTCCGGCCGGCCCTCGGCCGTCCCGCCGCCCCGCGGTGCGGCCCGTGCCTCGGCCTCGCCCCGCAGGCGGACGTCCGACCACAGGCCCTAGGCTCGAACCATGACCCGGCAGCCGGACGGCAGGATCGTGGTCGGCGTGGACGGCTCCCCGCTCTCCCTCGCCGCCGTCCGCTGGGCCGCCCGGCTGGCCGAGCTCACCGGGGGCCCGCTGGAGGCGGTGACCGTCTGGGAGTTCCCCTGTCTGCTGGGCGAGCACGGCCTCGTGCCGCCAGCCCTGGACGGCTTCGGCCCCGAGCGGCACGCCGCCCGGATCCTCGACGAGACCCTCGCCGCCGCGCTCTCCCCCACTGGAGCATCCGTCGTCCGGCGCCACCTCAAGGCCGGAGCCCCCGGCCCCGCGCTGACCGGCGCCGCCGAGGGAGCCAGCGCGCTCGTCCTCGGCAGCCGTGGCCGCGCCGCGCCGCCCGGCGCCGCCCTCGGCACCGTCACCCACTACTGCGTGCACCACGCCCCGTGCACCGTACTGGTGGTCAGGTGATCATCGTCACAGACCCAACCACCGCCCCGCCGCGGCCCGCTGACCCCCGGTCCGCGCACCTTCCGGCACAACGCAGAAGTCCCGCCCGATCTGATCGATCGGGCGGGACTTCCTGTTGGGTGGAGCTGAGGGGATTCGAACCCCTGACCCCCTCGATGCGAACGAGGTGCGCTACCGGACTGCGCCACAGCCCCAACGAGAAGAAACTTTAGCACCTTTCCGAGGGGGCTCGTGACCACCCCGGGAGCACCGGCCGGCCGGGGACGCCGCAGCGCCCCGGCCGGTCACTCGTTGGCGGCGCGCGGGCGGGACTCGGCGGCGGCGGAGGGCTCGGCGTCCTGGTCGAAGAGCGGGGTGTTGCGCGCCTCCCCCGGGCGGGCCTCCCCCATCCTGGCCTCTGCCGGGCGCCCGGCGGTCCAGGTGCCGGGGGCCGACAGGTCGAGACCCCGGCTGACGCGGGGCGCCACCGGAGCCGTGACATAGGTCGGCAGCGGGACGGGGACGGGCTCCCAGGAGTCCGGGCCGGCCGCACCGCGCTCGCGCATGCCGTCGACCCACTCCTCGTGCTCGGTCGCCTCCGCCAGCGCCGAGGCGGACCCCGGGCGGGCCGGCGCCGGAGCCCGGTCGCGGTCGGTGGCGAGTCGCAGGTGCGGTCGGCCGCGGCCGACCGGCTCCGCGGCGGCGGGGGCCTGCGGCGGCGCCTCCTCGGCCGGGCGGGCCTCGGCCCGCCGCTGCTCGCGCTGGCGCAGCCGCTCGGCGGCCTGGGCGGCCCGGGCGCGGTCGATCTTCACCTCGTACCGCAGGCGCTCCAGCTTGCGCAGGTGGCCGATGTAGAGGGTGAGGAGGGTCGCCGGCACGGCCGGGACCCAGAGGAAGGCCAGGCCGGACACCGCCGCCGCGACCGCGCCGAGGGCGAAGGCCAGGAAGAGGACGGTGACCATCCGGCGCCGCCGGGCCAGCAGCCGCGCCCGGGGCTCGATCCCGCCCCGCACCCCGGCCGGACGCTCCGGGGCACGGACGGCGGGCCGGTCGGGCTCCGCCTCCACCTCCTGCTGCCGCTCCGACCGCGGCTCCGGTGCCGGCTGCGGCTCCGCCGCGGCCTCGCCGTCAGCCTCACCCTCGGGGTCGCCCGAGGCGGCCTCGTCCCGTACGGGAGGGCCGTCGTCGTTGCTCTGCTCGTCGTCACGCGGTTCGTCGCCCAGGGCCCGGGACGCCCGCCGCTCCAGCGCCGAACGCCCGGCCAGCAGGCGGATGGCGGTGCTGAAGCGTTCCGTCGGGCGCGCCTCGTTGAGCTCGTCCTGCCTGCGGAGCCACATCGGCACCAGATAGGCGGCCCAGGCCCCTACGATGACGGCGTAGATAAGGCCGCTACTGCTCACGTTTCACACCGTACGGGCGCCGGGGAAGGCCTGGCAGCAATTTGGCACGGCGTGTCGTGTGATCAAGCTGATTCTCCGACTATTTTGCCGGTATTTGTGCCCGTCCGTCGCCGGGCCGATGCCATATCGATATTTCTTTCGAACATATATTCAATTATGCGGACGCCGGGCGGAACTGAGCGTCCGCCAGCGCTTCAGCATCCCCTCGGGAACCTCTTCGGCGGTCAGGGCGTACACGAGGTGGTCGCGCCAGTCGCCGTCGATGTGCAGATAGCGCGGCCGCATTCCCTCCGAGCGGAAGCCGAGCTTTTCCACCACCCGGCGGCTCGGCCCGTTCTCCGGCCGGATGCAGACCTCGATCCGGTGCAGGCCCAGGGTGGCGAAACAGTGGTCCACCGACAGCGCCACGGCCGCCGGCATGATGCCCCGGCCGGCCACCGCCTCGTCGATCCAGTAGCCGACGTTGGCCGAACACATCGAGCCCCAGGTGATCCCGCCGACGGTCAGCTGGCCGACCAGCTTGCCCTGGTGCAGCACGACGAAGGGCAGCATCCGCCCGGCCGAGGCCTCGCTGCGCAGGAAGCGGACCATCTGCCGGTAGGTCGGGCGCGGGCCGGCGCCGCGGCCGGCCGGGCCGGGCGGCACGGTGGCCTCCCAGCGCCGCAGCCAGTCCCGGTTGCGGCGGCTGACCTCCTGCCACTCCCGCTGGTCGCGGCCCCGGATCGGGCGCAGCGCGACGTCCCCCTCGTGGAGTTCTACCGGCCAGCCGGCGTTCAGTGCGCTCTCCCGGAAGCAGGTGCGTCGGGCCGGGGGTGGTCCCCGCCGCCGAGCTGGTCGACGGCGTGCGCGAGCAGCGGCTCCAGGACGGCCAGGCCGTCCTTGACGCCGCCGGTCGAGCCCGGCAGGTTGACGATCAGGGTACGTCCGGCGAGGCCGGCCAGCCCGCGGGAGAGCGCGGAGGTCGGGACCTTCTCGCGGCCGTACGCCCTGATGGCCTCGGCGATGCCGGGGACCTGCCGGTCGATCACCCGGGCGGTCATCTCGGGCGTGAGGTCCATCGGGGAGATGCCGGTGCCGCCGGTGGTGAGCACCACGTCGTAGCCGGCCGCGACGGCCTCGCGCAGGGCCGCCTCGACCGGTTCGCCGTCCGGCACCACCCGGGGGCCGTCGACCGTGAAACCCATCGCGCTCAGGCCGGCCACCAGCAGCGGGCCGCCGCGGTCCGGGTAGACACCGGCCGAGGCCCGGTTGGAGACGGTGACGGCCAGCGCCCTCATGACCGGCGCCCTCATGCCGGGCTCCCCGCAGCGAACCAGTCGCCGCTCTTGCCACCGGTCTTGCTGAGCACCCGGACGGACTCGATGGTGGCGCCCTTGTCGACGGCCTTGACCATGTCGATCACGGTGAGGCCGGCCACCGCGACGGCGGTGAGCGCCTCCATCTCGACACCGGTACGGTCGGCGGTCTTCACGGTGGCCGTGATCTCGACCGCGTCGTCGGTGACGGCGAGCTCGACCTTCACCCCGGAGACCGCGATCGGGTGGCAGAGCGGGATCAGGTCCGGGGTCTTCTTGGCCCCCATGATCCCGGCGATCCTGGCGACGGCGAGGGCGTCGCCCTTCGGCACGCCCTCGCCCCGCAGCAGCTCGACCACCCGGGGGGCGACCCGGACCCGGCCGGCCGCGACCGCGGTGCGCGCGGTGGTGGCCTTCTCGGAGACGTCGACCATCCGGGCCGCGCCCTGGTCGTCGACATGGGTGAGGCGGTCGCCGGGGGGTGAGGTGGTCACGGGTGGCTCCAGGGGGCGCGCAGATCGAATACCGCGCTACCGTACTCCTCGCTCCGGCCAGGGCGTGGGACGGGCCGTGTCAGGGAGCGAGACGGCCGGTCGCCGGCGCCGCTCAGCCGCCCAGCAGGACGACGTCCACCTCGCTGCCGGCGGGGAGTTCGGTGACGTCCTCCGGCACGGTGATCAGGCAGTCCGCCCTGGCCAGCGCGCCGACCAGGTGCGAGCCCGCGCCACCGACCGGCTCCGCCACGCCGTCGGCCGCCGTGTACCGGCCGCGCAGGAACTGCCGGCGCCCGGCGGGTGAACGCAGCGCCACCGGGCAGAGCGCCCGGACCACCGGGCGGTGGACGTCGGCGGCGCCGAGCATGGTGCGGATCACCGGGCGGACGAAGAGCTCGAAGGAGATGTAGGCGCTGACCGGGTTGCCGGGCAGTGCCAGCAGCGGGACGCCGGCCCCGGCGCCGATCCGGCCGAAGCCCTGCGGCTTGCCGGGCTGCATCCGCAGCCGGCGGAAGTCGACGGTGGCGGCTCCGCCGTAGGACTCGAAGACCTCCTTGACCACGTCGTACGCGCCGACGCTGACGCCGCCGCTGGTGACGATCAGGTCGGCGCGGCCGAGCTGGTCCTCCAGGACGGCACGCAGCCGCGCCGCGTCGTCCGGCACCCCGCCGACGCGGTAGGCGATGGCACCGGCGTCCAGGGCGGCGGCGGTGAGGGTGAAGCTGTTGGAGTCGGCGATCTGCCCGGGGCCGACCGGCTCGCCGGGCTGGACCAGCTCGCTGCCGGTGGAGAGCACCACCACGCGCGGACGGGGGCGGACCTTCACGGTGGCCCGACCGATCGCGGCGAGCAGGCCGAGCTGGGTCGGGCCGAGCCGGGTGCCGGCCTCCAGGACCCGGTCGCCGGCGGTGACGTCGCTGCCGCGGCGGCGGACGTGGGCGCCCTCGGCGACCGGGCGCAGCACCCGGACCTCCTCGTCCTCGACCGCGGCGTCCATCGCGTCGGCGGCCAGGCCGGTACCGCTGCCGCCGTCGGTCCACTCGACCGGCGCGACGGCCTGGGCGCCGGGCGGCACGGGGGCGCCGGTCATGATCCGGGCGGCCTGGCCGGGGCCGACCCTGGGCAGTTCGGCGGCGCCGGCGGCGATGTCACCGACCACCGAGAGCACCGAGGGGTACTCGGCGGTGGCCCCGGTGGTGTCGGCGGTGCGGACGGCGTAGCCGTCCATCGAGCTGTTGTCGAAGGGCGGCAGGTCGCCGTCGGCGAACACGTCCTCGTCGAGCCGGCAGCCCTGGGCGTCGAGCAGCTGGAGCTCGATCGCGGGCAGCGGGCCGACGGCTGCCAGCACGTCGGCGAGGTGCTCGTCGACGCTCCACAGGCGCGCCGGGCGAGCGGCCGGTGCCGGGTCCGCGGATCCGTCGCAGCAGGCTGCGGCGGGGGTGGGGCTGCTCTCCGTGGACCCGGTCATCGGCGCTCTCGCTCTCTGTCGGTGGTCAGTCCTGCAGCTCGGAGGCGACGAACTCACGGAGCCAGGAACGGAACTCCGGGCCCAGGTCCTCGCGCTCGGAGGCCAGTCGGACGATAGCGCGCAGGTAGTCCGCGCGGTCACCCGTGTCGTAGCGGCGGCCCTTGAAGAGCACGCCGTGCACCTGGCCGCCGCTCTCCGCGTCGCGGGTGGTCAGCTCGCGCAGGGCGTCGGTGAGCTGGATCTCGCCGCCGCGGCCGGGCGGGGTCTCGCGCAGCACGTCGAAGACCGAGGGGTCGAGCACGTAGCGGCCGATGACGGCGTAGTTCGACGGGGCGTCGGCGGTCTCGGGCTTCTCGACCAGGTCGGTCACCTGGAAGACGTCCTCGCCGAAGCCGTTGGCCTTGACGGCCGCGCAGCCGTACAGGTGGATCTGGGCGGGGTCGACCTCCATCAGCGCGACGACCGAGCCGCCGAGCTCCTGCTGGACCTCGATCATGCGGGCGAGCAGCGGGTCGCGCGGGTCGATCAGGTCGTCACCGAGGAGAACGGCGAAGGGCTGGCCGGCGACGTGCTGCTCGGCGACCGAGACGGCGTGGCCGAGGCCCTTCGGGTCGCCCTGGCGGACGTAGTGCATGTTGGCCAGCTCGACGGACTCGCGCACCCGGCGCAGCCGGTCCTGGTCCCCCTTGCGGGCGAGCAGCTCCTCCAGCTCGTAGGCGCGGTCGAAGTGGTCCTCGAGAGCGCGCTTGTTACGGCCGGTGACCATCAGTATGTCGGACAGCCCGGCGGAGGCCGCCTCCTCGACGACGTACTGGATCGCCGGCTTGTCGACAACGGGCAGCATCTCCTTCGGAGTGGCCTTGGTGGCCGGGAGGAAGCGCGTGCCCAGTCCGGCCGCGGGGACCACGGCCTTGGTAACCGGAATTCGGGAGCTGATCGTCGTCATGCGTTTACCTTACTAAGGCATGTTTTCGCCCGGCCGAGCGCGGTTGACCGGCTATGACAGCACGTCGCTGGGCCCGGCCATGGTGGCAGGCAAAGGGGAAATGCCGGGTGAGGTGAGGGGGTCCTCCCCGGCACAGGGCGACAGACTACCCGGCTTTTCCGAACGGTCACGCTCGGCATCGGAGCCGTCGAGTGGCCGGGAGGAGGCGGCTGCGCGCCAGCAGTCCCCGCCGGCCGCGCGGGCCTCGGTCAGGGCCCGGTCGGCGGCCCGGAGCAGGACGGCGGCGTGGGTGCCGTCGGTGGGCAGCACGGCGAGGCCCGCGGCGGCGGTCAGTCCGTTGCCGTTCGCACGGCGGCCCTCGCGCGGGCCGGAGGACCAGTCCAGCAGCAGGTGGCGGCGGACCGACCAGACCAGCCGTTCGGCGACGTGGGCCGCGCCCTCGGCGCCGGTGTCCGGCAGCACCACCAGGAACTCCTCGCCGCTGTACCGCCCGAGGGTGTCGGAGCGGCGGATCTCCATGCCGAGCCGCTGGGCGAGGTCGCGCAGTATCGCGTTGGCCCGGGCCCGGCCGTGCTCGGCGATGACCGCGTCGAAGCCGGTGATGTCCAGCAGCAGGACGGCCAGTGGGTGGGGGCCCTCCTGCTGGTCGGCCTGCTCGGCACGGCGGGCGCGCTCGATCTCCCGGTCCAGGGTGAGCTGCAGGTGGCGGTAGTTCCAGACCCCGGTGACCGGGTCGCAGGAGGCGGTGCGCTCCAGCTCGGCGCAGCGGGCCTCCAGCTCGCCGACCTGCTCTCGCAGCCGAGCCTCGCGGTCGGCGGCGGCGCCGTCGGCCCGGCGCAGTCGGAGCCCGAGCACGGCGGCACCGGCCAGCGCGGGTGCGCTCAGCGCGGCCAGGGCCTGGACCAGTAGCGGGGTCGACATCGGGGCGCCTTCCGCATGTCAGGCTCTGGGCGTCACGGGCACAGAGCTGTGGAGGATCCCATGCACAACGAGAAGAGCGCGCTGAGGACACGGCTGCTGGCCGAACGGCGTGCGCTGGCGGCGCAGGAGCGGGAGCAGGCGGCGCACGCGCTGGCCGGGCACGCCGGGGAGCTGGCCGCGCCGGGCGCCACGGTGGCCGCGTACGTGTCGGTCGGCGCCGAGCCGGGCACTCGCCCGCTGCTGGACGCCCTGCTGGCACGCGGCGTCCGGGTCCTGCTGCCGGTCCTGCTGGCCGACAACGACCTGGACTGGGCCGCGTACCAGGGGCCGCAGGCGCTGGCACCGGCCGGGCGCGGGCTGCTGGAGCCGGTCGGCGGGCGACTCGGACCGGAGGCCGTGACGACGGCGTCGCTGGTCCTGCTGCCCGGCCTGGCGGTGGACCGGCGCGGACTGCGGCTGGGCCGCGGCGGCGGCTCGTACGACCGGGTGCTGGCCCGGCTCGGACGGGCCGGGGCGCGCCCGCTGCTGGCGGTGCTGCTCTACGAGCACGAGCTGCTGGAGAGCGTGCCGGCCGAGCCGCACGACCTGCCGGTGGACGTCGCCCTCACCCCGTCCGGGCTGCACCGGCTGGGCCGGCCACCGCGGTGAGCACGGCCCGCCGTGACGGCGGCGGCCCCGCGCCCCGGAATCCGGGGAGCGGGGCCGCCGTACGGACCGGGCCCGGTCAGCCGGTGGTCAGCACCAGCTTGTTCTTGGCCGACTTCTCGACCGCGTCGGGCGAATAGGACCAGGTCAGCAGCTTGCCCTTGAGCCACAGGTCGGTCTGGTCGTTGTAGTTGGGGTGGAACGCGTGACCGGAGGCGCCGCCGACGTTGATCCAGCGCGACGCGTCGAAGTCGCTCAGGTCGACGACCATCCGCATCGACGGGATCCAGTCCACCTCGTAGCCGGCCGCCGCGTTCCAGCCCGCCGCGTCGACCGCCCCCGAGCCGCCGGAGAGGCGGTACGGGCCGCGGTTGAGCAGCCGCTGGACGGCGCCGGAGGCGAGCGAGGAGTCGTCGCTGCCCATGGTCTGTTCGCGCAGCGTCAGCTTGTGCAGACGGCCCCAGCTCCAGGTGGAGACGTCCTTGCTGAGCAGCGCGGTGAGGTCCTGACGGGCATTCTTCATTGCCTCGGCGAGCAGGTTGTCGAGGCCCTTCTGCTCGTGGTGCTGCGAGTCGATGTACGTCCACCAGCCGCTGTCGGGCTTCTCCAGCTGCTGGCGCACCACCTCGGTCCAGCGGTCGCCGCCGTCCGGCTGGGCCTTGCCCGGGTCACGGGTGCCGCACTCGGTGACGATCTGGGTGCTGCTGTCCGGCTTGGTCGGATCGGTCTGCCGGCGGACCAGCAGGCAGTTGTCCTCCGCGCGCAGATCGGCCGGGAACTTCTGGCCGAAGGAGAGGCTGAGCACCTGGCGCCAGACGCCGTTGTAGTAGGCGGCCGCTGCCGAGTCGGCGTCCTGGTGGTAGTTCCAGTCCTTCAGCAGGTCCTGCGCCTCGCGGACGTACGGGTCGTCGATCTGCACCTTGAGCAGCAACGGGACCAGGGTCCTGGCGAGGACGCTGGTGTTGTCGAGCTGCATCCCCTGCATGTCGTCCGGCGAGATCTTGCCGTTGTTCTTGAGCTTGGCGTCGATCTGCTCGGTGATCTCCTTGGCCCGGGTGCCGTACTCCCAGTCCTTGGTCAGCAGGTACTTGTACGACGGGTCGACCACGGCCTGGTTGGCGGTGACGATGTAGCCGACGGCCGGGTTGAAGCTGTACGGCAGGGCGGTGAAGGGGATGGAGCCCTTCCACTGGTAGGCCGAGTCCCAGCCGGGGGCCGGGTAGCTGCCGTCGCCGCCCTTGCCGCGCACCGGGATGGTGCCGGGGGCCTGGTAGCCGATGTTCTTGGCGTCGGCGTAGATCAGGTTCTGGGCGGGGACGGCGAAGTCCTTGGCGGCGGCCCGGAAGTCGTCCCAGCCCTTGGCGCGGTCCAGCGTGAAGACCGCGTCCATGGTCTTGCCCGGGTCGAGCGCCGTCCACTGCAGGGCGACGCCGTAGCCGGTGGTCGAGCGGTCCGGGGCGGAGGTGCCGTTCGGGGCGTACTTGCCGACGTTCTGCTGCTCGGTGCTCTGGTCGGAGATCAGCGGCGCGCCGGTCTGCGTGGTGCGGACGGTGATGGTGCGGTCCTCGCCGCCGGCCACCTTGATGGTCTCCTTGCGCAGGTTGAACTTCACCTCCTTGCCGTCCACCAGGTAGGTGTCCGGGCCGGTGACCTTCTCCAGGTAGAGGTCGGTGACGTCGGCGCCGAGGTTGGTGAAGCCCCAGGCGATGTCCTTGTTGTGGCCGATCATCACGCCCGGCATGCCGGCGAAGGTGAAGCCCGAGACGTCGTACTGGCAGGCGGCCGAGACGGTCCGGCAGTGCAGGCCCATCTGGTACCAGACGGAGGGCAGACCGGGGCCGAGGTGCGGGTCGTTGGCCAGCAGCGGCTTGCCGGTGGTGGTGTGCGTGCCGGCGACCACCCAGGAGTTGGAGCCGATGCCCTGGCCCTGTCGGCCGAGCAGCTGCGGCATCGCGTCGATCCGGTCGGTGACGTCCTTGAGCATCGCCTTGGTCGCGGCCGCGCCCTGGGCGGTGGCCGCGCCGGTGCCGCCGGCGGCGCCCGCCGGCGGCGCGGAGCCGTCCGCCGGGCGGTAGGTCTCGCCGGCCACGGTGCCGGTCTTCACGATCGTGCCGTTGCGCGCGTACGGGTACTCCGGGTACAGCTCGGCGATCTTCTCCGGGCTGAAGTCCTGGGCGAGCAGCGAGCGGTCGATCTCCTCCTGGAGGTTCCCGGAGAGGTTCCAGGCCATCGCCTTCAGCCAGGACACCGAGTCGACCGGGGTCCACTGCTCGGGCTTGTAGTCGCCGTTCGCGACCCCGAGCAGCGCGTACTCCAGCGAGGCGCTCGCGCCGCCGGGGTGCTCGCCCAGCCAGGCGTTGACGCCCTCGGCGTAGGCCTGCAGGTACTTCTTGGTCTCGGGCGACAGCTGGGAGTCGAACTCCTTCTGCGCCACGTCACGCCAGCCCATGGTGCGGATGAAGGAGTCGGTCTCGACCTGGCTGTCGCCGAACATCTCGGAGAGCCGGCCCGCGGTGATGTGCCGTCGGACGTCCATCTCCCAGAACCGGTCCTGGGCCTGGACGTATCCCTGGGCGCGGAAGAGGTCCTCCGAGGTGTCCGCGTAGAGCTGGGGGATGCCGTTGGCATCCCGCTTCACGTCGACCGGCGCGCTCAGGCCCGCCACCTTGACGCTGCCGTCGACCTCCGGGAAGGACGCGCGGACCGCGGCCACCCCCCGGTAGCCGCCGTAGCCGGCGCCGGCCACCAGCAGCACGACCAGCACGATCACGATCAGACGGGCGCGCCGGAACTTCTTCGAGCGGGGCATCTGGGTCCTTGCGGTCCTCGACTGGGGGGCGGGCGGGCATGTCCAGGGCACTCGGCCATGACAGGGCACCACATTAGGCCGACTCGCCTGGCGGGCGTGCACGGGGGACGCTCACGGTGGGATCGGACGAGGTCAGCGAAGGGTAGGGAGGGGCCCATGTGAGCAGCGAAACTAAAGATATGGCAAAATGTTAGACTGAGTAACGATCCGCTAGGGGAGCAATCTCCCTGGCCGGTCGGCTCCCTCCGGCCTCACCGCCGCCAGACACCCCGCCCGCCCCCAGCCTGCCCGAGGTGCCCCTGCGTGAATGTCGACCACCTGAACCAGCTGCTCCTCGAGTTCTCCGTGATCCTGCTGGTCGCGGTGGTCGCCGTGCGCTTCTCGACCCGGTCCGGGCTGCCCAGCCTGTTGATCTACCTCGGCATCGGCGTCGCACTCGGCCAGAACGGCCTCGGCTTCGCCTTCAACAACGCCGCGCTGACCCAGGTGATCGGCTACGCCGCACTGGTCGTCATCCTGGCCGAGGGCGGCCTCAAGACGAGCTGGCGCGAGGTCAGACCCGTGATGCCGGCGGCCACCGTGCTCGCCACGGTCGGCGTCGGGATAAGCGTCTTCGTGACCGCCGCCGGCGCGCACTGGCTGGTCGGCCTGGACTGGCGGACCTCCATGCTGCTCGGGGCGATCGTCTCCTCGACCGATGCGGCTGCCGTCTTCTCCGTCCTGCGGATGGTGCCGCTGCCGCACCGGCTGACCGGACTGCTGGAGGCCGAGTCCGGCTTCAACGACGCACCCGTGGTCATCCTGGTCGTCGCCTTCGCCACCACCGGCGAGCTGGACTCCTGGTACGTCCTGATCGGCACGATCATCGCGGAGCTGGCGATCGGCGCGGCGGTCGGCTACACGGTCGGCAGGCTCGGCGCGTTCGGGATCAAGCACGTCGCACTGCCGTCCTCCGGCCTCTACCCGATCGCCGTCCTCGCGCTCACCGTGCTCGCCTACGCCGGCGGCGCGCTGCTGCACGGCTCCGGCTTCCTCGCCGTCTACATCAGCGCGGTCATCCTGGGGAACGCCAAACTGCCGCACGGCCCGGCGGTCCGCGGCTTCGCCGACGGCCTGGCCTGGATCGGGCAGATCGGCATGTTCGTGCTGCTCGGCCTGCTCTGCACGCCTGAGACCATGGGCTCGGCCGTGGTGCCCGCGCTGGTGATCGGCGCCGTGCTGGTCTTCCTGGCCAGACCGCTGTCGGTGGTGCTCACGCTCACGCCCTTCAAGCTTCCCGGCCGCGAACAGGCACTGCTCAGCTGGGCCGGGCTGCGCGGGGCGGTGCCGATCGTGCTGGCCACCATCCCGATGGTGTCGAACGCGCCGATGGCCCAGGACGTCTTCAACATCGTCTTCATCCTGGTCGTGGTCTTCACCCTGCTCCAGGGCCCGACCCTGCCCTGGGTCGCCAAGTGGCTGAGGGTCTCCGAGGGCTCGATGGGCCAGGACCTCGGCATCGAGTCCGCCCCCCTGGAGAAGCTGCACGGGCACCTGCTGTCGGTGGCCCTGTCGCCGACCTCCAGGATGTCCGGCGTGGAGATCGGCGAACTGCGGCTGCCCGCCGGCGCGGCGGTGACCCTGGTGGTCCGGGACGGGAGCAGCTTCGTCCCGGACAAGGCCACCGTGCTGCGCGGCGGGGACGAGCTGCTGGTCGTCACGACGGACGAGGTGAGCGAGGCCGCAGAGCGGCGGCTGCGGGCCGTGGACAAGGGCGGCAAGCTCGCAGGCTGGCTGTACGGCAGGTGACCACGGGCGCTTCACCCAGGTTCACCCGCCATCGGCGGGACAGATGGGGATGTCCTCTGTATTGTGGAGAAAGCGCGCCATCTACGCGCGTATACGCATGACGATTGAGACACCCCAGCATCTGTCTGAAGCAGAGTTGGCGCGACCGCTCGGCGGCCGCGGCCCTGATCTCGGCAACCACGCCGAGCCGGCCCGGTAACTACCCCGGTCGACGCGCGAGAGGACGACTCTCGGCGCCGTCGGGGCCACCCCATGCCCCTTCCGCGCTACCAGGCAGCAGGAAGGACCGACCGTGACGGCCCGCCGAACGGTCGACAACACCGCGGACACCCGCGCTGCCCTGGCCACGGCCACCCACCCCGACACCGGGCCGGGCACCGAGGCCGCCACCGACCGGGGCGCACCCGCCCGCGTCGGATACGGCGCACTGCTGCGCACCCCCGGGGCCTGGACGTTCCTCGCCCCCGCCTTCGCCGCGCGGCTCCCGTACGCGATGCTCAGCCTGGGCATCGTCCTGCTGGTCCTGGACACCCACGGCTCGTACGGCACGGCCGGCAGCGTCGCGGCGGTCTCGGCCGTCGCCCAGGCCTTCGTCGGGCCGCAGACCGGCCGGCTGGCCGACCGCTACGGCCAGGCCGCCGTACTCGTCCCGAGCGTGATCGTGCACGCGGTCTCGGTCGGCGCGCTGATCGCACTGGCCCTGGGCCACGCCCCGGTCTGGTCCCTCTTCCTCGCCGCCGCCCCGGCCGGCGCCAGCGTGCCGCAGGTCGGCGCGATGGTCCGCTCCCGCTGGGTCGCCAAGCTCACCACGGAGAGCACGGAGGCTCCCGCCGTCTCAGCCGCGAAGCTGAACACCGCGTTCGCCTTCGAGTCGGTGACGGACGAGTTCACCTTCGTGATCGGCCCGGTTCTCGCCGGCGTCATCGCCACCTCGCTCAACCCCTCCGCCGGGCTGATCGCCGAGGCCGCGCTGACCGTGGCCGGCGGGCTCGCCTTCGCCGCCCAGCGGCGCACCGCCCCGGCCAGGCACCCGCACCAGCCCGGCGTCCGCCGCGTCTCCGCGCTCGCCTCCCCCGGCGTCCGGCTGCTGGCCGGCGCGTTCCTGGGCGTCGGCACCGTCTTCGGCGCGATGCAGGTCTCGGTGACCGCCTTCACCGAGTCGGTCGGCCAGCCCGGGGCCAGCGGCACCGTGTACGGGATCTTCGCCGGCGGCTCGATGCTGGCCGGCGTGCTGTACGGCATGGTCGCCTGGCGGCGAGCCGCCCGGCACCGGATGCTCGCCAGCTACGCGCTGCTGGTCCTGGGCTGCTCGACGCTCTGGGCGATGCCCAACCTGGTCGCGCTGTCCGTCGCCGGGCTGGTCTGCGGTCTGGCCATCGCGCCGACGCTGATCACCGGCTACACCCTGGTCGAGACGCTGGTCGCGGCCGGCGCCAAGACCGAGGCCTTCACCTGGCTGACCGGTGCCATCGGGCTGGGCCTGGCGGCCGGGTCCACGGTGGCCGGGCGGCTGATCGACGGGCACGGGCCCTCGGCCGGGTTCCTGGTGCCGATGGCCGGTGCCGGACTGGGCCTGGTCGCGCTGGTCGCGCTGCGGCACCTGCTGGTGGCGCCGGGTACGCCGAGCACGGTGGTCGCGTCCGCCGGCGAGCGGGGTGCGGCGCCGCAACTGGTCGGGGCGGTCAAGGGCTGAGGCGCGGGGGCGCGGTGCCGGGTGGGTTCGGGTTCGGGTTCGGGTTCGGCTCGGTGCCGGGGGGCTGCTGGTCCGGCCAGTGCCCCGCCGGGGTGCGGGCCCGGGGCGGGAACGGACACTTCGGCGCGCCCCCGACTCATCTCACATTCGAGTCGCTGGACTGATCCAGCGGAATGCCGCATCATTGACCATCGTTAGCACTCATCAGGCGAGAGTGCCAGGAGGAAGACAAGTGCCCACGTACCAGTACCAGTGCACCGAGTGCGGCAACGGCCTGGAGGCGGTGCAGAAGTTCACCGACGAGGCGCTGACCACGTGCCCCAACTGCCAGGGACGACTCCGCAAGGTCTTCTCGGCCGTGGGTGTGGTCTTCAAGGGTTCCGGCTTCTACCGGACCGACAGCCGTTCGTCGTCCAGCAGCTCGGTGGGCACCGGTTCCTCGGCACCGGCCTCGGGCTCGGCCTCCTCGAGCTCGTCCTCGTCTGCGGCCTCGTCCTCGGGCGGCTCGGCCCCCGCGGCGAGCCCGGCTCCGGCGGCGAAGCCCGCCGGCTGAGTCCAGACTTCGGAAGGCCCGTGGGCCCGCGCCACCGCGCGGACCACGGGCCTTCCGCCTGCCCGGGCACGGGTGGGGCCCGGCGCTCGCGGCGGCCGGCGGCTGGCGACCTGCGACGGTCTGACCGCTTGGGGGCCGGCGCTGCTCGGGGTGCCTGCGCACCGCGGCGGGGCGTCCACCGGGTGCGGCCGTCAGCCGAGCGCAGGCCGATTGCCCCGTACGGGCGTACGAAGTTGTCCACAGGGCCGAGTTGTCCACAGGCCTGGGGAAAGGGCTTTCGCCGAACTCGCGAGCCGCCCAGAGTGTGCGTCGAAGAGCCGGACCGCTTCTCGGGCCGGCCCCCTGCGACCACCGGCGGTGCCCATGTCGACCACGAGCCTCCCCCTGCCGTTCCCGCTGCCGCTCCCCGCTCCGGCCGTCCCACCGCGGCAGGAGGTGCCCTCGTTCCCGCCGATCCGGCGTGGCGGCGGCCGCCTCCACCGGCTCCGTCGGGCCGTCCGGCACCGGGTCGCCGCGCCCGCCCTGCTCCTGCTCGTGCTGGCGGCCGTGCTGGCCTTCGGGCCCACGCGGGCGGGCCTGTCCCCGCCGGGCGCCGCGTCGGTGGGCCGGACGGGTTGTCAATCAGGCAGCATCGAAGATCACCCGTAACGGGACAACGACTTCGTCGTTCACGCGGCATGAAAGGCTTCAAGCAATTCCTGCTGCGTGGCAATGTGGTCGAACTCGCCGTCGCCGTCGTCATCGGCGCGGCCTTCACCGCCGTCATCAACGCCTTCGTCAAGGGCGTGATCAACCCGATCGTCGGCGCCTTCGGGGCCAAGGACCTCTCGTCCTACAGCTCCTGCCTCAAGGGCCCCTGCGAGGTGAGCGCGACCGGCGAGGTCACGACCGGCATCCTCATCCTGTGGGGCTCGGTGCTGAGCGCCCTCCTGCAGTTCGTGATCACCGCGGCCGTCGTCTACTTCTGCCTGATCTTGCCGATGACAAGGTACGCCGCCAGGCGCAAGAGCCTCGCCGAGATTCAGTCGGACGCCGAGGCCAAGGAGGTCCTCCTGCTCACCGAAATCCGCGACGCGCTGGTCGTGCAGCAGCGCTGAGCGCCGTCCCCGTCAGTCGCCGTGGTGCGGCGGGCGCTGGCTCAGGTACCAGTCCAGTCCCCGTACACCGCCCTCCCCCGCTCCCGGGCGCCCGCCCCAGCCCGCGTCGGTGTCGTCGCGGGACTGCTGGTCCAGCGGGTCCCGGAAGACCAGCCGGGCCTTCGCCGCCGCCTCGGTACCGCCCCTCGCTGCCTTGGCGTCGCCCGCCGTCGTCACGGCCTCCGCAGCGTCCGCCCTGTCCTGCCCATCCGTACTGTCCTGCCCGGGCTGCTGCTCGCTCACCGGCCCGCCTCCGTCTCGCACGTCGTCCACTCCTCAAGCCTAGAAGCTTCCCGCCCCGGTGCCGCCCGTCCACCCGGGAACGCGCCTGGGCCCCGGTGCGGAGAGTCCGCACTGGGGCCCGCGGCAGTGGCCGCCACCACCGTCACCGGCGACGCCGTGGTGATCGACCCACGGCCGGGAGGCGTCAGGCGGCCTCGAAGCCCGCGTGGTCGGCGATCCGCTTCAGCTCGGCCAACGCATGCTTCTCGATCTGGCGGATCCGCTCACGCGTCAGCCCGTGCTGCTTGCCGACCTCGGTGAGCGTCCGCTCGCGGCCGTCCTCCATCCCGTACCGCGACCGGATGATCGAGGCCGTCCGGTCGTCCAGGCGCCCGATCAGGCCGTCCAGCTCCTCGCGGCGGAGCATGACCATGACGGCGTCCTCCGGGGACGTCGCCCCGGTGTCCTCGACCAGGTCGCCGAACTGGGTCTCGCCCTCGTCGTCGACCGACATGTTGAGGCTCACCGGGTCACGCGCCCAGTCCAGCACGTCCTTGATCCGCGCCTCGGTGGTGTCCAGCTCGGCTGCGATCTCGGCCGGCTCGGGCTCGCGGCCCAGTTCCTTGGACTTCTCGCGCTGGACCCGCCGGATCCGGCCCAGCTCCTCGACCAGGTGGACGGGCAGCCGGATGGTGCGCGACTGGTCGGCGATGGACCGGGTGATCGCCTGCCGGATCCACCAGGTGGCATAGGTGGAGAACTTGAAGCCCTTGGCGTAGTCGAACTTCTCGACCGCACGCACCAGGCCGGCGTTGCCCTCCTGGATGAGGTCCAGCAGAGGGAGACCGCTGCGCGGGTAACGCCGAGCGACGGCGACCACGAGCCGGAGATTGGAGCGGATGAAGACGTCCTTGGCACGCTCGGCGTCCTCGGCTATCGCCTCCAGCTCCTCGCGCTTGACGCCCTTGGGGAGCTCCGCCTCGTCCAGCAGGTGCCGGGCGTACACGCCTGCCTCGATCCGCAGCGAGAGCTCGACCTCCTCGGCGGCATCGAGCAGGGGCGTCCTGGCGATCTCGTCGAGGTACATGCCGACCAGGTCACGGTCGGCCTCAAGGTTGGTCGGGCGGGCCGCGCGAGTCCGGTCGGCCCTGTCGCGAACGACGGCACGGGTGGCCATGCTTGCTCCCTTTGCTGGTATTGCCGAGCTCTGCCTGCCTGCCCCCGAGAGGGCAAGAATGCGGGCCCCGAGGGGCTCACACGTAACGATCCAACGAACAGATTCCGGACAACATTCCCAAGTCGCTCAGATTCTTCCAGCGATGCAGTATCCTGCCGGATTTCACCGCGATCCTGGACGGAGGGTGACCACTGCGGCACCACAGGTGTCGGCCGGGCGACCGATCCGGAGCGACCGCCGACACCGGGCGACACTTGAAGGGGGCCACGCCCGCCCTCGCGGAGCCGCCGGCCCACCTCTTTGCACACTCTTCACTCTTCTGAACCCGCCGACAGCCGCCCGCGTTCCCGAGTCGCCCGGCCCGATCGGCACCCCCCGGCCCACCCGCACGTCGAAGCCGCCCGCGCTCGCGCCCCGGCGCACGCAGGTTCTCCGCACAAAAGATGCCAAATCGCTATCGGCCCGGCGTCCGATCAGCACAACGCACTGGGAAGGTGTCAGCCATGTACCTGACCAACAGCTCGCCCTCCCTCACCCCGCGTAGTCGCCATCTGCTCCGGCACACGGCGCTCGCGGCGGGCTGTGCCGCGCTGTTCGCCGCCCTGGCCACCCTGGTGCAGACCGCCTGGTCTCCGCTCGCCGGCCTGGACCAGGGGTGGATCGACAGCATGCACAGCGACGCCCGGGGCCGAAGAGTCTGGGTCGCCTCGGTGCAGATGCTCTCCGACATCGGCGGCACGATCACCATGCGTGCGCTGCTCGGCGTGGCCGCGGTCTGGCTCTGGCTGATCGGAGCACGGGTGCTGGCCTGCTGGACAGCGGCACAGACCCTGGTCGGCTGGGGCCTCCTGTGGGCACTGAAGCTCTCCTTCGACCGCCCGCGGCCGCACTTCACCGACCCGGTCGCGCACGCCGGCGGCCCGGCCTTCCCCTCCGGACACGCGATGGCCTCCGCGATCACCTGCGCCGTCCTGGTCGGGCTGGTCTGGCACCGGACCTCACGCGGCGGACGGATCGCCGCCTGTTCGGTCGCCGCGCTGACGGTGCTGACGGTCGGCTGGACCAGGATCGCCCTCGGTGTCCACTGGCCGAGCGACGTACTGGGCGGCTGGCTGGCCGCCGGGGTCGTCCTGGGTGCGGTCACCGTCGCCGTCGAACTGCGCCGGCCCGGCGCGCTGGCCCGGGACATCCGACGGGTCAACTGGCGGACCAGGCCGAGGGTCCAGCGCGTCCTGGCCTCCCCGGTCGTCCCGGTCACCGCGGCACTGTACGACCCGGCCTTCGAAGAGGCCGGCGACCGCCCGGACGACGCGGTCCACTGACGCGAGACGCCGAGAGGGCCGGCCGGAGCACCTCGACGCCCGGGAGGGCCAAAACCGCGGCCCCGGCCCCTTCAGGTCCACCAGGCACCCCCTAGCCTGGCCGCCATGCCGCTTCCTTCGACGCCCGACCGCCCCGCCGCCTCTCCCGACCACCCGGACCGACCGCTGAGGATCGCCGCGGCCCAGGCCCAGGCCGTGGCCGGGGACATCCCCGCCAACGTCGCGACCGTCGCCGAACTGATCCGCGAGGCCGCCTCGGCCGGGGCCCGCCTGGTGCTCTTCGCCGAGAAGTTCCTGTCCGGCTACGAACCCGAGCTGATCCGGACCGACCCCCTCAAGTACGCCGTCCAGCCCGGCGATCCCCGGCTCGGGCCGATCGCCGACGCCTGCCGGGAGAGCGGCACCGCCGCCGTCGTCGGCGCGGCCGTGCGGGACGCCGACGGCGAACTTCGGATCTCCGCCCTGGTCTTCGGCCCGGACGGCACCGTCGTCACCCGGTACGACAAGCAGTACCTCTTCAAGAGCGAACGGGACACCTACCGTCCCGGCGACACCGGTTGCACCCTTCAACTCGACGGCTGGCGGCTCGGCCTGGGCATCTGCTACGACTCCGGCTTCCCCGAGCACGCCCGCGCGGCCGCCCTCGACGGCTGCCACGCCTACCTGGTCGGCGCCCTGTTCAGCGTGGGCCACGGCCACCACGAGTCGCGCACCTGGTTCCCGGCCCGCGCGCTCGACAACACCGTCTACACGGTGCTGGCCAACCACATCGGCGCCACCGGGAACTGGCAGACCTGCGGCGCCAGCGCCGTCTGGTCCCCCGACGGCCGCCTCCTGGCCGAGGCCGGCCCGGACCGGCGCGAACTGGTCGTCGTCGACCTCGACCCCGAGGTGCTGCGCGCGACCCGCAAGGCCGAGAGCCTGCTCGCCGACCTCGCCATCCGGCCGCCCACCACCTCACGCGGCCGACACGCCCTCGGTTGAGCACACCCCAGGTCGGGGGCGACCGACCGTGCGCCCCCGACCACGGGAACTCCCGACCACGGCGGCCCGCCACGCCGCCCGCGCGCGCCGGGTCGGCCGCGATCACCGACGTGCTGCGGCCGCCGACCTCCACAGGGGCCGAGCGGACGGGGTCGCTCCTCGGTCAACCCGGCCCGACCGGCCGTGACGTGCCGTCAGGAGCATGATCGAGCAGAGGGCGGACAGCAGGTCGCCCCCATCGGCGGGATGCGGCTTCACGCGGTCGCGGCCTTTGCCGGCCTCAGGTCCGATCACGGGGGGCCGCAGCGGCCCCCGCACGAGAGCCCGCGACGACGGCCGACGCACCGGGAACCGCGCCCCGGCCGCCCGGTGGAGTGCGCGGCAACGCCGCAGGCCCTCCACCCGGATGGATGGAGGGCCTGCGGGCTGCGCGTTCGTTGTGCCCCAGGCAGGATTCGAACCTGCGACACCGGCTTTAGGAGAGCCGTGCTCTATCCCCTGAGCTACTGAGGCGGGGTCGTTCGCGGTCGGGCGGCGCGCGTGGTGCGAGGAGCACCGGCCGACCGCTGACAGCCTAGCGGATCGGGACGTGGCCACGCCGGGTCGGGCCGTGGGTCGGGTGGAGCCGTCGACCGGGACGGGGCCGGCGGTGGCGCGGCCGCGAGCCGTGGGGAGTCCGCGTGCGAATGGTGCACGAGTAGGTGGGATCATGGGAAGGATGCCGATGGTGCCCGGCGACGGGGCGTCACATCCTGCTCCAGTAGCCTGGAGCGAACCGGCGTTCCGGCGTGGCGCGTTGGCATCCGCGCCGGCCCCGGCACGCCTGCAACAACGCATCACCGCAAGGACGAGGCGCTTCACCATGACATCAGCCGGCCGGCGGCACCCGGCCTTCCGGGCCCTGGGACAGGTGTGGCTCTGGCCGGCGCTGGCGATGCTCTGCGTCGGCGGCTACCGGCTCGGAACGCCCGAGCTGTGGCGGGACGAGGTGGCGACCTGGACGGTGGCCACCCGCTCGCTCGGCGATCTGCTCGGATTGCTCGGCCACATCGACGCCAGCAACGGCGCGTACTACCTGCTGATGCACGTCTGGACCTCGGTGTTCGGCGATTCCGCGATCGCGCTGCGACTGCCCTCCGTGCTGGCGATGGCCGGCGCGGCCGCGTTCGTGGCGCTCACCGCGCAGCGGTTGTTCGGCGGCCGGGTGGCGGCGGTCGGCGGCGGGCTGCTGTTCACCGCGGTGCCGCTGGTCTCGCGGTACGCGCAGGAGGCCCGCTCGTACGCCCTGGTGACCTGCGCGGTCGCGGCGGCCACCTGGTTGCTGCTGCGCGCGCTGGAACGACCGGGGCTGCGGCGCTGGGCTCCGTACTGCATGGCGATGGCGGTGGCGGGCGTCGGCCATCTGATCTCGTTCGCGACGCTGGCCGGACAGCTGGCCGTGGTGCTGCTGCACCTGTGGCGGACCCGCGGAGCCGTGGAGCGGCGACTGCTCTGGCAGTACCCACTGGCCGTGCTGGTCGCGGCACTGCCGGTGCTCCCGGTGGTGCTGCTGGGCAGCCGGCAGTCCGGGCGCCAGCTGGGCTGGATCGGCACGCCGACCTTCTACCAGCTGCGGCACTTCGGGGAGCCGCTGTTCGGCTCGGCCGGCGTGTTCCACACCTTCGTCCTGCTGGGCCTGCTCGCGCTGGTACTGCCCGGGCGCCGGCTGCCCTCGCTCCAACTGCTGCTGCTCGCGGTGCTGCCGGTGGTCGGCGTCTGGCTGGTGTCGCGCGGCAGCACCTCGTACTTCGTCGACCGGTACCTGCTCTTCACGGTGCCGGCCTGGGCGGCGCTGGCCGGCGGCGGGGTGCAGGCGGTCTACACGACGGTCGCGGCGGCCGCGCGGCGCAGCCGGACGCCACGGCAGGTGCGGGCCGCGGGCGCGCTGCTGGCCGTCGGGCTGATCGCGGTGCCCGCCCTGGTCGCGCTGCCCAAGCAGTCCTCCGTGCGGCACCCGGGCGCGCACTCCCTCTCCCGCGAGCCGTACCGGGCGGCGGCCGATCTGATCACGGCCGGGTACCGGCCCGGGGACGGGCTGGCGACCCCGCTCGGCGACCAGAGCTGGGCGATGGTCGAGCAGGGTGTCTCCTTCTACCTGCCCGATGCCGTCCGACCGTACCCGGTCTTCGTCGAGCGCAGCGCCGTCGAGGCGCAGGACCTCTTCCCGACCACCTGTCCGCAGCTGGTCGCGTGCCTGGGACAGGGGCAGCGGGCCTGGCTGCTCGTCCTGGGGGACACCGCCGAGCCGCTGACCGCCATGCCCCCGGAACAGGCGCAGGCTCTCCGGGCCAGGTACGGCCCGCCCGACCGGGTGACGCCGCTCGGCGGGGTGACGCTCGCCCTGCTGGACGGCACCACCGGCTGAGCCGGGTCGGCGGCTTACCCGGTCCGGCAGCGCCCGGCCGTGCGCCCGATCCACGCCACGGCGGCAGCGGTCCGCCCGGATGCGGCCGTCCGGCGGGCGGGTGACCATGGAACACGGTGACAGGGCGCCTCCGGCAGCCCACCTGTCCACGGTCGGGAGATGCCCCAGGAGGACGCCTGTGAGCGAGCACCCGGCCGGGCGGGTGGCCCGGCTGAAGGAGCGGTCGGCAGAGCTGGGCCGACTCGCGCGCGAGTTGCCCGAGCACGTACCGCTGGTGGGCCGGGCGCTCGGCCAGGTGCTGCGGGTGAACCTCCTGGACTGCGCGACCCGGCTGGCCGCCCAGGCGTTCCTGAGCGCGCTGCCCGCGCTCTTCGTGGTGGCGGTGTTCACCCCGGCCGCGATCCGGGAGGGCCTGGTGCGCTCGCTGCGCAAGGAACTGGGGCTGGAGGGCGCGGCGCAGCAGTCGGTGCAGCAGGTGCTGCAGACCAGCCATGACCAGGAGACCACCATCGGCGCGGTCGGCGCGCTGGTGACGGTGGTCTCGGCGACGGCGCTGAGCCGGGCGATGCAACGGGTCTGCGAACGTTGCTGGGAGCTGCCCAAGTCGGGGTCGCGGGTGGCGGCCTGGCGCTGGCTGGTCTGGCTGGCGGTGTGGCTGGTCTGCCTGGTGTTCCAGACGCCGGTACGGGACGGCTTCGGTCTGGGCGCCTGGCTGGGGGTGCCGCTGACCTTCCTCAACGCCACGGCGCTCTGGTGGTGGACGCAGCACCTGCTGCTGGTCGGCCGGGTGCGCTGGCTGCCGCTGCTGCCGGGGGCGCTGCTCTGCGGGGCGGTGGTGACGGGGCTGGCGATCGCCTCGCGGATCTACCTGCCGCACGCGATGGGGCACAGCGTGACGCAGTTCGGGCCGTACGGGGTGGTCTTCACCGGTCTCTCCTGGCTGATCGTGATGTTCACCGGGCTGACGCTGGCGATCGCGCTGGGCCGGGTGGTGTCGGAGGAGGAGACGGTCGCGCACTGGCTGGGTTCCCGTACCGAGCCGGGCGTCTGGGGCGGTGCCCGGCTCAGCAGGGAGGAGGCGGGCGGGGCGGACGAGGACGGGAACGGCACGGACGGGGAGGGTGCGACCGGCTCCCGGGCCGGCTGACGCGCATCGGCGGGGGAACCGGTGACCGGTTCCCCCGCCGATGGGTTGCTCAGGGTTCCGCGCGCGGGGCGGACGTGCGGGTCAGAGCATCCGGGTCAGCCTGGACAGGATGGACGGCGGAGCCAGATCGGCCTGGAGGACTACCGGGACCTCGACCTTGTTGTCGCCCGCGCCCACGCTCAGCACGCCTACCTGGGTGCCGGCCGTGGCCGTGTGACCGATCTTCGCCGGGTCCAGGGTGAGGGTCCCGCTGATGCCGGGGAAGCCGGCAGCGGTGAGCTCCTTGGCGGCGACGACCGGGACGGTGCCGCCGAGCCCGTCGTCGATCCGGCCGACGACGTCGCCCTGCTTCGCGAGGGTCTGACCGGTCAGCCCGTTCTGGGCGGCCTGGATCTGCTTGGCGCTGACGTTCTGGACCACCTTGAGGATGCTGGGCTCGGCGGTGGTCGCCGGCTGGCCCAGGGTGACGCCGAGGATGAGTCGCTTCACCCCACCGATCTCCTTGTACGCGGCCCACATCAGGCAGCCGCCGGCCGGAGTGCTGGAGCCGGTCTTGACGCCGATGATGCCGTTCTTCGGGGAGATCAGGGTGTTGGTGTTGGAGATCTTCTGGTTGTTGAAGGTGGTGTCCGGGGTCGAGACGATCTGCCGGAAGATCGCGTCCTGCATCACCTGCTCGGCCAGCTTCAGCTGGTCCTTGGCGGTGCTCTTGGTGTCCGGGCTGAAGCCGGCCGGGTCGGTGTAGGTGGTGTTGGCCATGCCGAACTTGGCGGCGGTGTCGTTCATCTTCTTGACGAACGCGTCCTCCGAACCGGCGTCCCAGCGGGCCAGCAGCCGGGCCACGTTGTTGGCCGACGGCAGCATCAGCAGCTCCAGCGCCTCGTACTGGGTGAGCTGCTGGCCCTCGGTGAGGGTGACCCTGGACTCATCGACGTTGCCGGACTCCTGGGCGGCCTGCTTGTCGACGGTGATCTTCGGGCCGCCCTCCCCCTTCTTGAGCGGGTGCGACTGGAGGATCAGGTAGGCGTTCATGACCTTGGTGACACTGGCGATCGAGGCCGGTGTCTCCGGGCCGGAGCTGCCGAGGCTGCCGACACCGACCACCTCGGCGGCCGACTGGCCCTTGGCCGGCCAGGCCAGGTCGAGCGGGTCGCCGCCGAAGCTGAAGCTGCCCGGGGCGGTCAGCTTCACCCGGGCGTCCGGCAGCGGGCGGAGCAGCTGGGCGGCCACCACCGCGCCGAGGACGACGGCCAGGAAGACCGTCCAGATGGTGATCCGCTTGAGCGCGCGGCGCAGCGGGGAGACGGGGCGCGCGTTGAGCGCCGCCAGCACCTGCATCGCCTCGGCCGTCGTCTCCGGAGCGGGCGCCTGCTCGGGGGCGGGCAGCGGCTCGGGGGAGGGCAGCGGCTCGGGCCTCGGCAGCGGCGGCGTGGGCGGCAGCGGCCGAGGGTCGGGGGTGGGGAGCGGCTCGGGAGCCGGCGTGGGCGCCGGCTTCGGGGCCGGTTTCGGGGCCGGCGCCGGCTCCGGTTCGGGCGCCGGCTCCGGTTCGGGGACGGGCCGGGGCTCCGGGTGCGGCTCGGGAACCGGCTCGGGCACGGTGCCCGAGCCGGGTGACCGCAGGGTCCGGGGCTTCTCCAGCTTCTCGGCCGGCCCGGGCTGCCCGGCCCCGTCCGTGGGCTGCGCCGGCTTCGACGGCTCGGGAGCCTTCGACGGCTCGGGAGTCTTGGGCGCCCCAGGAGCCTTGGGCGGCTCGGGGCTGCTCGGTCCCGCGGTGCCCTTCGGCTCCTCGACGGGCTCGGCCGGCTCGGCGGGCTCTACAGGCTTGGTGGGTTCGGCAGGCTTGGTGGGTTCGGCAGGCGCCGCAGGCTCGGCCGTGGGCTTCCCGGAGCCCGCGACGCCCGTCCGCATGGCGAGACGTGGGTCGGGGCCGGTCGGGCGCTCGGGCGTTCCGGTGGGGGCATCGGCCGACGGCTCCACCACGGGATTGCCCTGCCCGACGGCCGCGTCCGCCGGGGAGCGGAGTTCCTCGGGCAGTCGCAGCGCAGTGGTCGCGTTGTCCACGGGGAGGCGGAGCATGGTGGTCCTGGTGTCCACATCCCGGACGCGGAGCTGGACGGTGGATCCCGCCCTGGCACCGCCTGCGGCCGCTGCCGTCGCACCGGCGGCATCGGCGTCAGCATCGGCATCGGCATCCGCAGCGGCAGGCTCGGCGGAAGCAGTGGTCGGCCCGGGAGCGGCGTCCGAGGCGGCGTCGGCACCGGCCTCCGAGGCGCCCGCAGGGCCCCCGGGCGCGTCGGCGCCGGCCTCGGCGTCCGGCGCAGCGGCGTCGGCGTCCTGCGGCCCGGCCGGTTCCGCGGCCGCCGTCGTCGCAGCGGCATCGGTGACGGAACCGCCCCGTTCCTCGCCCCGCCCCTGCCTCCGCTCGCCGTCCCGCAGCACCCTGTCGGGGGACTCGCCCACGTAACCCAGCCTCCTCAACGCCCGGCGGGGCATCGGCAGACCCGATTTCGGGAAGCCGACGCCCCGCCCCGTGTACCTGTACAGTCTCCGCCACCGGCGACCGTTCCGGCCGCCCACACCCCGCCCGACCGGCGCGTATTGCCGCCGCACGGCCGCACTGCGGTCTGTTCACCGGTCAGACGCCGGGCCCGCCTTCGCCGGTTCCCCACCGCCTCCGCAAGGTCACGATTCGGAGGCGTACTCGACAAGCCCGTGTGAGAGGCGTCACGCTGTCATTCATCCACGCGGGGAGGCTTGGATGGGCAAGAGCCGCAGAACTGTTCCCGAGGAACTCTTGCTGCTCGCTTTGGACCCGACCACGGGTACCACGGCGCAGCCGCAGACCCTCGACCTCGGACTCGCCGGGGCCCAGCTCGTCGAGCTGTCCCTGGCCGGACGGATCGTCCCGGAGGGCGATCGGATCGCCGTGGTGCTACCACGGCCGACAGGCGACCCGACCCTGGACCACGCACTCGAACTGCTGCGCCGACGCGGCAGTCCGGTTCGCGCGGCGCACTGGATCGGCGGGCCCCGACTGGGGCTCAGGCAGACCTATCTGGCGCACCTGGAGCGGTGCGGCATGGTCACGGCCGTGCCGGGCCAGATGTGCGGCGTGTTGCCGACGACGCGTTACCAGGCGTCCGACGACTGCACCAACGCCGCGATCAAGCAGCGGCTGGACACCGCGATCCGCACCGGCGTACCGCCGGACCCGCGGACCGCCGCCCTGGCCGCCCTGGCTCATTCGGTGGGCCTGGGCAAGCATCTGTACCCGGGTAACGAGGGACGGTCCTCGCGGTCACGGCTGCGCGACCTGATCCGTTACGACCCGCTGGGCGGGATG
This sequence comes from Kitasatospora sp. NPDC050463, assembly GCF_040655255.1. Lineage (NCBI taxonomy): Bacteria > Bacillati > Actinomycetota > Actinomycetes > Kitasatosporales > Streptomycetaceae > Kitasatospora > Kitasatospora sp. NPDC050463. The sequence continues at coordinate 160,341 of NZ_JBFAJO010000001.1, forward strand.
GTCGCGCACGCCGTGTTGGACGTGCAGAACGGCCTGCCGACGCAGCAGAATCGTTCACCCCAGAGCGGTGGCGGCGCTCCGGCCGGCGCGGACCGGCCCGGCCCGCGTGCGGCGGGTCGCAGCGGGAGCGGCGGCCGGATCGCGGCGCCCCGCGTCGGCGTCCGCTGACACCGACCCGCCACAGGCCGGGCACCGCCGACGGCCGCACGACAGCACCCTCCGCACGGCCGCACCTTCCGACAGCACCAACCGCATTCCACTGCACTGCACTGCACCAACCGCGCAGCTGCACCGCGCCGGGTTCCCGGGCGCGGCCGGGGCACCGCCCGGGCCCCGCCGAGCCGGGGCAGCGTACGGGACGGCGCACGCCGCACCGCTCGCGCCGCCACCCGGCGGTGAGCAACCAGCAGGAAGAAGGGGCGGTCGCCCGCGACGGAAGTCGCCGGACGGCCGCCCCTCCGCCGTCCCCGCAGACCCGGTCAGGGCTCCGCGGAGCCCTGACCGGGTCTGCCCGAGCACGTGCCACCAGCACATGTACGGGCGCCCGACGCACCCGTACGACCCACTGCACCGCCATCGCAGCACTACCGGATCGAGCCGCATCGCCGCCTTACCACTCGGGGACGCCCGCTGTCTCGCCGAAGCGCTTTTCCGACGATGTGTTCTACTGCGCTCCTGTGATTCCCCGGCGCCGACCTGATCCAAGGTGACATGCTGCTCCAAGTCAGGGGGGTTGGTCCCAATTTCCACTGTGTTCCGAGGACTGCCGTTCCAACGATCACCAGAGGTCCGGCCGGAGGTCGACGTGTCCGCGAACATCAATCCCACCGTGCGCCGCAGGCGCCTGGGCTCCGAACTCCGCAAGCTGCGCGAGGGCCTGGCCATGACGGCGGAGGAGGTGGCCGGCCGGCTGATGGTCTCCCAGTCGAAGATCAGCCGGCTGGAGAACGGGCGCCGCAGCATCAGCCAGCGCGACGTGCGCGACCTCTGCGATGTCTACAACGTGACCGACGAGTCCATGCGGGCCAGCCTGATGGAGATGGCCCGGGAGTCCCGCCAGCGCGGGTGGTGGCACGACTTCAACGACATGCCGACCCCGTACAGCGTCTACATCGGTCTGGAGGCCGAGGCCTCCTCGATCCGCGCCTACGAGTCCTCTTTCGTCCCCGGGCTGCTGCAGACCGAGCTGTATGCCCAGGCCGTGGTCGAGGGCACCCAGCCGGACACGGACGCGCTCTCCGTCCAGCGGCGGGTGCAGGTCCGGATGAAGCGCCAGGACCGCGTCAACGGCGAGAATCAGCTGGGCAGTCTCTGGACCGTCATAGACGAGGCGGTCCTGCGCCGCGAGGTCGGCAACCGGTCGGTGATGGCCGATCAGCTGAAGCACATGCTGGAACTGAGCCAGCGCCCGAACATCACGATCCAGGTGATCCCGTTCTCCCACGGCGCCCACCCCGGCATGACCGGGACATTCTCCCTGCTGGAGTTCCCCGAGTCAGCCGATTCGACGGTTGTCTACTTCGAAGGGGTGACGAGCGATCTCTACCTGGAGAAGGACGCCGACGTGCGCCGCTATACCAGTCTCTACGACCACCTGCGGGCAGCGGCGCTCGGGGTGGCCGAGAGCCGGTCACTGATAGCCACGATTGAAGAGGGATACCACGCATGAGCACCACCTTCGAGAACGGGACGACCTGGCGGAAGAGCACCCACAGCGGCGGCAACGGCGCCTGTGTGGAGATCGCCACGCCGGTTGCGGACGCCGTCGCGGTACGGGATTCCAAGGACCCGCAAGGCCCGCAGCTGAACTTCTCGGCCGAGGCCTGGAAGGCGTTCGCCATCGATGCCGGAGCAGGGGTGTTCGGCGGCTTCTGAGCCGTCGCACCGTTCTCGGCGCAGTTGCCCGTAGCGGTGTCCGCCGCCCTCCCCCCGGGGCCGCGGGCGCCGCTACGGGCACCTACGTGTCCGGGCACCGAACGGAGGGCCGACGGGGCCACCGAACGGAGAGCCGTGGCCGCCCGGACCGGACCGGGCCGGCGGACCCGTCAGCGCAGCACCGGGTAGCGGGCCGCCCAGGCGGCGCCCTCCGGGGTGTCCTGGCCGTGCAGCTCCGGCCCGTGCATCAGCTCCAGGACGAAGTCGTCGGCCAGTTCGAGCAGGGCGCCGCGCCCCTCCAGTGCGGCCACCAGGCCGGGCGGCAGCGCGCTGTCCCCGTGCAACACCCCGAGCAGATTGCCGCATATCGCGCCGGTGGAGTCGCTGTCCCCCGAGTGGTTCACCGCCAGCAGCAGGCCCGAGCGCACGTCGTGGGCAACCAGCGCGCAGTACACCCCGATCGCCAGCGCCTCCTCCGCGACCCAGCCCTCCCCCAGTGCCTCGACCCGCTCGGCCGACGGCTCCCCGGCCCGCACCGCGTCCAACGCCGCCCGCAGCGCCGCCGTGGTCTCCTCGTGCGCCGGACGCTCGGAGAGCAGGGCCAATGCCAGGTGGACGCCCTCCTCCAGGGTGCCGCCGCGGGCCACCGTCTGGACGATCACCGCCAGCGCACCGGCCGAGAGATAGCCGGTGGGGTGGCCGTGCGTCAGCACCGAGCACTCCACGGCCAGCTGGAACACCAGGCTCGGCTCCCAGGTGGTGAGCAGCCCGAACGGAGCCGCCCGCATCACCGTGCCGCAGCCCTTGGAGTGCGGGTTCTTGGGCACCTCCAGGGTGCCGAGGCGGTCCGCCTCCGGGCCGGAGAGGCCGGACAGGCAGGCCTGGCCGGGGGCGCGCTGGGCGTACAGCCACTCCTCGCGGCCGAGCCAGCCGAGGTCGGCCCGGCGCTCGTCCGGGCCCCAGTCCCGCTGGGTGGCGGCCCAGCGCAGATAGGCGAGGTGGAGGTCGGTGGGCGGGTGCCAGCTGCCGGTGTCCCGCCGGATGTGGGCGCGGATCAGTCCGTCGACCGTGAAGAGCACCATCTGGGTGTCGTCGGTGACCGCCCCGAGCCGCCCGTAGGCGGGGACGTAGCCGGTCACACCGTGCGGACCGTGCGTCGCACGGATCTTCTCCAGCGACTCGAACTCGATGCCCGCACCGAGCGCGTCGCCGATCGCACCGCCGAGCAGACAGCCCCGCACCCGGCTGCGGAAGTCCTGCTGCTGGGCTCGTGACCACAGTGGCATCACGACGGGGTGCCTTTCGTCCGGGAATCTGGGCGCGCGACGCACGGCCGGGTCGCGCGCCCTCGCACTGTATTCGAATGGCCGAACAAGTCGAGCGATTCCCTCGAACACCAGCACTTCAACAGGCCCGGTGGGCGGTCCAGGACCGGTGGCCGGACCAGCACCCTCAGTCCAGCACCCGTCAGTCCAGGACCGGCAGCAGCTCCGGCAGGTGGCCGTCCGAGGCCAGCGCCGCGGCCAGGCGCTCGGCGGGCACCTCGTCGTAGGTGGTGGTGCGCTGCCGGTGCGGGCGCCCCGCCGCTTCGGCGATCGCCCGGAGGTCCCGGACCGACTTGTAACTCCCGTAGGCCGAACCGGCCATCCGCGAGATGGTCTCCTCCATCAGCGTGCCGCCCAGGTCGTTGGCGCCCGAGCGGAGCATCTCCGCCGCACCCTCGGCCCCCAGCTTCACCCAGCTGGTCTGGATGTTGGGAATGTGCGGGTGCAGCAGCAGGCGTGCCATCGCGACCACCGCCCGGTTGTCCCGCGCGGTCGGCCCGGGCCGGGCGATTCCGGCCAGGTAGACCGGGGCGTTGGTGTGGATGAACGGCAGCGTCACGAACTCGGTGAACCCGCCCGTGCGCTGCTGGATCTCGGCCAGCAGTCGCAGGTGCCCCAGCCAGTGGGCCGGGGTGTCCACGTGCCCGTACATCATCGTGGACGAGGAGCGGATGCCCAGCTCGTGCGCGGTGGTGACGACCTCCACCCAGGTCGCGGCGGGCAGCTTGCCCTTGGTGAGCACCCAGCGGACGTCGTCGTCCAGGATCTCGGCGGCCGTGCCCGGGATGGTGTCCAGACCCGACGCCTTGGCCTGCTGGAGCCAGTCGCGGATGGAGAGACCGGTCCGGGTCGCGCCGTTGACCACCTCCATCGGCGAGAAGGCGTGCACGTGGATGCCGGGCACCCGCTCCTTCACCGCGCGCGCGATGTCGAAGTAGGCGGTGCCGGGCAGGTCCGGGTGGATGCCGCCCTGCATGCAGACTTCGGTGGCACCGACCTCCCAGGCCTGCGCGGCCCGGTCGGCCACCTGCTCCAGGGAGAGCGTGTAGGCGTCCGCGTCGGTGCGACGCTGGGCGAAGGCGCAGAAGCGGCAGCCGGTGTAGCAGACGTTGGTGAAGTTGATGTTCCGGGTGACGCAGTAGGTGACGTCCTCGCCCACCGCGGCGCGGCGCACGTCGTCGGCGATCCGGCAGAGCGCGTCCAGCGCCGGGCCGTCCGCGTGGAACAGCGCCAGCGCCTGGTCGTCCGTCAGCCGCGTGGGGTCGTCGGCGGCAACCGCCAGCGCCCCGCGCAGATCGCCGGCCAGCCGCTCGGGGGCACCCTTGGCGAGCACCTGCTCGCGCAGCACCTGCCAGTCCCCGTACACGTCCTCGAAGTCGGCCCGGCGGTCGCCGGTGCGGCCCTCGGTGTCGATGGTGGCGTGCAGGTCCGTCCGCCCGTACGAGGCGGGCAGGTCCTCCGGCTCCTGCCAGGGGTGGCCCTGGACCACCGCGTCCGGGCGGGCCAGACCGGTCCCCGGGTCGGACAGCGCCCGGACGTGCGGCAGCACCCGCGGGTCCAGCCAGGGCTCGCCGTGCCGGACGTACTCGGGGTAGACGGCCAGCCGCTCGCGCAGCTCGAACCCGGCCGCCGCCGAGTGCTCCGCGAGCCGGTCGATCTGCGGCCACGGACGCTCGGGGTTCACGTGGTCGGGCGTCAGCGGCGAGACCCCGCCCCAGTCGTCGATCCCCGCGCCGATGAGCCGCTCGTACTCGCCGTCCACCAGGTTCGGCGGCGCCTGGAGGCAGGCGGCCGGACCCATGATGTGCCGGGCCACGGCGACGGTGGCGACCAGCTCGTCCAGCTCCGCGTCCGGCATCCCGCGCATCGCCGTGTCCGGCTTGGCGCGGAAGTTCTGCAGGATCAGCTCCTGGATGCCGTGGTAGGCCCGGGAGATCCGGCGCAGCGCGAACAACGACTCCGCGCGCTCCTCGTACGTCTCGCCGATACCGATCAGCAGCCCGCTGGTGAACGGCACCGAGCTGCGCCCGGCGTCCTCCAGGACCCGGAGCCGGACGGCCGGCTCCTTGTCGGGCGAACCGTAGTGCGGGCCGCCCGGTTCGCTCCAGAGCCGGGTCGCGGTGGTCTCCAGCATCATGCCCATGGAGGCCGAGACCGGCTTGAGCCGCTGGAAGTCCGTCCAGCTCAGCACCCCGGGGTTGAGGTGCGGCAGCAGGCCGGTCTCCTCCAGGATGCGGATGGACATCGCCCTGACGTAGGCGATGGTGTCGTCGTAGCCGTGCGCGTCCAGCCACTCGCGGGCCTCGGGCCAGCGGTCCTCGGGCTTGTCCCCGAGCGTGATCAGGGCTTCCTTGCAGCCCAGTTCGGCACCGCGCCGGGCCACCTCCAGCACCTCGTCCGGCGACATGAACATCCCGTGGCTCCGCCCGGGGAGCGCCGCCGCGGTGCCCTGCGCGGCCCGGCGCAGCTTGCCGGGGACGGTCGCGAAGGTGCAGTAGTGGCACTTGTCGCGGCAGAGCCGGGTGAGCGGGATGAAGACGCTCCGGGAGTACGTGATGACGCCCGGCCGCCCCGCCGCCGCGAGGCCGGCGTCGCGCACCCGGGCGGCACTCGCACAGAGGTCCGACAGGTCCGCGCCTCTGGCCTGGAGCAGCACCGCTGCCTCGGTCGCGTCCAGCGCGACGCCGTCCCGGGCACGGCGCAGAGCGCGCCGCATCGCGTTCGCAGTCGGGGGGAAGGTTGCGTCCATGGCGCGACCCTACGCCAGTTCCGGTACGTCCGGAGGAGGCGACCCTGAGGCCGTATCAGGGTCGCCTGCGCCGGTAGGGCGACCCCGATCTGGCCCTCCAGAGCGATGACCCGGGCGCCTCCGGGCCTTGTAATGGAACAGACAGGCAGTCGGTCACGGTTACGGAGGGGTTGGACGCTATGACGGACGACACGACGACTGAACGACACCGGGACAGTGGGGTGCCCCACCGCTCGGGGCGGCGCACCGCGGTACGGGTAGCGGTACCGGTGGCGGTCGCGGCGGTGATCGCCGCGGGAGTGGGCCTGGTGCCGGCGCTCGCCGACGACTCCCCGCCCGACCTTCCGACGCTGACGGCGGAGCAGCTCGTGGCGAAGGCGCTCGGCTCGCAGGCGCAGACGCTGTCCGGCACCGTCTCGGTCTCCGCCGACCTCGGGGTGCCGAGCCAGCTGCTCGCGGCCGGTGGCGGGATCGGCGGCGCGGTCGGCTCGGGCTCGGCATCGGGCTCTGGTTCGGGTCCGGGCGGCGCGGGCTCCGAGTCCGGTACGTCGTCCGCCGCCGCGCCGGAGGCCAAGCTGGCCGGGCTGCTCGACGGCGAGCACACCCTGCGGGTCGCCGTGGACGGCCCGGACCGCCAGCGGATCGGCCTGATCGAGAACCTGGCCGGGTACGAGCTGATCCACAACGGCGACCAGGCCTGGGCTTGGGACAGCTCCACCAACGAGGCGCTCCACCTGACCGGCCCGCAGGGCGCCCGGCCCCAGGGCCACCCCGGCAAGGCCCCGCTGACCGGAGTGCCGACCACCCCGCAGGAGGCCGCACGACAGTTCCTGGCGGCGGGCGCGGGCACCACGGCCGTCACCGTGGACGGCACGGCGAACGTGGCCGGGCAGAAGGCGTACCGGCTCAGCGTGAGGCCCACCCAGTCCGGCTCGACCATCGGGGAGGTGCGGATCGCGGTGGCCGCCGACAACGGCGTGCCGCTCGCGGTCGTGGTCAAGGGCGCCGACGGGGGCACCGTGCTGGACGTCCACTTCACCGAGGTGTCGTTCGCGAAGCCGGCCGCCAAGACCTTCGACTTCGCGGTGCCCAAGGGCGCCAAGGTGACGGAGCGCAAGGCCGAGGGCGGCCCGGCGGCGGCCCCGTCGGAGCAGGTCGCGAAGGACGCGGCGGGCTCCGTCGAGGGTCTGAACGTGATCGGCGAGGGATGGACGGCGGTGCTGAGCGCCAAGCTGCCCACCGACGGCCCCGCGGTACCGGGCGACGGCGGGCGGGGCCGGCACGGCAAGGGCGGCCCGGCCGCGCTGCAGAGCCCGCTGGCGCTGGCGAAGGCGCTCGGCAAGCCGGTCGCGGGTGGCTCGCTGATCAGCTCCAAGGTGCTGAACGTGCTGGTCACCGATGACGGACGGGTCTTCGCGGGCGCGGTGACGCTGCCGGTGCTGCAGAGTGCGGCCGGGGTGAAGTAAGTGACCCGGGCTCCCGTGACGGGGGACGTTACGGAGCCGGCCGGGGGCCGGGGCGCCGCGGCGCACCCGGCCTCCACGGCCGTTCCTGCCGTTCCTCCCGTTCCCGCTGTTCCTGTTGTTCCCGCTGCTCCTGCGGTCGGTGCCCTCGGTGTCTCCGGTCTCGCCGGTCTCGCCGGTCGCACCGGCCTCTCGGGCGTGGTCTCGACCGATGACGTGATCAGGACTCAGGGCCTGACCAAGCGCTTCCGCGGCGGTCAACTCGCCGTGGACGGACTGGACCTGGCCGTCCCACGGGGCTCGGTCTTCGGCTTCCTCGGGCCCAACGGCTCCGGCAAGACCACCACCATCCGGATGCTGATGGGCCTGATCGCGCCCACCGCGGGCGTGGCCACCGTGCTCGGCGCGTCGATGCCGCAGTCCGTCGCCACGGTGCTGCCACGGGTCGGCGCACTGATCGAGGGCCCGGCGCTGTACGGCTTCCTCTCCGGCCGGGACAACCTGGCCCGGTTCGACGCGGCCGATCCGACCGCCGACCCGCGCACCCGTCGACAGCGGGTCACCGAAGCTCTGGACCGGGTGGGCCTGACCGCCGCAGCCGGAAAGAAGGCCCGCGCGTACTCGCTGGGCATGAAGCAGCGACTCGGCCTGGCCTCGGCCCTGCTCCAGCCGCGCGAGCTGCTGGTCCTGGACGAGCCCACCAACGGCCTCGACCCGCAGGGCATGCGGGAGATCCGGGCACTGATCCGGGAGGTCGCGGCCGAGGGCACGACGGTCTTCCTCTCCTCTCACCTGCTGGACGAGATCGAGCAGGTCTGCACGCACGCCGCGGTGATGTCGCGCGGCCGGCTGGTGGTGCAGGGCACCGTCGCCGAACTGGCCGCCCGGGCCCAGGGCCGACTGGTGGTCCGCACCCCCGACGTGACCCGGGCCTCCGAGGTACTGACGGCGCACGGGGTCCGCGACCCGCTGGTGGGCGAGGACCGGGTGGACGGCGAGCTGGGTGCGCTGGCCGACGACAGCCTGCCGGAGCTCTGTGCGGCACTGGTCACGGCCGGAGTACGGGTGCGCGGCTTCGGAGTGGAGCGGGGCACGTTGGAGGACGCCTTCGTGGCGCTGACCGGGGAGGGCTTCGATGTCGCGGGCTGAGGCTCCGGGCGCACCGGAGATGCTGAAGACAGCGGGCGCGCCGAGCGAGCTGGGCGCGGTGGGTACGGTGGGTGCAGTCGGCGCGGTGGGTGCGGTCGGCGAGCCGGTTGCGGTGGGCGAGCTGCGCGCCTCGGGGGCGACGGCGGCTCGGGCGGGCGGACGGCGGCCGCAGACGGCCGCCGGGTTCCTGGCACTGTTCCGCAGCGAGCTGCTGCTGACCTTCCGCCGGGTGCGGACGATGGTGCTGCTGGGGATCCTGGCGGTGCTGCCGGTCCTGATCGGCGTGGTGGTCCGGATCGAGACCGACGGTCCGCGCGGCGGCGAGGGCCCCGCTTTCATCGCGCAGGTGACGCAGAACGGCCTCTTCCTGGTCTTCACCGCACTCGCCGTGGCCCTGCCGATCTTCCTGCCGATGACGGTCGGTGTGGTCGCCGGCGACTCGGTGGCCGGTGAAGCGGCCGGCGGCACCCTGCGCTATCTGCTGGTCGCGCCCGCCGGGCGGACCAGGCTGCTGGCCGCCAAGTTCACGGCCGGTCTGGCGTTCTGCCTGGCGGCGACCGCGACGGTCGCACTGGCGGCACTCGCCACCGGCGCCGCGCTGTTCCCACTCGGCGAGGTCACGCTGATCTCCGGGGAGACGATCGGCCTCGGACCGGCACTGCTACGGGCGGTACTGGTCGCGATGGTGGTGGCCGCCTCGCTGGCCGGGCTGGTCGCGATCGGACTCTTCATCTCGACGCTCACGGGCAGTGGCATCGCGGCGATGGCCGCCACCGTCGGCCTGGTGATCACCGTCCAGATCCTCGACAGCTTCCCCCAGCTGCACGCGATCCAGCCGTTCCTCTTCACCCATCACTGGCTGACCTTCGGGGACTTGCTGCGCGAACCGATGTACTGGGACGGCGTCCTGGACAACCTCGGGTTGCAGGCCGCGTACGTCGCCGTCTTCGGCGCGGCCGCGTGGTCCCGCTTCACCAGCCGGGACATCACCGCGTAGCGGGCCCGGGCCCGCGGATGGGGGCAGCGCCCGGGCTCGTCCCGGGCGGCCCGGCGGCCCGGCTGTCCGGCTGTCCGGCTGTCCGGCTGTCCGGCTGTCCGGGTCAGCGGGTGGCCGGCTGCCCGGCTGCCCGGCTGCCCGGGTCAGCGGGTGGCCGCCGGTGCCGGGGTGGGCTCGGCTCCGGGGGTGTCGGAGCCCGGGGTGCCGGCGCCTCTCCGGGCCGGCGCGGCCGCCCGCGTCACCCGGTCGGCGTGCACCCGGCGCAGCGCGTCCCAGCTCAGTACCGCCAGCGCGGCCCAGACCAGGGAGAAGCCGGCCCAGCGGGCGGGCGGCATGGACTCGTGGAAGACCGCGACACCGATCAGGAACTGGAACACCGGCGCCAGGTACTGCAGCATTCCGAGCACGCTGAGCGGCACCCGCACGGCCGCCGCACCGAAGCAGAGCAGCGGGACCGCGGTGATCACCCCGCTGAGCATCAGCAGCCCCGAGTGGCCCCAGCCATACGAACCGGCCACGGTGTGCCCGAAGGTGCCGCGACCGGAGACCTCCAGGTAGACCAGGTAGCCCAGGGCGAACGGGAACATGAAGGCGCTCTCGGCGGCCAGGCTCTCCAGCCCGCTCAGCCCGACCTTCTTCTTGAGCAGCCCGTAGGTGGCGAAGGAGAACGCCAGGGTCAGCGCGATCCAGGGCAGCCGCCCGTAGCCGACGGCCAGCACCGCCACCGCGAGGGCGCCGATGCCGACAGCCGCCCACTGAGCCACCCGGAGCCGCTCCTTGAGCACCAGCACCCCGAAGGCGATGGTGACCAGCGGGTTGATGAAGTAGCCGAGGCTGGTCTCGACGACGTGGCCGGCGTTGACCGCCCAGATGTAGACGCCCCAGTTGACCGAGATCACGACGGCGGCCCCGCCCAGCATGGCAAGCCGACGGGGCTGGCGCAGCAGCGGGCGTATCCAGTTCCAGTGCCGCTGTGCGAGCAGCAGCAGTACGACCGCGACCAGCGACCAGACCATCCGGTTGGCCAGGATGTCGTCGGCGGCGCCAGGCTCCAGCAGCGGCCAGAACAGTGGGAAGAGCCCCCATATCCCGTAGGCGGCCAGTCCGTACCAAAGGCCCCGGCCAGCCTCCTGCTGAGCTGTCTCTGCCATGGACGACCTGCCCTCCGCGCGCACGTATGTCGAGCCGACGGTAGCGGGCGCGGGGGCGGGCTGTCATCTCCGTATGAGGTTTTTGCTCATGACATGAGATGGCCGGCCGATCGGGCAGTCACTCCGGTAGCCCTTTCCACGGACGCTCACGACGGGCGCCCCTGCAGCGGCCCCGACGGGTGTCCCTGTAGCGACCCCGGCTGACTCTCCCGACAGAGCCCCCGGACGGGTTCTCCCGACAGGCCCCCGACGGGCTCTCCCCGAGCGCCCCGGGGTTTCAGGCGCCGAGCGCCGTACGCACGCTCTCCGCCAGCGGGACGGTCGGACGGCCGATCAGCCCGGCCAGGTCGCCCGGGGTACCGGCCAGCTCGCCGCGCGCGATGCCGGCGTCAACGTCCACCAGGACCTCGGCGAAAGCTTCCGGCAGACCGGCGCCGACCAGGACCGCGCGGTGCTCGGCCGGGGTCACCTCGCGGTGCTCGACGGGCTTGCCCGAGGCCTGCGCCAGCTCGGCGGCCAGCTCCGGCAGGCTCCACGCGACGTCGCCGCTGAGCTCGTACACCGTGGACTCGTGCCCGTCCCCATCCCCGTCGCCCACCAGCACCGCGACCGCCGCGTCGGCGTAGTCCCGGCGCGGGGCACTGGCCACCCGGCCCTGCCCGGCGCTGCCGACCACTACGCCGCGCGCCACCGTGCCGGCCGCGTCTCCCAGGTAGTTCTCGGTGTACCAGCCGTTGCGGAGGAAGGAGAAGGGCAGGCCGGACTCGCGGATCGCCGCCTCGGTGGCCTTGTGCTCGTCCGCCAGCCGGAAGGTGGCCGCACCGGGCGCACTGGTGTACGCGAGCAGCGCGACCCCGGCGGCGCGCGCCGCCTCGATCGCCGCGGTGTGCTGCGGGATCCGGCGGCCGACCTCGCTGCCCGAGATCAGCAGCACCCGGTCACCGGCCGCGAAAGCACCGGCCAGGCTCTCCGGCCGGTCGTAGTCGACCACATGGACGGTCACGCCGCGGGCGGCGAGGTCGGCGGCCTTCTCGGCAGAGCGCACGGCGACCGCGACCTCTCCGGCGGGGACCTTGGCCAAGAGACCCTCGACGACCAGCCGGCCGAGCTGTCCAGTGGCACCGGTGACGACGTACATGTTGTTGCTCCCTGGGTCGGATCGGGCCGTTGCCCGTCGAACTTCGCTTCGACACTCACCCTAGGGATGGCACTAACCTATCGAAAGTACGCACTTCAAAGTAGGGTACTGACATGCAGGTAATGACCAATGGCGAAGCCACCGCGCCCACGCTCCCTCCGGCCGCGCCCCTCGGTGAACTGCCCCCGCCGGACGTCTACGACCGCATGTGCCCCTCCCGCGGCGTACTGGAGCACGTCACCAGCCGCTGGGGGGTCCTCGTTCTGGCGGCGCTCAACGAACGCGGCTACCGCTTCAGCGAGCTGCGCCGCCGGGTCTCGGGGGTGAGCGAGAAGATGCTCGCGCAGACCCTGCAGACCCTGGAGCGCGATGGCTTCGTCCTGCGCGAGGCCTACCCGGTGATCCCGCCCCGGGTCGACTACAGCCTCACCCCGCTCGGCCGGGAGGCCGCCGAGTTGGTGGCGGCCCTCGCGCACTGGTCCGAGGCCCGCGTCCCCGCCGTCCTGTCGGCCCGCGCCGGATACGACGCTCGCACGCACTGAACGGGGAGGCCGGGCGATCGTCGCTTTTTATGTCGGTCGGTCTACATATGTCGGTCGGTCGGTATATGCCGACCGGTCTACAGAGACCGGCCGACCTGCAGAGCCGTCCCCAGGGCGGTCAAATGTGCAGACCGGTCTACTTAGGGCTCCCAAAACAGATCGACCGGTCTACAGATTCGCCGCCCTGTCAGCGCGCGTTCTCCCCGATCAGCGCCGCGAACCCGTCCAGCACCCTGGCCAGACCGAAGGCGTACGCGTGATCCGCGCTGTACGCGCCGCCGTGCACCTCGCCGGCCGCCGCACCGACCCGGGCGGCGACCGGGTACCGCTCGGCGTCGAAAACCCGGGCCAGCAGGTCCGCATTGGCAGACCACCACTGCTCGTCGGTCATCGCACTGTCCTGCTGCGCGGCGCGCCCGTCGGCACCCATCCGGGCGCAGGTCTGGACGAAGCCCAGCAGATGGGTCAGCGCGGCGTCCAGCTCCACATCCGGCAGGCCGGTGCCCTCCAGGGCGCGCAACTCATATTCGTACTTGGCCATCAGCCCCGGCCCCAACGGCGGACGGCTGGTTGAGACGCTCGCCACCCACGGGTGGGCGCCGTAGAGCGCGCGATTGTCGTCGGCGACCGCGGCGACCCTGGCCCGCCAGCCCTCGTCGACGGGGACACTGCGCGGCATCGTCGCGTAGACGGTGTCCAGCATCAGGTCGAGCAACTCGGCCTTGCCGGGGACGTAGGTGTAGAGCGCCATCGGCGAGAGCCCGAGCTCCTGGGCGACCCGCCGCATCGTCACGGCGTCCACACCCTCGGCGTCCGCGAGCGAGATCGCCGCCGCGGCGATCTCGGCCGTGGACCGCGCCTGCCTGGGCCCGCGCCGGCCCGGCTTCTCCTCCGCCGTCAGCCCCCAGAGCAGGGCGAGGGTACGCGCCGGATCTCCTGCGCTGGTGCGGTCGCTGGGCATGGGTCGATCCTTTCACGCCACCCGCCCGACTACCCTCTGCCCCATGACCAGCACCGCCCCCGAACCCCTCCCCGGCACCGCCGCAGCGGAGGCGGTCCGCCCCCGGGTCACCTGCCGCCGCTGTCACCGGCCGCTCCACGACCCCGAGTCCCGCATCCTCCGACTCGGCCCGGAGTGCCGCGACCCCGCCGAGCACGTCCCCCGCCACGAGGTCGACCAGGACCCCCTGCCCGGACTCGACTGAGACCTCCCGACGTCCGGCCGGAGCGCTCGGCAGGCTCGCGGCCGCGCGGTCCCACGGCCCCACGGGCTCCGCAGCCCGCAGCCTCAACGCCACTCGACGGCTTCCAGCCATCGACATGACCGGAAACAGCCCTGGCACAATACTCTGTACGTTGTACAGTGTACTGCGTACGGAATAAGAGTCGACGAGAGGGCACTCCCTGATGCAGATCACCGGTTCCGCTGTTTCGCTCACCGTCGAGGACGTCACCGCCTCCGCCGACTTCCTGCGGAAGCACTTCGGATTCGTCGAGCAGATGGCGGCCGACGGCTTCGTCTCACTCGGCCGCGAAGACGCCGGGATGAATGTCATCTACCTGCGGCGCGGCATCGAGGTGCTGCCCGAGGACGTCCGGGACCAGCGCGCCGCCGGGCTGATCCTGGCCTTCGTCGTCACCGACGTGGCCGGCGAGGAGGCGCGACTCCGGAGCGAGGGCGTCACGATCACCATGCCACTGCGCGAGGAGCCCTGGGGCGAGACGCTCTTCCAGGTCACCGACCCGAACGGGGTGGTCGTCCAGCTGGTCGAGTGGGCCCAGCAGTAGCAGAGCTGCAGGCGGCGACAGGCAGCACGCGGGAAGCGACAGAGCACCAACGGGCGGGAACGAGCAGTGACGACGAAACGGCGCCCCCGGCTCGGCCGGGGGCGCCGTCGCTCCTGCCGTTGGGCCGGGTCAGTCCACGGTCCAGGTGTCACTGCCCGCCAGCAGTGCGCCGAGATCCCCCGGGCCGTGCTGCGCCGTCGCCGCCGCCAGTTGAGTTGCCATCAGCTCGTCGTACACCGGACGTCGGACACTGCGCAGCACGCCGATCGGGGTGTGGTGAAGCGTGTCGGCGTCGGCGATCCGCGAGAGCGCGAACGCTGCCGCAGGGCCGGCGGCATGGGCATCGTGGACGACCACCGAGGCCTCGTTGTCGACGGTGACACCGTCGACGTACAACTCGCCGTCGGCGGCGCGGAAGACGCCCTGCGAACGGTCGGCACCGAAGCGGATCGGCTGCCCGTGCTCCAGCCGGATCAGGGCCTCGTCGCGGGTGCCCGCCTCCTTCAGGATCTCGAAGGCTCCGTCATTGAAGATGTTGCAGTTCTGGTAGATCTCCACCAGCGCCGTGCCCTCGTGCTCCGCCGCCGCCCGCAGCACGGACTGGAGGTGCTGACGGTCGGAGTCGATGGTCCTGGCGACGAACGAGGCCTCCGCTCCGATGGCCAGCGAGAGCGGGTTGAACGGCGCATCCAACGAGCCCATCGGCGTGGACTTGGTGATCTTGCCCACCTCGCTGGTCGGCGAGTACTGGCCCTTGGTGAGACCGTAGATCCGATTGTTGAACAGCAGGATCTTCAGATTGACGTTCCGCCGCAGCGCGTGGATCAGGTGGTTGCCACCGATCGACAGGGCGTCGCCGTCACCCGTCACGACCCAGACGCTCAGGTCCTGCCGGGAGGAGGCCAACCCGGTGGCGATGGCCGGTGCGCGACCGTGGATCGAGTGCACGCCATAGGTATTCATGTAGTACGGGAAACGCGAGGAACATCCGATACCGGAGACGAAGACGGTGTTCTCCCGCTTGATCCCCAGCTCCGGCATGAAGGACTGCACGGCCGCCAGGATCGCGTAGTCCCCGCACCCGGGACACCAGCGCACCTCCTGGTCGGTCTTGAACTCCTTGGCGCTCTGCGGCGCGTCGGCCTTGGGCACCAGCTTCAGGGAGGGGAACTGCTCACTCATCGGTTGTCCTCCTCGTCCGCCGAACCACTCGCCGGACCGCCCGCCGACTCGTCCAGGCTGCCGATCGCCGCCCACAGCACGTCCGCCAACTGGGCCGCCTTGAAAGGCAGTCCACGCACCTGGTTGTAGGACTGCGCATCCACCAGATACTTGGCGCGCAGCAGCAGCGCCAGCTGCCCGAGGTTCATCTCGGGCACGATCACCTTGTCGTAACTCTTGAGCACCGCGCCCAGGTTGGCCGGGAAGGGATTCACATTCCGCAGGTGCGCCTGGGCGATGTGCCCGCCGTCGGCACGGAGCCGGCGCACGGCCGCGGTGATCGGCCCGTACGTCGAACCCCAGCCGAGCACCAGGACGCGCGCCACACCGTCCGGGTCGTCGACCTCCAGCGCGGGGACGGCGATGCCGTCCACCTTCGCCTGGCGGGTGCGGACCATGAAGTCGTGGTTGGCCGGGTCGTAGGAGATGTTCCCCGTGCCATCCTGCTTCTCGATCCCTCCGACGCGGTGCTCCAGACCCGGTGTGCCCGGAACCGCCCAGGGGCGGGCCAGCGTCTGCGGGTCGCGCTGGTAGGGCCAGAACGCCCCGTCCTCGCGGTTCGGGCCGGTCGCGAAGTCCGTTGTGATCTCGGGCAGTTCGCCGACCTCGGGGATCCGCCAGGGCTCGGAGCCGTTCGCCAGGTAGCCGTCCGACAGCAGGAACACCGGGGTTCGGTAGGTAACCGCGATCCGGGCCGCCTCCAGGGCCGCGTCGAAGCACTCGGCCGGGGTCGCCGGGGCGACGATCGGCACCGGCGCCTCGCCGTTGCGGCCGAACATCGCCTGCAAGAGGTCCGCCTGCTCGGTCTTGGTCGGCAGACCGGTGGACGGGCCGCCGCGCTGGATGTCGACCACCAGCAGCGGCAGTTCGAGCGAGACGGCCAGGCCGATGGTCTCGCTCTTCAGCGCCACGCCCGGACCGGAGGTCGTGGTCACGCCGAGCGCACCGCCGAAGGCGGCGCCGAGCGCCGCGCCGATCCCGGCGATCTCGTCCTCCGCCTGGAAGGTGCGCACGTGGAAGTTCTTGTGCTTGCTCAGCTCGTGCAGGATGTCCGAGGCGGGGGTGATCGGGTAGGAGCCGAGGTAGAGCGGCAGCCCGGAGCGCTCGGCGGCGGCGATCAGGCCGTACGACAGCGCCAGGTTGCCGGAGATGTTGCGGTAGCGGCCGGGCGGCAGCTTGGCCGGCGGCACCTCGTAGGAGACCGCGAAGGACTCGGTGGTCTCGCCGAAGTTCCAGCCCGCCCGGAAGGCGTTGATGTTGGCCTCGGCGATCAGTGGCTTCTTGGCGAACTTGCTGCGCAGGAAGGACTCGGTGCCGTGGGTGGGCCGGTGGTACATCCAGGACAGCAGGCCCAGCGCGAACATGTTCTTGGCGCGCTCGGCGTCCTTGCGGGCCAGCCCGCTGTCCTTGAGCGCTTCCAGGGTCAGCGTGGTCAGCGGCACCTTGTGCAGGTGGTAGGCCTCCAGTGAGCCGTCGGCCAGCGGGTCGGCCGGGTAGCCGACCTTGGCCAGCGCGCGCTTGGTGAACTCGTCGGTATTGACGATGATCTCCGCGCCGCGCGGCAGGTCCGGCACATTGGCCTTCAGAGCGGCCGGGTTCATCGCCACCAGGACGTTCGGCGCGTCACCGGGGGTGAGGATGTCGTGGTCGGCGAAGTGGAGCTGGAAGGACGAGACACCCGGGAGCGTTCCGGCGGGGGCACGGATCTCGGCCGGGAAGTTGGGCAGAGTGGAGAGGTCGTTGCCGAAGGACGCCGTCTCCGAGGTGAAGCGGTCACCGGTGAGCTGCATACCATCGCCGGAATCTCCGGCAAATCGGATGATCACCCGGTCCAATCTGCGGATCGGCTTGGCACGCCTGGGCTGCGGACCGGCCGGCACGGCGGGGCCGGAGCGACCCCCGCCGGGCTCGGAACGACCCCCGTCGCCGTCCGGGCCGTCCACCGCTTCTGACTGATCGACCTGACTGGTCACTGCCGCGGACCTCCTCGTGGGCACCAGCCGCGGGCGTGAGCCGTGTGCCCCGTCCGCCTGGTGCACCACTCGCATCCTATGCGGGTAAGGGTTGCCTTGGACGGAACTACCCGATGCGGCGGAAAATCACCATCGGATGCCAGAGCGCGACGGTGCGTGACCGGGCCGCGCCGGGCGGGAACAGGCCCGTTCGGGCGCACGGCAGGGTGCGCGCACCCCGCGTACGCCTGCCGCCGGCCCGCGGCGGGTCCGGCGTCGACCTGTGCCGGGCCCGGCCTCGACCCGCTACGGGTTCACGAGTTCAGGTAGGTGAGCACCGCGAGCACCCGGCGGTGGTCCTCAGGGCTCTGGGCCAGGCCCAGCTTGAGGAAGATGTTGCTGACGTGCTTCTCCACCGCGCCGTCCGAGACCACCAGCTGCTTGGCCACCGCGGCGTTGGTCCGGCCCTCCGCCATCAGCCCCAGCACCTCCCGCTCGCGGGGGGTCAGTCCGGCCAGTACGTCACTCTTGCGGCTGCGGCTGAGCAGCTGCTGGACGACCTCGGGATCCAGCGCGGTGCCGCCCTCCGCGACCCGGACCACGGCGTCGACGAACTCACGGACCTCGGCGACCCGGTCCTTCAGCAGGTACCCCACGCCCCGAGTGGAGCCTGCCAGCAGCTCGGACGCGTAGCGCTCCTCCACGTACTGCGACAGCACCAGGACACCGACCGCGGGGTAGAGGCCGCGCAGCGTGACGCAGGCGCGGACGCCCTCGTCGGTGTGGGTCGGAGGCATCCGCACGTCGGCGACGACCACATCGGGCAGGGAGCCGGCGGCCGCCAGGTCGTGGACGGCCTTCAGCAAGGCCTCGCCGTCGCCGACAGCCGCCACGACCTCCAGACCGCGATCGGTCAGCAGCCTGGTCAGACCCTCCCGAAGCAGGACGGAGTCCTCGGCGATGACGACGCGAAGCATGGTGGCCTTCCGGGTTGGCGGCGCTGTGGGCGGTACTGACGGGTGATGCGACGAGTGTCAGTCTTCCCTATCCGCGGACGCCCCGGACCGCCGGGCGGCAAGTCCCCCCGGCCGTCGGCTGCGGAACCGCGACGGGCTCCGGACCGCCGTCACCCGGCCGTCGTCCAGTCACCGCAGGGCAACCGCACGGCCACCGGTCCGCTCCACCAACCCGCTCCACCGGTCGGCTCGCCATCGGAACACCGCCGGGCGGCGCTCCCTGACGGCACTCCCGTGCGGGCCGGTCACATGGTGCGGATGG
Organism: Kitasatospora sp. NPDC050463; assembly: GCF_040655255.1. Lineage (NCBI taxonomy): Bacteria > Bacillati > Actinomycetota > Actinomycetes > Kitasatosporales > Streptomycetaceae > Kitasatospora > Kitasatospora sp. NPDC050463. Next base: position 178,969 of record NZ_JBFAJO010000001.1, read on the forward strand.
CCACCGCGTCGCACAGGCCCTGAAGGGCCGCCTTGGCCGCGCCGTCCGGCAGCGGGTCGAGCAGCGCGCGGGCCTCCTCGGCATGCCGCAGGGTCTCCCGGCGGGCGTGCTCCAGCGCCGGGTGGCGGCGCAGCAGGCGCAGCGCCTCGGCATGCGGCTCGTCGTCGCTCAGGTCGCTGTCGAGCAGCTCGCGCAGCCGCAGGTCGGCCGGGTCGGACTCGTCCACCGGCATCTGCCGGAGCAGCAGGGTGGGCAGGGTGGGCACGCCCTCGCGCAGGTCGGTACCGGGGGTCTTGCCCGACTCGTGGCCGTCGCTGGCGATGTCGAGCACGTCGTCGGCCAGCTGGAAGGCGATGCCGATCCGCTCGCCGAAGGCGCTGAGGATGTCGGTCACCCACGGCTCGGCGCCGGCCATGAGGGCGCCGATCCGGCAGGAGACGGCGATCAGAGAGCCGGTCTTGCCGGCCAGCACGTCGAGGTAGTGGCGGAGCGGGTCGTCCTCCGGGCCGGGGCCGGCGGTCTCCAGGATCTGGCCGGTGACCAGCCGCTCGAACGCGTCGGCCTGCAGCCGGACGGCCTCCGGGCCGAGGTCGGCGAGCACCTGGGAGGCACGCGAGAAGAGGAAGTCGCCGGTGAGGATGGCGACCGAGTTGTCCCAGCGCGAGTTGGCACTGGGGGCGCCGCGGCGCACGGGGGCATCGTCCATGACGTCGTCGTGATAGAGCGTCGCGAGGTGGGTCAGCTCGACCACCACGGCAGCCGGGACCACGCCCGGCGCGTTGGTGTCACCGAACTGCGCGGCGAGCATCACCAGCAGGGGACGGAAGCGCTTGCCACCGGCCTCCATCAGGTGGCTGGCGGTCACGGTGATGAACGGGACGTCACTCTTCACGGCCTCGGTGAGCGCGATCTCCACCGCGTCCATCCCGGACTGGACATCGCGGGTCAGATCGCGGTCCTGCACGCTGAGCCCAAAGGGTCCCACGACGGTCACGAAGACCACTCCTCTGTCCCTGGTCGATCTAGCGGCCTGGTCCCTGAGTGCCGCCGCTGGCCATACAGGCAGGGTATCCGGTCGCGAGTGGATCACTGCACGGGCGTGCGGATCCTGTCATGATCGGGCCGGACTCGCTGGTGGGAGCGATCCGGAGACGACACGTCCGGGCCGCGCGGACGAAAGCGCGCGGCCCGGACGGTGGAGCGGTGGAGCCATGCCCGGACGGTGGAGCGAATGCCGGAGCAGTACGGCGGTGAGTCGATACAGCGGTGAAGCGGCAAAGCGGTGAAGCGGAGCCCGCGCGACCGGGCCGCGCCCGGACGGCGGAACTCAGCGCACGAAGAGCGAGGCCTTCGACGCCAGGTCCAGGAAGTACTGCGGCAGCACCCCGAGGCCGATGGTGACCACGACGCCGATACCGATCGCGGTGGCCGTGAAGGCGCTCGGGATGGCCACGGTCGGGCCGCCGGGCTGGGGGTCCGAGAAGAACATCAGCACGATGACCCTGATGTAGAAGAACGCGGCCACCGCCGAGCTGAGCACACCCACGATCACCAGCGGGGTCGCACCGCCGGCCGCCGCGGCCTGGAAGACCGCGAACTTCCCGGTGAAGCCCGAAGTGAGCGGGATGCCGGCGAATGCCAGCAGGAAGAGCGCGAAGACCGCCGCGACCAGCGGGGACCTCCGGCCCAGCCCCGCCCAGCTGGACAGGTGGGTGGCCTCGCCCTTGGAGTCGCGCACCAGGGTGACCACGGCGAAGGCGCCGAGCGTCACGAAGGAGTAGGCCAGCAGGTAGAACAGCACGGAGCCGAGCCCCTGCTTGCTAGTGGCGATCACGCCGGTGAGGATGAACCCGGCGTGCGCGATGGAGGAGTAGGCGAGGAGCCGCTTCACGTCCTGCTGGGTGACGGCCAGGATCGCGCCGACCACCATGGTCAGGATCGCCACGCCCCACATCACCGGCCGCCAGTCCATCCGCAGACCGGGGAAGGCCACGTAGAACAGCCGCAGCATGGCGCCGAAGGCGGCCACCTTGGTCGCCGCCGCCATGAACCCGGTGACCGGGGTCGGGGCGCCCTGGTAGACGTCCGGGGTCCAGGAGTGGAAGGGCACCGCGCCGACCTTGAATAGCAGACCGACCCCGAGGAGCGCCAGACCCACCAGGAGCAGGGCGTCGTTCTGGGTGGTGGAGAGCAGCGCCGGGGTGGCCAGGGCCTTGCCGGAGATGACGTCCGAGATCTCGCCGAGCCGGACACTGCCCGCGTACCCGTACAGCAGCGCGGTGCCGAACAGGAAGAACGCCGAGGCGAAGGCGCCGAGCAGGAAGTACTTGACCGCCGCCTCCTGGGAGAGCAGCCGGCGTCGCCGGGCCAGCGCACAGAGCAGGTAGAGCGGGAGGGAGAAGACCTCCAACGCCACGAACATGGTCAGCAGGTCGTTGGCGGCAGGGAAGAGCAGCATGCCGCCGACCGCGAACATGGTGAGCGGGAAGACCTCGCTGGTGGCGAAGCCGGCCCGGATCGCGGCACGCTCCTGCTCACCGCCGGGCGTGGCGGCAGCCTGCGCGGCGAACGCGTCGGCCGGCTCTCCCCCCGCCTTGGGCTCCAGCTTCCGCTCCGCGTAGGTGAGCACGGCGACCACGGAGGCCAGCAGGATCACGCCCTGCAGGAACAGCGCGGGGCCGTCGAGCGCGACCGAACCCATGGCGAGCAGGTCGACCTTGGTGGAGCCGTACCCCTGGGCGGCGAGCACCACCACGGCGGTGAACGCGCCGACCAGGCCGAGCAGGGCCACCGAGACCTGCGCCCAGTGCCGGTGACGGCGGGGCAGGAAGGCCTCCAGCAGAATGCCGGTCACGGCGGCGCCGAACACCACCAGCATCGGGGAGAGCTGGCCGTACTCGACGTGCGGCGCCGGGATGCTCGACGTGTTGCCGCCGGCGGCGGCGAGCCAACCGGTGGTGCTCACTTGTGCTCACCTCCTGAGGTGGCGGCGACCGGGTGGGCCGGCGCCGGGTCGGTCTCATGGACCTGCGAGAGTGTCGCGTCCACCGACGGGTTGACGATGTCGGTGAGCGGCTTCGGGTAGACACCGAGCAGGATGGTCAGGGCCACCAACGGTGCGACGACGGCGAGTTCGCGCGCCTTGAGGTCGGGCATGTCCCGCACCTCGGCCTTGACCGGGCCGGTCATGGTGCGCTGGTAGAGCAGCAGCGCGTAGAGCGCGGCGAGCACGATGCCGAAGGTGGCGACGATGCCGATCGCCGGGTACCGGGTGAACGTGCCGACCAGCACCAGGAACTCGCTGACGAAGGGCGCCAAACCGGGCAACGACAGCGTGGCCAGGCCACCGATCAGGAACGTCCCGGCGAGGACCGGGGCGACCTTCTGCACCCCGCCGTAGTCGGCGATCAGGCGCGAGCCGCGGCGGGAGATCAGGAAGCCGGCCACCAGCATCCACGCGGCGGTGGAGATGCCGTGGTTGACCATGTAGAGGGTGGCCCCGCTCTGACCCTGGCTGGTCAGCGCGAAGATGCCCATGATGATGAAGCCGAAGTGCGAGATGGAGGCGTACGCGACCAGTCGCTTGATGTCCTTCTGACCGATGGCCAGCAGCGCGCCGTAGATGATCCCGATCACCGAGAGCACCATGATCGCCGGGGCGAAGGTCTTCGAGGCGTCCGGAAAGAGCCCGAGACAGAAGCGGAGCATCGCGAAGGTGCCGACCTTGTCGACCACCGCGGTGATCAGCACGGCCGTTCCGGCGGTGGACTCGCCCATCGCGTTGGGCAGCCAGGTGTGCAGCGGCCAGAGCGGCGCCTTCACGGCGAAGGCGAAGAAGAAGCCGAGGAACAGCGCCTTCTCGGCGGTACCGCTGAGCACCAGCTGACCGTCGGCGATGGCGGTGGTCAGCGTCCGGAGGTCGAAGGTGCCGAACCCCTGGTCCTGCGCGATCACGTACAGCCCGATCACGGCGGCCAGCATGACCAGACCGCCGAGCAGGTTGTAGAGCAGGAACTTCACCGCGGCGTAGGACCGCTGACGGGCCGACTCGGGGCCGCCCGCCTTGTCGCCGAAGCCGCCGATGAGGAAGTACATCGGGATCAGCATGGCTTCGAAGAACACGTAGAAGAGGAAGACGTCGGTGGCGTAGAAGGAGACGATCACCATCGCCTCCACCGCCAGGATCAGGGCGAAGAAGCCCTGGGTGCGACGCCTGTTCTCGAACGTCCCGCCCGGTGCGGCGGCCCCGCCCCGCCCGTCGGCGGGCGCGGAGGTGGGCGCCTCCTCCCCGCGGGCGGGCAAGGAGATGGGCCCCTCCGGCCCGATGGCGGGCAAGGAGTTGGGCCCCTCCTGCCCGATGGCGGGCAAGGAGGGCGGATCGGCATCCTGCCATGAGGCCAGCATCACGATCGGCACGAGGACGGCGGTGAGCAGGGCCAGCACGGCTCCGATGCCGTCCACGCCGAGCGAGAAGGTGATGCCGAAGGAGCGGATCCAGCTGTAGGACTCGGTCAGCTGGTAGCGGGCGCCGTCAGGATCGAACCGGGCGACCGCGGTGGCCGCCAGGGCCAGGGTGACGGCCGAGACGCCCAGGGCGACGACCTTGGTGGTCCGCCGCCGGGGCCCGGTCGTCCCGGCGGGCAGCGCGGCGGTGAGCACCGCGCCGGCCGCCGGGACGGCGCAGGTGGCGGTCAGCAGGGCACTCATGCCGCGCCTCCCCGACGGTCTGTGTAATCCCTATCCATCAGACGGACCTCATCAGGAGAGTCGTGGCGACCAGCACCAGCGTGCCGCCGAACATGGAGAGCGCGTACGAGCGGACGTAGCCGTTCTGGATCCGCCGCAGCCGGCTGGAGATCCCGCCGATGGTGGCGGCCAGACCGTTGACGAAGCCGTCCAGGCCGCGGCTGTCGAAGTAGACCAGCGCCGCGGTGAGCGCCGAGCCGGGGCGGACCAGGACGGCGTGGTTGAAGTCGTCCTGGAGGAGGTCCCGGCGGGCGGCCCGGGTGAGCGGGGAGCCGACCGGCGGCACCACGGGGACGGCGGAGCGGCCGTACATCAGGTACGAGAGCGCGACGCCGGCCAGCATGCAGACCATGGTGAGCAGGGTGACCACCAGCGGGCTGAGCGGCGAGTTCCCCTCCGAGTGACCGGTGACCGGCTCCAGCCAGGTGACGAAGGAGTTGTTCAGGACGAAGAGCCCACCGGCGAAGACCGAGCCGAAGGCGAGCATGATCATCGGAATGGTCATGGTGCTCGGCGACTCGTGCGGGTGCGGGTCGTTGCCGTCCGCGTCCGGCTGCCAGCGCTTCTCGCCGAAGAAGGTCAGGATCATCACCCGGGTCATGTAGAACGCGGTGATCGCGGCGCCGACCAGGGTGCAGAGGCCGAGGATCCAGCCCTCCGTGCCGCCCTTGGCGAAGGCCGCTTCGATGATCTTGTCCTTGGAGAAGAAGCCGGACAGGCCGGGGAACCCGATGATGGCCAGGTAGCCGAGGCCGAAGGTGACGAACGTGATCGGCATGTACTTGCGCAGGCCGCCGTAGTGACGCATGTTCACCTCGTCGTTCATGCCGTGCATGACCGAACCGGCGCCGAGGAAGAGCCCGGCCTTGAAGAAGCCGTGGGTCACCAGGTGCATGATCGCGAAGGCGTAGCCGATCGGACCGAGGCCCGCCGCCAGGATCATGTAGCCGATCTGCGACATGGTGGAGCCGGCCAGCGCCTTCTTGATGTCGTCCTTGGCGCAACCGACGATCGCCCCGAACAGCAGGGTGACCGCGCCGACCACCACCACGGCGGTCTGGGCGTCCGGCGCGAGGTTGAAGATGGCCCCGGAGCGGGTGATCAGGTAGACGCCGGCGGTCACCATGGTGGCCGCGTGGATCAGGGCCGAGACCGGGGTCGGGCCCTCCATGGCGTCCCCGAGCCAGGACTGCAGCGGCACCTGGGCGGACTTGCCGCAGGCCGCCAGCAGCAGCATCAGGCCGATGGCGGTCAGCTTGCCCTCACTGGCCTGACCGGCCGCGCCGACCGTCCCCTCGTCGCCGAGGATCGGCCCGAAGGCGAAGGAGCCGAACTCCACGAACATCAGCATGATGGCGATGGAGAGGCCCATGTCGCCGACCCGGTTGACGATGAACGCCTTCTTGGCGGCCGTCGCGGCGCTCGGCTTGTGCTGCCAGAAGCCGATCAGCAGGTACGAGGCGAGGCCCACGCCCTCCCAGCCGACGTACAGCAGCAGGTAGTTGTCGGCGAGCACCAGCAGCAGCATGGCCGCCAGGAAGAGGTTCAGGTACGCGAAGAAGCGGCGCCGACGCTCGTCGTGCGCCATGTAGCCCACCGAGTAGAGGTGGATCAGCGTGCCCACGCCGGTGATCAGCAGGACGAAGGTGATCGACAGCTGGTCGAGTTGGAAAGAGATGTCGGCCTGGAACCCGTTCACCGGGATCCAGCTGTACAGGTGCTCGGTGATCGAGCGCTCGTCGGCCTCGCGGCCCAGCAGGTCCGAGAACAGCGTGAGCCCGAAGCCGAACGAGAGCGCGGCCAGCCCGGTGGCCAGCCAGTGGCCGAACCGGTCGAAGCGGCGGCCACCGAGGAGCAGCAGGACGGCACCGGCCAGCGGAGCCGCCACGAGCAGCGGAATGAGAGAGTTCACCGAAGGCCCTCCGCCTACAGCTTCATCAGGTTGCTGTCATCGACCGAAGCCGAGTGCCTGGTCCGGAAGATGGACACGATGATGGCGAGGCCGACCACGACCTCGGCCGCCGCGACCACCATGGTGAAGAACGCGATGATCTGGCCGTCCAGATTGCCGTGCAGCCGGGAGAACGTGACGAGTGCCAGGTTCGAGGCGTTGAGCATCAGCTCCACGCACATGAACAGCACGATCGCGTTCCGCCGGATCAGCACGCCGGAGGCGCCGATGGTGAACAACAGTGCGGAGAGATAGAGGTAGTTGACCGGATTCACTCCGCGCCCTCCTCGTCGTGGCCGGCCGGTGCCGGCCGGTCGTTCGGCACCGGCTCCAGCGCCTTGCGCGGGCCGGCGACCGGCGGGCGCGCGGACGGCGGACGGCCCAGCCAGTCGGCGGTGGAGGCTTCCAGCTCAGCCATCCGCCGCAGCATCTCCTGGCTGACGTCGCGGATCTGGCCGCGCTCGCGCAGGGTCTCCATCACCGAGTCCTCGGCGATGGTGCCGTCCGGCAGCAGGGCCGGGATGTCGACCGCGTTGTGCCGGGCGTAGACCCCGGGCGCGGGCAGCGGCGGCAGCTGGATGTTGTCCTTGACCCGCTGGGCGGCGAGCTCCCGCTGCGTCTTCGGCGCCTTCACGTGCTCACGGTGGGTCAGCACCATGGCGCCGATCGCGGCGGTGATCAGCAGCGCGCCGGTGACCTCGAAGGCCCAGACGTACTTGGTGAAGATCAGCCGGGCCAGGCCCTGGACGTTGCCCTCGGCGTTGGCCTCGGCGAGGCCGGTGAAGGTGTCCAGCCTGGCGTTCGCGATGCCGGCGATCAGCAGCACGCCGAAACCGATCCCGCAGAGGACGGCGGCGAACCGCTGGCCCTTCAGCTGCTCCTTCAGCGAGTCCGCACTGGTGACGCCGACCAGCATCACCACGAACAGGAACAGCATCATGATGGCGCCGGTGTAGACGACGATCTGCACCACGCCCAGGAAGACCGCGCCCTGGGCCATGTAACAGACCGCCAGGGCGAGCATGGTCGCGGCGAGGCAGAGCGCGCTGTGCACGGCCTTCCGCATCAGCAGCATGCCGAGCGCTCCGCCGACGGCGATCACCGCGAGCACCCAGAACTGAACGGCCTCGCCGGTCGAGGTCGTCCCGGTGGCGGCGAGCGCCGAGCCGTGCTCGGCGAGGTTCAGGGCGGTCACTGCTGGGCCTCCTTCTCCCGATCGGTGCGCTCCTGCTGGACCGTCCCGGGCGCCGCCGCAGTGATCTCGCCCCGGTAGTAGGCGCCCTCGTCGGCGCCCGGGAAGATCGAGTGCGGCGTGTCGACCATGCCTTCGGAGAGGCCGACCAGCAGCTGGTCCTTGGTGAAGATGAGGTCCTTGCGCGAGGAGTCCGCGAGTTCGTACTCGTTGGTCATGGTGAGCGCGCGGGTCGGGCAGGCTTCGACGCAGAGGCCGCAGAGGATGCAGCGCGCGTAGTTGATCTGGTAGACCGCCCCGTACCGCTCACCCGGCGAGTAACGCTCCTCCTCCTGGTTGTCGGCGCCCTCCACGTAGATCGCATCGGCCGGGCAGGCCCAGGCGCAGAGCTCGCAGCCGACGCACTTCTCCAGTCCGTCCGGGTGCCGGTTCAGCTGGTGGCGGCCGTGGAAGCGCGGAGCCGTGGGCTTCTTCAGCTCCGGGTACTGCTCGGTGATCCGCTTCTTGAACATGGCCTTGAAGGTCACGCCGAAGCCGGCGGCCGGCCCGAGCACGGACGGCTTGTCGGTCCTGTCGTTCTGGTCGGACGACATCTCGGTCAGCTCCCTTCGGAATGGTCGGCCCCGTTGAGGGCGTCCTGGAGTTGCTTCGGGGCGCGGCTGGGCCGGCGCGGGACCGGCGGGAGCTGCTGACCGGGCAGCGGAGGTACCGGGTAGCCGCCGGCCATCGGGTCGAACTCATCGCCGGGTGGCGCGCCTTCGGCTTCCGGCCCGGCCGGTTCGGGCTTGCGCTTCAGGGCGTCCCGCAGCAGGGCCAGCAGCAGGATCGCGCCGGCCGGCGCACCGATGTACAGCACCACCTCGCCGAAGTCGTAGCCCTCGTTCCGCAGGGCCCGGACGCTGGCCACCATGACCAGCCAGACCAGCGAGACCGGGATCAGGACCTTCCAGCCGAGCTTCATGAACTGGTCGTAGCGCAGCCGGGGCAGGGTGCCGCGCAGCCAGATGAAGAAGAAGATCAGCAACTGGATCTTCAGCGTGATCCAGAGCATCGGCCACCAGCCGTGGTTGGCCCCCTCCCAGAAGGTGGAGACCGGCCAGGGGGCCCGCCAGCCGCCCAGGAAGAGCGTGGAGGCGACGGCCGAGACGGTGACCATGTTGACGTACTCGGCCAGCATGAACATCGCGAACTTCAGCGAGGAGTACTCGGTGTTGAAGCCGCCGACCAGCTCGCCCTCGGCCTCCGGGAGGTCGAACGGCGCCCGGTTGGTCTCGCCGACCATGGCGATGATGTAGACGATGAAGGAGACCGGCAGCAGCACCGCGAACCAGGTCGGCTGCTGCGAGGCGACGATCTCCGAGGTGGACATCGAGCCCGAGTAGATGAACACCGCCGCGAAGGACAGGCCCATCGCGATCTCGTAGCTGATCATCTGCGCCGAGGAGCGCAACCCGCCGAGCAGCGGATAGGTCGAACCTGACGACCAGCCGGCCAGCACGATGCCGTAGATCCCGACCGAGGCGGTGGCCAGGATGTACAGCAGCGCCACCGGGAAGTCCGTCAGCTGCAACGGGGTCCGGGTGCCGAAGATCGACACCTCGTCGCCGGCCGGGCCGAAGGGGATCACCGCGAAGGCCATGAAAGCGGGGATGGCACAGACGATCGGGGCCAGGATGTAGACCACCTTGTCGGCGCCCTTGACCACCAGGTCTTCCTTGAGCGCCAGCTTCACGCCGTCCGCGAGGGACTGCAGCATGCCCCACGGGCCGTTCCGGTTGGGCCCGATGCGCAGCTGCATCCAGGCCACCACCTTGCGCTCCCAGACGATCGAGATCAGCACGGTGCCGACCAGGAACACGAAGCAGAAGACGGCCTTGAGCAGGACCAGCCACCAGGGGTCGCGGCCGAAGAAACCCAGGGTCTCGTATGCGGCGAGGTTCATCGGTCCTCCCCTTCGGCGGTCGGGGCGGCGGCCGGGGCGACTGCGGCGGCTGCGACGGTGCCTTCTCCGGCGGCGCGCTCCGCGCCGGTCCCGGCGGCGGTCGTGTCGACGGCGACGGTGTCGGCGGCGATCGTCACCAGGTGGCCCACGGTGGTGCCCAGGGTGCGGTAGGCGCCGCCCGGGGTGGAGTTGAGCGGGATCCAGACCGTCCGGTCCGGGATGTCCTTGGTGATCTCCAGCGGCAGGGTGAGCGACCCGGCCGGGCCGGTCAGCCGCAGGGCCGGGACGAGCGCTGCGGCGGGAGCCCCGGAGGCGGTCGCGGCAGGCACCGCGGTGGCCCCGATCTCCTCGGCGGTGGCCGGTGAGATCCTGGCGACAGCCGGGTGCCGGGTGCCGGCCAGGTGCGGATCGCCCTGCTGGAGCGAGCCGTTGTCCAGTAGCTGGCGCCACCCTGCGAGCACCGCCTGGCCGGTGGCCGGCCTGGGCAGGAGCGCGGGGTGCGCGGCGGGTGCGGCCGGGTGGTCGCCGGTCCACGGCTCGAACCGGTCCAGCTCCAGCCGGGCGGCCCGGACGTCGGGCAGGCCGAGCCGGTGACCGAGCGCGGCCGCCAGCATGTTCAGCACCCGGACGTCCGGGTACAGGTGCCGGCTCATCTGCTGGTCGGGCTTGAGCGCGGGCTCGAACATCCGCACCCGGCCCTCCCAGTCCAGGAAGGTCCCGGCCTTCTCGGCCACCGCGGCGACCGGCAGCACCACGTCGGCCCGCGCGGTGACGGCGGACGGGCGCAGCTCCAGCGACACCACGAACGGCACGGCGGACAGTGCCTCCTCGGCGAGCGCCGGATCCGGCAGGTCGTCCGGGTCGACGCCGCCGACCAGCAGCGCGTCCAGGTCGCCGTGGGCGGCGGCCGCGAGGATCTGGTCGGTGTCCCGGCCGAGCCGGGCCGGGAGTTCGGCCACTCCCCAGGCAGCGGCGGCCTCGGCCCGGGCGGCCGGGGCGGTGACCGGACGGCCGCCGGGCAACAGCCCGGGCAGCGCGCCCGCCTCGACGGCGCCGCGCTCGCCGGCCCGGCGCGGGATCCAGGCGAGCCGGGCACCGGTGGCGTGCGCGAGCCGCAGCGCGGCGGTCAGCGCACCGGGAGCGGCGGCCAGCCGCTCACCGGCCAGGATGACGGCACCGGGTGTGCGGAGCAGTTCGGCGGCGCGGCCGGCATCGTCGTTCAGCGGCTCGTCGGCGGCGAGGGCGGAGAGCCATTCGACCTCGGTACCGGGGGCCGCGGGCAGCAGTGCACCGCGCAACTTGGCCAGGCCCCGGGAGCCGTAGGCGGCGATCGAGAACACCTTGAGGCCGCTCGCCCGGGTGGCCTTGCGCAGCCGCAGGAAGACGATCGGCGACTCCTCCTCGGGCTCGAAGCCCGCGAGCAGCACGGCCGGGGCGCCCTCCAGTGCCTCGTAGTCGACGCCGACGCCGTCCAGATCGGTGCCGCGGCCGGCGACGGCGGCGGCCAGGAAGTCCGCCTCCTCGCCGCTGTGCGGGCGGGCCCGGAAGTCCACGTCGTTGGTGCCGAACACCACCCGGGCGAACTTGGCGTAGGCGTAGGCGTCCTCGACGGTGACGCGGCCGCCGGTGAGCACGCCGGCGCGGGCGCCGCGCAGCCCCTCGGCGGCCCGGGCCAGCGCCTCCGGCCAGGAGGCGGCGACGAGTTCACCCGTCGCGGAGTCGCGGACCAGCGGGGTGGCGAGCCGGTCGCGCTGCTGCGCGTAGCGGAAGGCGAACCGGCCCTTGTCGCAGTTCCACTCCTCGTTGACCGCCGGGTCCTCACCCGCGAGGCGACGCAGCACCTTGCCGCGCCGGTGGTCGGTGCGCTGCGCGCAGCCGGAGGAGCAGTGCTCGCAGACGCTCGGCGAGGAGACCAGGTCGAACGGGCGGGAGCGGAAACGATAAGCCGCCGAGGTGAGCGCGCCGACCGGGCAGATCTGGATGGTGTTGCCGGAGAAGTACGACTCGAAGTCGTCGCCCTGGCCGGTGCCGACCTGCTGGAGGGCGCCGCGCTCGACCAGGTCGATGAACGGGTCCCCGGCGATCTGCTGCGAGAAGCGGGTGCAGCGGGCGCAGAGCACGCAGCGCTCGCGGTCCAGCAGCACCTGGGTGCTGATCGGCACCGGCTTCTCGTAGGTCCGCTTCATCCCCTCGAAGCGGGAGTCGGTGTCCCCGGTGGACATCGCCTGGTTCTGCAGCGGGCACTCGCCGCCCTTGTCGCAGACCGGACAGTCCAGCGGGTGGTTGATCAGCAGCAGTTCCATCACGCCGCGCTGGGCCTTCTCGGCGACCGGCGAGCTGACCTGCGTCCGGACCACCATGCCCTCGGCGACCGGGATCGTGCACGAGGCGACGGGCTTGCGCTGGCCCTCGATCTCGACGATGCACTGCCGGCAGGCGCCGGCCGGGTCGAGCAGCGGGTGGTCGCAGAAGCGCGGGATCTGGGTGCCGATCTGCTCGGCGGCCCGGATCACCAACGTCCCCTTGGGGACCTGCACTTCGACGCCGTCGATGGTGAGCGTGACCAGGTCGACCGCGGCCTTGGAGGTGGCTGGTTCTGTGATCGTCACGCGTGCACCTCCCTTTCGGTGGCGGACTGGTGGCCGGGGCGGGGGCCGTCGGCCCAGACGGTGGAGGCGGCCGGGTCGAACGGGCAGCGGCGCTCGGCAAGGTGCTGCTCGTATTCGGCCCGGAAGTGCTGGAGCGAGGAGACGATCGGGCTGGCCGCGCCGTCACCCAGGGCGCAGAAGGACTTGCCGTTGATGTTGTCGGCGATGTCGAGCAGCTTCTCCAGGTCGCCGTCGACTCCCTCGCCGGCCTCGATCCGCTTGAGCAACTGGACGAGCCAGTACGTCCCCTCGCGGCAGGGCGTGCACTTGCCGCAGGACTCGTGGGCGTAGAACTCCGTCCAGCGGGTGACGGCCCGGACCACGCAGGTGGTCTCGTCGAAGATCTGCAGAGCCTTGGTGCCGAGCATCGAACCGGCCGCGCCGACGCCCTCGTAGTCGAGCGGGACGTCGAGGTGCTCGTCGGTGAACATCGGGGTGGAGGAACCGCCCGGCGTCCAGAACTTGAGCCGGTGCCCGGCCCGGACACCACCGCTGATGTCCAGCAACTGGCGCAGCGTGACACCGAGCGGGGCCTCGTACTGGCCGGGGTTGGTGACGTGACCGGAGAGCGAGTAGAGCGTGAAGCCGGGGGACTTCTCCGTGCCCAGGCCCTTGAACCACTCCTTGCCACGGGCCAGGATCGGCGGCACCGAGGCGATCGACTCGACGTTGTTGACCACCGTGGGGCAGGCGTAGAGGCCGGCGATCGCCGGGAACGGCGGGCGCAGCCGGGGCTGGCCGCGGCGCCCCTCCAGCGAGTCCAGCAGGGCGGTCTCCTCACCGCAGATGTAGGCGCCGGCGCCGGCGTGCACGGTGATGTCGAGATCGGTGCCGGAGTCCAGGATGTTCTTGCCGAGCAGCCCGGCCCGGTAGGCCTCGGCGACGGCGGCCTGGAGGCGGCGCAGCACCGGGACGACCTCGCCCCGCAGGTAGATGAACGCGTGGTCGCAGCGGATCGCGTAGGAGGCGATGATCATGCCCTCGATCAGCGCGTGCGGGTTGGCGAACAGCAGCGGGATGTCCTTGCAGGTGCCCGGCTCGGACTCGTCCGCGTTCACCACCAGGTAGTGCGGCTTGCCGTCGTTCTGCGGGATGAACTGCCACTTCATCCCGGTGGGGAAGCCGGCTCCGCCACGGCCGCGCAGACCGGAGTCCTTGACCAGCGCGATCACGTCGTCCGGGGGCATCGCGAGGGCCGCCTTCAAGCCCTCGTAGCCGGCGTGGCGGCGGTAGGTGGCCAGCGTCCAGGGGCGGTTGTCGTCCCAGGAGGCGGAGAGCACGGGGGTGAGCAGCTTCTCGGCCGGCTCGGCGGAGGTCATCACGCTTCGGTCCCTTCGTGACGGGGCGAGACGACCCGGGTGCCACCGGTGCCGGGCAGGGCCTCGCCCTTGGCCAGCCGCAGGCCTGCCAGCGAGGGTGCGCCGCCGGCACCGGACTCGTCGACGGCGCCGGGGCGCTCGTCGGGGAAGCCGGCCAGGATGCGGGCGGACTCCTTGAAGCTGCAGAGCCGGGCGCCGCGGGTGGGGTGGACCTCCCGGCCCGCCCGCAGGTCGTCGACCAGCCGCCTGGCGCTCTCCGGGGTCTGGTCGTCGAAGAACTCCCAGTTGACCATCACGACGGGGGCGTAGTCGCAGGCGGCGTTGCACTCGATGTGCTCGATCGAGATCTCGCCGTCCTCGGTGGTCTCGTTGTTCTTGATCCCGAGGTGCTGCTGGAGCTCGTCGAAGATCTGGTCGCCCCCGAGCACGGCGCAGAGGGTGTTGGTGCAGACTCCGACGTGGTACTTCCCGGCCGGCCGCCGCCGGTACATGGTGTAGAAGGTGGCGACGGCGGTGACCTCGGCGGTGGTGAGGTCCAACTGCTCGGCGCAGAACCGGATGCCGGTCGGGCTGACGAAGCCCTCCTCCGCCTGCACCAGGTGCAGCAGCGGAAGCAGCGCGGAGCGGGCCACCGGATAGCGCCCGATCAGCTCCTTCGCGTCGTCGACCAGACGGGCGTGCACCTCCTCGGGGTACGGCTTGGCCGGCAGCGCCGGCATCCCCAACTGGACGTCTGTCACCGGTCCACGCCTCCCATCACCGGGTCGAGCCCGGCCACCGCGACGATCACGTCGGCGACCTGGCCGCCCTCGCACATCGCCGCCATCGACTGCAGATTGGTGAACGACGGATCCCGGAAGTGAACCCGGTACGGGCGCGTCCCGCCGTCGCTGACCACGTGCACGCCCAGCTCGCCCTTGGGCGACTCGACCGCCGCGTACGCCTGGCCGACCGGGACCCGGAAACCCTCGGTGACCAGCTTGAAGTGGTGGATCAGGGCCTCCATCGAGGTACCCATGATCTTGCGGATGTGGTCGAGCGAGTTACCCATGCCGTCCGGGCCGACGGCCAGTTGGGCGGGCCAGGCGATCTTCTTGTCGGCCACCATGACCGGGCCGGGGCGGAGCCGCTCCAGGCACTGCTCGACGATCCGCAGCGACTGCTTCATCTCCTCCAAGCGGATCAGGAAGCGACCGTAGGAGTCGGCACTGTCGGCGATCGCGACCTCGAAGTCGTAGTCCTCGTAGCCGCAGTACGGATCGGTCTTCCGCAGGTCGTGCGGCAGGCCGGTGGAGCGCAGGACCGGACCGGTGGCCCCGAGGGCCAGGCAGCCGGGCAGGTCGAGGAAGCCGACATCGACCAGGCGCGCCTTGAACACCGGGTTGCCGGTGGCGAGTTTGTCGTACTCGTGCATCCGGGAGCGGAGGGTCTTCACCGCCTCGTGGATCTGGTCGACCGCACCGGGCGGGAGGTCCTGGGCCAGGCCGCCGGGGCGGACGTACGCGTGGTTCATCCGCAGGCCGGTGACCAGCTCGAAGACGTCCAGGACCGTCTCACGGTCACGGAACCCGTAGGTCATCAGCGTGATTCCGCCGATCTCCATGCCACCGGTGGCCAGGCAGACCAGGTGCGAGGAGACCCGGTTGAGCTCCATCATCATGACGCGGATGACGTTGGCCCGGTCGGGGATGTCGTCGGTGATGCCGAGCAGCTTCTCGACCGCGAGGCAGTAGGCGGTCTCGTTGAACAGCGGAGTCAGGTAATCCATCCGGGTCACGAAGGTGGTCCCCTGGACCCAGCTGCGGAACTCCATGTTCTTCTCGATGCCGGTGTGGAGGTAGCCGATCCCGCAGCGGGCCTGCTTCACCGTCTCGCCGTCGATCTCCAGGATCAACCGCAGCACACCGTGGGTGGACGGGTGCTGGGGCCCCATGTTGACGATGATGCGCTCGTCGTCGGCCCGGCCGACGGCTTCGACCACCTCGCCCCAGTCGCCCCCGGTGACGGTGAAGACGCGGCCCTCGGTGGTCTCCCGGGCTCCGGCCGCTGCGGCCTCGCCGGCCGCCGCCTCTTCGTAGTACTGAGTACTCATCAGCTGTACGACCTCCGCTGGTCGGGTGCCGGGATCTGAGCGCCCTTGTACTCGACGGGGATGCCGCCGAGCGGGTAGTCCTTGCGCTGCGGGTGGCCCAGCCAGTCGTCCGGCATCATGATCCGGGTGAGGGCTGGGTGGCCCTCGAAGACCAGACCGAAGAAGTCGTAGGTCTCGCGCTCGTGCCAGTCGTTGGTCGGGTAGACGCTGACCACCGACGGGATGCGCGGGTCGGCGTCCGGCGCGGTGACCTCCACCCTGATCAGCCGACCGTGGGTGATCGAGCGCAGGTGGTAGACCGCGTGCAGCTCACGGCCCTGGTCGCCCGGGTAGTGCACTCCGCTCACACCGAGACAGAGCTCGAAGCGGAGCGCGGGGTCGTCACGCAGGATGCGCACGGTCTTGAGCAGGTGTTCACGGGCGATGTGGAAGGTGAGCTCGGCGCGGTCGACGACGGTCTTCTCGATCACGTCCACCGGTTCCAGGCCCTGCTCCTCCAGCGCGCCCTCCAACTCGTCCGCGACCTCGTCGAACCAGCCGCCGTACGGGCGTTCGGTGGCAGACGGCAGGGCGATCGGGGCGTCGAGCCCGCCGAAGCCGGAGGTGTCGCCACTACCCTGGGCGCCGAACATGCCCTGGCGCCGGCCGACCACCTCCACGGGGATCTCCCGGCGTGGCTGCTCCTGGTCGCGGCGGGTCTCGGGTACCTGGTCGTTCATCGCAGCTGCCCCCGCATCTCACTCACCGGGGTGGCCTGCAGGGCCAGTGCCTCGCCCAACTCCTCGGCCCGGCGCCGGTTCGCGCCCAGCGGCTCGTGCTGGATCTTGTCGTGCAGCTTCAGGATGGCGTCCATCAGCATCTCCGGGCGGGGCGGACACCCGGGAAGGTAGATGTCCACCGGGACGATGTGGTCGACGCCCTGCACGATGGCGTAGTTGTTGAACATCCCGCCCGAGGAGGCGCAGACCCCCATCGAGATGACCCACTTCGGGTTCGCCATCTGGTCGTACACCTGGCGCAGGACCGGCGCCATCTTCTGGCTCACCCGACCTGCCACGATCATCAGATCGGCCTGCCGGGGGGAGCCCCGGAAGACCTCCATCCCGAACCGGGCCAGGTCGTAGCGGCCAGCCCCGGTGGTCATCATCTCGATCGCGCAGCAGGCGAGTCCGAAGGTGGCCGGGAAGAGCGACGCCTTGCGCACCCAGCCCGCGGCCGTCTCCACACTCGTGAGCAGAAAGCCGCTCGGCAGCTTCTCCTCGATTCCCATCAGATCCCTCTCAATACCCTCGGTGCGCTCAAGTCCTCTGGTCCGTGCGCTGGTTCGGGCCTCTGCACCCGTCCGGGCTTGTCCGCCCGTTCACAAAGTCAGCGGCCGCCCCGCACTCAGTCCCACTCCAGGCCGCCGCGGCGCCAGACGTAGGCGTACGCAACGAAGACGGTGGCGATGAACAGGAGCATCTCGACCAGCCCGAAGATCCCCAGGGCGTCGAAGCTCACCGCCCACGGATAAAGGAAGACGATCTCGATGTCGAAGACGATGAAGAGCATCGCCGTCAGGTAGTACTTGATCGGGAACCGACCGCCGCCCACGGGCTGCGGGGTCGGCTCGATGCCGCACTCGTACGCCTCCAACTTGGCCCGGTTGTAGCGCTTGGGGCCGGTCAGTGAGGCCATCACGACGGAGCCGACCGCGAACGCCGCCGCGATGGCACCGAGTACGAGGATCGGCGCGTAGGCATTCATAGCCCCCGCTCCCTCCGTCCAGTCGTCCTTGACTGCAGATCGGAACCGACGGGTCACGCTGTGGTGGACCCGCGTTCCAGTTCCCGAGATCCACCCCATGTGAGGCAGTTCACAAAGCCTGGAACGAGCGCATCCTATGCCCGTCGGCTTGTGATCTGCGACACGCAGTTCACAGCGATCTTTGTGATCTACGCCACCCCCGGAATGGTGATGGAAGTGAACATGCCCGGAGCTGTCAACGCAAAGCAGTCAAATGGTCACAATAAGTCGCATTCATCTGCGAAGCGGCAGGTCAGGGCGTCGCTCCTATATCAACCATGGGCCGCTCAGGGCAAATTTCCGAGCGTCATGTTGACGTGTTATAGCGCCTCACCCGCAGGGGTGGCGGCCCTCCGAACGTCCGCTTGACCCTTCGTTCACAAGCGCGCGAGCGTCCGTTCTCGCGGCGCGCCACACGCTGGCCCTGTTGGGCTTCGAGGGGCGGTTTCGGGGAGCGGCTCAGGGGCGCCCTCGGGGCTCCGATCCGGGCCGCCTCCGCGGCCGCCTTCGCGGGCTGTGCTCGGAGGTGGGTTCGGGGCCCGCCGTGGGTCGCGGTGGAGGCGGTGGAGCGAGCACCCGGTCTGGCTGGGGCGGCTGTTGTTGGTGGGGGCCGCTGGGCCGGGGTGGCTGGGCCGCCGGTTGGGGCCACCGGTTGGGGGGCGGCCCGGCCTGGTGCCACCCGGATCAGGCGCTCACCCCGGGACCGCGTGGTTCAGTAACCGCTCTCCCACACCCAGGCCGCGACACCGACGCGGTTGCGGGCGCCGATCTTGCGCTGGATCGTGGCCAGGTGGTTCTTCACCGTCCCGGCGGTGATGAACAGCTGCGATCCGATCTCCGCATTGGTCGATCCGCCGGCGACAAGCTGGGCGATCTCCTTTTCCCTGGCGGTGAGTTCCTCGACGAACGCCGGGCCGGGGCGCTCCCTGCTGCCCTGCGCCTCCTGGTTCGCTGCTCCGTCCTTCCTCCCCTGCTCCTGTGACCGCTGTGACCACTGCGCCCGACGCGCCGCCTGTCGCACTGGCTGCGCCTGATACGGCCCGTGATCCTGCTGCGACAGCTGACGTAGGAGACGCACGGTGACCTGTGGGCTGATCAACGCGTCCCCAGCGACCGCTGCCCGCACCGCCTCGGCGAGCAGGGCCGGTCCGGACCGCTTCAGCAAGAAGCCGGCCGCCCCGGCGCGGATCGCCGCGTGCACGTACTCGTCAAGGTCGAAGGTCGTCACCACGACGACCCGGTACTTCTCGCCCAACCGCTGGGTCAGCTCCAGTCCGTCCAGCCTCGGCATCCTGATGTCCGCAAGGATCACGTCCGGCCGCAACCGGTCGGCCTGCTCCACCGCCGCCTCGCCGTCCTCGGCCTCACCCACCACCTCGATGTCGGGCTGGGCGTCCAGAATGATCCGATACGCACTGCGGATCGCCTCGTCGTCGTCCGCGAGAAGAACCCGGATACTCATCGCCCCTCCAACGGCATCGTCGCGGTGACCAGCCAGCCGTCGGAGCCTTCCCGCCCCGAGGCGAGCGCTCCGCCCAGCGCCTCCACCCGGGCTGCCAGCCCGGCAAGTCCACTGCCCCCGCGGAAGGCCTCGCCGAAGCGCGTACCGGACTGCTGCGGAGCACCACCGTCGTCCTGGACCGCGACCTTCAGCCATCGCCCCTCGCGCCGCACCCGGACGTCGACGACGGACGCGGCGGGCGCGTGCCGGCGCACGTTGGTCAACGCCTCCACCACGACCCGGTATGCCGTTGCCGCCACCTCCCTGGGCACCCCGGGCTGGTCGACAGAGGCATCCAACCGCACGGTGACGCCACCGGACTCCGCGAACCGATCGGTCAGCTCTTCGAGCTCGGCCAGGCCCGGCTGCGGACCACGCTCCGGCATCTCCGTCTCCTCACTGCGCAGCAGGTGGACGGTCCGGTCGAGCGAGGCCAGCGCCTGCTGCCCGGCCCGCTCTATCCGCTCGAACAGGGCCACCGCTCTGGCCGGATCCGAGGCGGCCAGCACCATACCCGCCTGCGCCTGAGCGACCATGCCGCTGACGTCGTGCGCGACGAAGTCGTGCAGATCATGAGCCAGTTCGAGCCGCTGAGTGCGACGTGCGACAGCCACCGAGCGGCGGCGGGTGTCGTCCAGCCCGCGCAGGTACAACCCCATCAGCACTGCGGGCACCGAGAACACCGAACCGAAGCCGAAGAGCGTCAACGCGTCTTCGGGCCCGACGATCCCCAGAAATCGGGACGGCTGGAGTGCCACGGCACCTGCGATCGTCCAGGTCACCAGCGCGGACCGTCGTCCGCCCTCGGCCCGCAGCGTCGATACCAACAGGACGAGCAGCGAGGCGAGTTCGAGCAAGCCGACCAGCCCGCACCACCGGTCCGACTCGGCCCAGCGGCCGGCGCCCCAGACGCCCACCGTGACCCCTACCGAACCCGCCCCGGCCGCACCGGCCACGACGGCAACCCCGCACCTGTTCCGCGCCGCCCAGCCGAGCAGCACAGCGACGGGAACCACCACCGCCAGGATCTGACTCATCATCGCCTCCTCTCGACGATCAGCTTATGGACCGCCGACGCTTGCCGCCTGTGCCGATCGGCACATTCCGCATGCCTTCTGAGCAGCCGGAACAGCCCGATCGGCATCTGTTGCCGCCTCCGTCCGGCCGCCAGGCTTGACCCATCGGATCGGCCACCGGGGCCGACCGCGAAGGGAGTTCACCGTCATGACCGACACCGCGACCGCCACCGCCGCAGTGCCCACGCACCCCACCGGCCTCGGTGCCCCCGCGGCCGCCACGCCGGCCGCCGGAACAGCCCGCGGCCGACGCGGCGCCGTACCCGGCGTACCCCGCTGGGCCGACCTTGCCGCCAGGGCCACCGTCTGGACCACCGTGCCGTCCGGTCTCTGGCGGGTCGCCCTCGGGCTGGGAGTTCCGGTCGGCTTCAGTGGCGAGCTCGCCGCGACGACCGACCGCTACATCCCGGGCTGGGGCACCGTCTACGTCGTACTGCTGAGCGGTCTGGCCGAAGCGGTGGCCTTCCTCACCCTCGGCCTGGTCCGCCCCTGGGGCGAGGTGGTGCCCCGCTGGGTCCCCCTGATCGGCGGCCGCACCGTCCATCCGATCGCCGCGATCGTCCCGGCCGCCCTCGGATCCGCTGCTCTCACCTGGGTCGGCATGTCTTCCCTGTTCGGCGGCTGGGCATCCGCGATGAGCAGCCCGGAAGCCCCCCACGGCACCGCAGGTCTGATCATGACCCTCTGCTACCTCCCGTTGGTCGCCTGGGGTCCGCTGGTCGCCGTCGTCACCGTTGCCTACGCCCGCCGCACCCTGGGGCGCCGATGACGGCCGCGCACGGTCAGGCCGGAGCCGCCTCCACCTCCACCTCCACGTCCAGCTCCGCCGCCAGCTGTTCGTCCCGTCCCTTCCCGACGGCGCTGCGGCGCCCCCATTCGGTGGCGAGCAGGACGAGAGCACCTCCGAGAAGGGCGAGCGGACCCAAGTGGTTGCCGGCGAGGGTGATCCCGAAGACGGCGGCCCAGAGCGGCTCGGTGCCGAGCAGCAGGCTGACCCGGGACGGCGAGGTGGCGCGGACGGCCCACATCTGAACGAAGAAGGCGAACAGCGTGCAGAGCAGTGTCAGATGCAACAACCAAGCCCACTCGGTGGGCCCGTACGAGGCCGCGACCGTCCACGGCAGCGGCCCGGCGATCGGCGCGACGACGGCGAACACCACCGTGGCGGTCGCGAGTTGGACCCAGGTGAGGGCCAGCGTGTCGGTCTCCTCAATCGCCCGGACGCGGGCCATGGCGAGCACGTGCACGGTCCGCACCACGGCGGCACCGAGCACCAACAGATCGCCAACCGTCGGCGCCTTCAGCCCGCCGCCGGTGAGCAGAGCGACACCCACCACCGCCAGACCGGCCGCCGCAAGAAACGCCCGTGGCAGCGGGGTTCGGGTGAGCGCGCTCTCAGCGAGCGGAGTGAACACCATCGTGAGGCTGATGATCAGGCCGGCATTGGTCGCGGAGGTGTGCACCGCACCGTACGTCTCCAGCAGAAAGACCCCACCGAGCACCAACCCCAGCAGGGCCCCGCCCAGCCACTCGGCCCTGCTCAGCCCCCGCAGTGCCCGCCATGCGAGCACCCCCAGTAGCGGCAGCACCAGACCGAACCGCAGCACCAGCATCGCCACTACCGTCTCCGGCTCGGCGACCTGCTGGACCGCGAGAAAGCTCGACCCCCACACCACTGCCACCAACAGCACCGGTACATCACGAAGGAAGGACGACGACGTGCGCATGGGCAGGACCTCTCCGAAGCGAACGGAACCGACGAGGAGAATCCCGTACGACATCGGACGGATCTCGGAGCATCGCAGGCCTTCTCGAAGGGCCTGCACCAAGGCCCGCAATCCTCGCGCACCGAACCGCCCGCGATCAACGGCTTTCAGCTTCGGCCACCTCACCCGGGTGCCAAAAGGCGACTTGTGTCGCATTAACATCGGGGTTGGCATGGTGCTGCGACTGCCGCACGCCGAGGCGAATGGAGTCGACCGTGAGCGAGTCTCGAACGCCCACACCCCGCCCCGGTGGACGCAGCGCCCGGGTGCGTGCGGACGTGGTGGCCGCGACGCTCGCCGAGGTGACCGAGAAGGCCTACGAGGGACTGACCGTCGAGGCGGTCGCGGCCCGCTCGGGCGTCCACAAGGCCACCCTGTACCGCCGCTGGGGCGGGGTGAACGGGCTGGTCGCGGACGCGCTCACCGCCTCCGCCGATCAGCCCTGGCCGCTCCCCGACACCGGCGACCTCGCCGCCGACCTGCGTGAGATCACCCGCGAGGTGTACGCCGTCTTCACCGACCCCGAACTGGGCCCGACCCCGACCGCACTGATCGCCGCCGCCCAACGCTCCGACATCGGCGCCACCGCCCTGCGGGTCTTCTTTACGGCGCGCCACCGCCAGGCCGCCACGGTGGCCGCACGGGCCGTCGAACGGGGTGAGCTGCCCGAAGGAACGGACGGCGCCGAGGTGGTCCGGGCGGCGACGGCCCCGCTCTACTACCGCCTCTTCGTCACCGGCGAACCCCTGGACGCCCGTACCGCCGAGCAGGCCGCCGACGCCGCCGCCCTGGCCGCCCGTGCCGGCCTGTTCATCACACCTGCCGAAGACTGAACGCCCAACCACACCGCCGATGCCCGTCACCCGCCACGGCCTGGACCCGAGCCACAGGGCTCGAACCCCCGCACGACACCCGCCACTGCCGCACACCGCCCACCTCTCGCCCCCGGCGTCTACCGGATCTCTACCCGGACGTGGATGATGTCGCCATGACAATCCAGCCGTCCACCATCCCCCGGAAGGCCCGTCACATGAACCGCAAGCACTGGGCGTTGCCCGCCGCCGCCAGCGTCCTCCTGCTAGCCGCGACCACCGGCACCGCTGCCGCGGAGACCGCGTCGGCCGGACCCGCCGCGCCCACTGACTCCACCTGCACGTACACCCCGGCGGTGCCCGCCGACAACTTCAAGGGCATCCCGGTCTTCAACTCCAAGAAGGCGGCCAAGCCGTACAGCGCGACCTTGAAGACCAGCCAGGGCGCGATCACCTTCCAGGCCCTGACCGCCGAGGCGCCCTGCACCACGTTCTCGTTCCGCTTCCTCGCTGAGCACGACTACTTCGACCGGAGCCACTGCCACCGGCTCACCACTCAGCGGATCTTCGTCCTGCAGTGCGGCGACCCGACCGGCACCGGCAGCGGCGGCCCGGGCTACTCATTCCCTGACGAGAACCTCTCCGGCGCCACCTACCCCGCCGGGACCGTGGCCATGGCCAACGCCGGGCCGAACACCAACGGCAGCCAGTTCTTCTTCGTCTGGAAGGACACCAAGCTGTCGCCCGCCTACACCCCGTTCGGCCGGGTCACCTCCGGGCTGGACGTCCTGCAGAAGATCGCCGCCGGTGGCGAGGACGACCAGAACAACCCTGGCGACGGCTTCCCGACCCTCCCCGTGAACATCCGGAACGTGAAGATCAGCTCCCGCTGAGCCCCGTGCCCCGCTCCCGTACGGTGGTCGACGTCACCGAAGCCGTACGGGAGCAGCGCCGATGGACAGCAGGATCTGGGAGAGCGTCGACCAGTTGGTCGCCTGGCTGGACCGGGAGAGCGTGCTCTCCCCGCAGGAGGAGCGTCTGCTCCGCATTCTCAAACTCTCGGAGGAGGTGGGCGAGGTGGGCGCCGCAGTGGTCGGCGTCACCGGCCAGAACCCCCGCAAGGGTGTCACCCACACCTGGGAGGACGTCCAGCACGAGCTTTGCGACGTCGTCTTCACAGCCCTGGTCGCCCTGCGCACGCTCACTCCGGACGCCGGCCGGGTCTTCGCCGAGCGCCTCGCCTACGTCGAGCAGCGCTCCACCGCCAGCCGCCGGGAGCAGTAACCGCCCGGAGCAGTAACGGCCGGGAGCAGTAACGGCCCGCGGGACGGCCCGGGCCCTCCCGCCGGAAGCAGGAGCGGCGCCGGGCCGGGGAGCTGTCGTCAGGCGTTCGGGGCGACGCGGGCCAGACCGTTGATGATGCGGTCCATGGCATCGCCGCCCTGCGGGTCCGTCAGGTTGGCGAGCATCTTGAGGACGAACTTCATCAGCATCGGGTGGGTCAGGCCGCGCTGGGTGGCGAGCTGCATCACCTTGGGGTTGCCGATGAGCTTCACGAAGGCGCGGCCGAGGGTGTAGTAGCCCCCGTAGACGTCCTTGAGAATGCGCGGGTAGGCCTGGAGGGCCCGCTCGCGACCGGCGTCCGTCACCCGGGCGTTGGCCTGGACGATGACGCCTGCGGCGATCTGGCCGGATTCCATCGCATAGGCGATGCCCTCACCGTTGAACGGGTTGACCATGCCGCCGGCGTCGCCGACGAGCAGCAGGCCGCGGGTGTAGTGCGGCTGCCGGTTGAAGGCCATCGGCAGGGCGGCGCCGCGGATCGGGTCGGTCATGTTCTCGGGGGTGTAGCCCCACTCGGCCGGCATGCTGGCGCACCAGGCCTTGAGCACGTCGCGCCAGTCCAGCTCGCCGAAGGCGGGCGAGGAGTTGAGGATGCCGAGACCGACGTTGGAGGTGCCGTCGCCCATGCCGAAGATCCAGCCGTAGCCGGGCAGCAGCTTGCGGTCCCCGGCGCGGGTGTCCCACAGCTCCAGCCAGGACTCCAGGTAGTCGTCGTCATGGCGCGGGGAGGTGAAGTACGTCCGGTAGGCGACACCCATCGGACGGTCCTCGCGGCGGTGCAGGCCCATGGCCAGCGAAAGGCGGGTGGAGTTGCCGTCGGCCGCGACGACCAGCGGGGCGCGGAAGGTCACCGCGCGCTTCTCGTCACCGAGCCGGGCGGTGACACCGACGATCCGCCCGGTCCGGTCGTCCAGCACCGGGCCGCTGACGTTGCACCGCTCGTACAGCCGGGCGCCGGCCTTCTCCGCCTGACGGGCGAGCAGCTCGTCGAAGTCAGCGCGCTTGCGGACCAGTCCGTAGTCGGGGAACGCGGACAGCTCCGGCCAGTCCAGCTCCAGCCGGACGCCTCCGCCGATGATCCGCAGGCCCTTGTTGTGCAGCCAGCCGTTCTCGAGCGACACGTCGATCCCCATGTCGACCAGCTGCTTGGTGGCACGGGGCGTCAGGCCGTCGCCGCACACCTTCTCGCGGGGGAACGAGGTCTTCTCCAACAGCAGTACGTCCAGGCCGGCCTGGGCGAGGTAGTACGCGGTGGTGGCGCCGGCCGGGCCCGCACCGACCACGATGACGTCCGCGGTGCTCTCCACGGGGCTGTCCGGCTTCGTCAGGTCGGCTGCGGTCTCGGACACGGTGGGCACTCTCCTGGAGCTACGGCTGGGGGACGGAGGCGTTGTCCCCGGCAGTCTAGTTGCCGCCCCCGGGCCCGAATCCGAGGGCGGCTCCTGCGACGCACCCCCGAATCCAGGTGCGGGCCCCGGCCTCGGACCCGGTTCCATCCCCGGCGTCGGCCCCACTCCCCGGCCCGACTTCGGCCCTGGTCCCTCTCCCCGGGCCGACTTCGGCCCTGGGCCCACTCCCCGTCCTCGCGCGGGCCACCGACGCGCTACGAGACCTTGTAGGCCCGGTGCAGGGCGACGATCCCGCCGGTGAGGTTGCGCCAGGCGACCTTGGACCAGCCGGCCTCCTGCAGCTTGGCGGCCAGCGCGGGCTGGTCCGGCCACTCACGGATGGACTCGGCGAGGTAGACGTAGGCATCCGGGTTGCTGCTGACGGCGGTGGCTACCGGCGGCAGCGCACGCATCAGGTACTCGGTGTAGACCGTGCGGAACGGCGTCCAGGTCGGCGTCGAGAACTCGCAGATCACCAGCTTGCCGCCGGGCTTGGTGACGCGGAACATCTCGCTCAGTCCGGCGTCGGTGTCCTGCACGTTGCGCAGCGCGAAGGAGATCGTCACCGAGTCGAAGGTGTTGTCGGCGAACGGCAGCCTGGTCGCGTCCCCGGCGGTGAGCGGCAGCTCGGGGTGGCGGCGCTTGCCCTCCGCGAGCATGCCGACCGAGAAGTCGCACGGGACGACCGTGGCGCCCGCCTCGGCGAAGGGCAGCGAGGAGGTACCGGTGCCGGCCCCGAGGTCGAGCACGACGTCGCCCGGTCCGGCGGCCACCGCCTCGGCCACCGCCCGGCGCCAGGCGCGGGCCTGGCCGAGGGAGAGCACGTCGTTGGTGCGGTCGTACTTGGCCGCGACGTCGTCGAACATGGCGGCGACTTCGTGCGGCTGCTTGTCCAGAGAGGCTCGGGTCACGCCCCCATTGTTCACCCTGGCACCGACCGGTTCGGCAAGGGGGCACGCCGCCCGCCCGGCGCGGGTTCTCCGCAGGCCCTCCGGCACTCTTCCGACGTCCACGATCGCGGCTGCCCGGGTCGGGGCGCGCAGGGCGGCGCGCGACCTCAGTGCAGGCCGCGCCGCCCGCCCGAACGCCGCTTCCGGCGCGAGCGCTTGCCCTGCGTTATCGCGGGCATCCCTTCGGCCAGCGCGCCGGTCGCCAGGGCGACGGTGGTGGCGAACCGCCCGTTGCCGCCGCGAACGGCGATAGCCCGACGGTGCCGGCGGATCCGCAGCACGCAGATCAGGAAGAGCAGCACGGCCACCGGCACGCTGAACCGTGCCAGCCCGACGCCGACCGGCTGCGGGTAGGTGGCACCACAGATCCGGACCGCGCCGGGATCGTCGGCGGCGTGCTCCAGGCAGACCGCGTCACCGACCTTGGCGCCGTCCGCCAGCGGCAGCGCCGCAGCCGTGTGCTGCTGACCGGCGGCCCGGTAGCTGACGGTGCTGTAGGAGCCGCCGCCGGTAGGCATCTGGGTGACGACGCCGTCCACTCTCACGGGGTGCGCGCCGATCCGGTCGGCCTGCTCGGCCTGACGCCAACCGAGCAGGCACATGCCGACGGCCAGCACGGCGCTGAGCACGGCGGTGAGGTACCAACCACGGCCCAACCGCGGGGAGCGCGGCGGGGGGACGGTCGCGGATCGCATGGTTCCTGTCCTGGCTAGCCTTCGGGGCCTGGGACGGGGCCCCGCCACCCGTGGGGACGGGTGGTGTGGTGAGGGTACGGACTGAGCTGACCGGGATCGTATCCGCTGGTGGGCCCTCAGGTCACGACGAAGGGTGAATCAGACAATATGGCAAACAGTGCAGTTCGGCGGCACACGAAGGAACTCCCGTGCTTCATACGGGAGTCAGGCTACCCGTGAGTAGGCGGGGCTCAGCGTCGGCGGTACACCAACCGCCCGGCCAGCACGGTCGCCAGACAGCCCCCCGGCCGCGGACCCGTCCCGGCCCCCACGTCGGACCCCACGCCATCCGCCTCAGGCGCCACGCCGAACCAGGCCCCTTCGCCCCCGGCAGCCCGAGTCCGGGACCCGAGCGCACCGCCGGGCCGGAACACGGCGAAGTCGGCCCGCCCACCGACGGCCAGCCGCCCCCACGCCGCCGCCGCGAGCGGCAGCACGGCGAGCGGGTCCAACGGCCCCTCCACGCCGGGGAGCCCGTCCGAACCGGGCAGCGCGGTCAGCCCCGACCGGGCCATCGCCGTACGCACCGCCGCCCGCTCGAACGGGCCGGCCACCGCCGTCACCCCGAAGCCGAGCATCCGTTGCAGCCCGCGCCGGGCACTCGCACCGCAACGCGCCTCGTCAACCGGACCCACCGGGCCCACCGGACCCCCCGACCCCGTCAGGTCCGTCAGGTCCGAAGGACCCACCAGGCCCCCGGGAACCGGCGCGTCCCCGAGCTCCTCGCGCGGGTCCGGGTGGTACGCGTACTCCAGCAGCCACTGCCCGTACGGGTTGCGCAGGCCGGGGGTGAGCAGGGCATCGCCCCAGTCCCGCAGCCGGGCCCGGGGGTGGCCGGCGGTCAGCTCCCCGTACGGGCCGAGGGCGGCGATCAGCTCGCCCTGCACCAGCACCGCCCCGTCGGCGATGGACGGGGCGGTGGGGTCGGCCGGGTCGGGCAGCACGAGGGCGGCCCGGTGCAGCGTCAGCATGGCGAGGTCACCAGGGCGGGGTCGGCACCGATCAGGTGGGAACGGCAGGGTCGTCCGGTCGCCCCGGCGGCTGACGACCCAGGCAGGAGCGGCCGAACAGCAGCGAACGAGCAACCGGCGCGGTCAAGCAGCGGTGGAGGAGCACCGGCAGCCGCTGCGGCGCCCGCGTCAGCCGTTGTCGAGGATCTTCAGCTCGGGGTGCGCGGTGCCGCCCGCGATCGCCGTGGAGGCGATGTGGGAGGCGACCCGCGGGTCGACCGGGTCGTTGGCCGGGTCGTCCAGCACCCGCAGGTGCTCGTAGGTGGTCGAGCGCTGCGCCGGGACGCGGTCGGCGGCCCGGATCAGGTGGATCAGCTCGGTCAGGTTGGACCGGTGCTTGGCGCCGGCCGCCGAGACCACGTTCTCCTCCAGCATGACCGAGCCGAGGTCGTCCGCGCCGTAGTGCAGCGACAACTGGCCGGCCTCCTTGCCGGTGGTCAGCCAGGAGCCCTGGATGTGGGCGACGTTGTCGAGGAAGAGGCGGGCGATCGCGATCATCCGCAGGTACTCGAAGACGGTCGCCTGGGTCGAGCCCTTGAGGTGGTTGTTCTGCGGCTGGTACGTGTACGGGATGAAGGCGCGGAACCCGCCGGTGCGGTCCTGCACCTCGCGGATCATCCGCAGGTGCTCGATCCGCTCGGCGTTGGTCTCGCCGGTGCCCATCAGCATGGTGGAGGTGGACTCCACGCCCAGGCCGTGTGCCGCCTCCATGATCTCCAGCCAGCGCTCGCCGGACTCCTTGAGCGGGGCGATCGCCTTGCGCGGCCGCGCCGGCAGCAACTCGGCGCCGGCGCCCGCGAAGGAGTCCAGGCCCGCCTTGTGGATCCGGGTGATGGCCTCCTCGATCGACACTCCCGAAATACGGGCCATGTGGTCGACCTCGGAGGCGCCCAGCGAGTGGATCACCAGCTGCGGGAACTCCGCCTTGATCGCCGAGAAGGCGCGCTCGTAGTACTCCACGCCGTAGTCCGGGTGGTGCCCGCCCTGGAACATGATCTGGGTGCCACCCAGCTCGACCGTCTCCGCGCAGCGGCGCAGGATCTCGTCGAGGTCGCGGGACCAGCCCTTGTCGCTCTTCGGCGGCACGTAGAACGCGCAGAACTTGCACGCCGTCACACAGACGTTGGTGTAGTTGATGTTCCGCTCGATGATGTACGTCGCGATGTGCTCGGTACCGGCGTAGCGGCGGCGGCGCACCGCGTCGGCCGCCGAGCCGAGCGCGTGCAGCGGCGCCGAGCGGTACAGCTCCAGGGCCTCTTCCGGGCTGATCCGGCCCCCGCCGGCCGCCCGGTCGAGCACGGCCTGCAGGTCGGTGCTGGGCGCATCGAGGGTGGTCGCTGCGAGCTCGGACACCTGGCGGCCTTCTCTCTCTCGGGTACTGCTGCGTGATTCAGTGCTTCCTGGTACGGCCGAACCAGCCTACGCCAGCGCTTTCGCACTCTGCCGTCAGGCCGGTTTCCGCATCGTGCCGGTCGGGTTGCCGGCCGCCGGATCGGCGGAGCTGAACCGGATGGTGCCGTCCTTCTGCAGAGTGAGCGTCTCCTCGTTGGAGCCGCTGCTGCACGCCCCCGGCAGCGAGGAGCGGACCAGCCGGGAGGTGAACACCAGCTTCCCCTCCGAGGCCGAGTCCAGCGTCCAGGCGCCCTCGCAGCTGACGGAGATCAGCCCGGTGACGGCGTTGCGGCTGGTGGTGTTCTCCTGTCCGATCGCGGCCGGGCCGATCACCAGTGTGGTGGTACCGGCGGGCAGCCCCTTGTCGGTGGTCATCTCGCCGCGCCAGGTGCCGAGGAAGCCGGCCGGTACGACGCTCGGTCCCGAGGCGGTGCCCGGTGGGGGCACCGGGCTGGCGGTCGGCGCGGTGGACGAGGACGTGGTGGTGGAGGACGTGGTGGAGGACGTGGTGACCGACCAGCTGAACGAGGAGGAGACGGTCGTCCCGGCGGTGGGCGTGTACTCCGGGGTCGCCTCGCCCCGGAACCCCCGGTAGAGGCCGTAGCCGCCGGCCGAGAGCAGCAGGGCGACCGTCACCGCGACCATCACCCCGGTCCGGGCCCGGCGCGCCGCCACCCGCTCCCCCGCCTCGGTCGGCGTCCGGTCCCGCGGCACCCGCTCAACCGGCACACGATCGGTGGGCACCCGGCCCCCCGAAGCACCCGCCGCCCAACCGCCCGCTTCCGAAGCACCCGCACCTGAAGCACCCGCACCCGAAGCAGGGCCCTGCGGGACGCCGGCTCCCCCCGCGTCCACCTCGCCCTCCAGGTCGAGCAGTTCGACGGCGCTGCGGCCGACCCCCGAGGCCAGCGCGGGCGGCAGCCAACCGCCACGCCCCAGCCGGACGGTGCCCGCCCCGTCCGCGTCCAACCGGTCCCGGAGCTGCCACGGGGTCGGGCGGGCGGCCGGGTCCTTGGCCAGGCAGTCCAGCACGACCGGACGCAGCGACCCGGCGAGCCCGGAGAGGTCCGGCTCCTCGTGCAGCACCCGGTAGAGCAGCACCGCCACGCTCACCCCCTCACCGAAGGGCTGCACCCCGGTGGCCGCGAAGGCGAGCACCGCGCCGAGTGAGAAGACGTCGCTCGGCGGACCGGCCGGCTGCCCGTTCGCCTGCTCCGGCGACATGAAGCCGGGTGAGCCGACCACGTAGCCGGACCGGGTGAAGCCGCTGGTCGCGTCCAGCGCGCGGGCGATGCCGAAGTCGATCAGGCGTGGCCCGTCCAACGTCAGCAGGACGTTGGACGGCTTGACGTCGCGGTGCACCAGCCCGAGGCCGTGCACATGGGCCAGTGCCTCGGCGAGCCCGACGCCGAGGGTCCGGACGGCCGGCTCGGGCAGCGGCCCGAAGTCGCGGACGGCGGTGCCGAGCGCGGGGCCGGCGACGTAGCCGGTGGCCACCCAGGGGTGCTCGCCCTCGGTGTCCGCGTCCAGCACGGGCGCCGTCCAGGCTCCGCCGACCCGGCGGGCGGCCTCGACCTCCTGCCGGAACCGCGCCCGGAACTCGGCGTCCTCCGCGAGCTCGCCGCGGACCAGCTTGACGGCCACCGTGCGGCCACCGGCCGTCCGGCCGAGGTAGACCCGGCCCATCCCTCCCGAGCCGAGCCGCCGCAGCAACCGGTACCCGCCCACCTGGCGCGGGTCGTCCGCCCCCAGTGCCTGCATCCCGCACGCTCCCCTCAGCCGCCCGGCCGTCGCCGCCTTCGGGCGGCGCCGGTGCCACGGATCTCGCGTGCTGACGCTACCGGGCCGCGCGGGGCGGGAGGGGGGCAAGCGCGACCCGTACCGGAGGGGACAAGCGGCGGCCCTCCCGCCGGGTGCCGCCCGTCCCTTCCCGAGCCCCGCCACCTCTTCGTACGAGTGGTCGAACAGACCCGCGGTCAGACCACCGCCGGCGCCGGCTCCAGCAGCCGGACCATCACGTCCGGGGCGAAGCCGCTGTCGTGGGCGACCCGGCCGGCGAACTCGGCCATGCCTGCCAGCTGCCGCTCACCGAGCGAGAAGTCCAGCGCCTCGCTGAAGTAGCGCTCCAGCACCTCGGCGTCGAACTGCTCCCAGCGGGCCGCGTGCTCGGCGACCGCACGGGCCTCCACCAGCGAGAGGTCACGGGACTCCAGGAAGGCCCGGTGCACCGCCGCGGTCAGCTCGGGGCTGCGCTCGGCGAAGTCGCGGCGGGCGGCCCAGACGGCGAAGACGAACGGCAGCCCGGTCCACTCCTTCCACATCGCTCCGAGGTCGTGCACGGCCAGACCCTGCGCGGCCGCCTGCCCCAGGTAGGCCCGCAGGGCCGGGTCGCCGATCAGCACGGCGGCGTCGGCCTCGGCGAGCATCGCGTCCAGGTCGGGCGGGCAGCTGAAGTACTCGGGCCGCACGCCCTCGCGCTCCTCCAGCAGCAGCCGGGCCAAGCGCACCGACGTCCGGCTGGTGGAGCCGAGGGCGACCCGGCGTCCGTCCAGTTCGGCCAGCGGGACCTTGCTGACGATCACGCAGGACATCACCGGGCCGTCGCTGCCGACCGCGATGTCGGGCAGCACCAGCAGTTCGTCCGCGTGCCGCAGGTACTCGACGCAGGTGATCGGGCCGATGTCCAGGGAGCCGCCGACCAACTGGTCGCTGAGCTTCTCCGGAGTGTCCTTGGTGAGGTCCAGATCGAGGAGATTGCCCGTCCTGGCCAGTCCCCAGTAGAGGGGTACGCAGTTCAGGAACTGAATATGCCCGACCCGCGGCCTGACCGGGGGGTTCTCCTGGGGTTCCTGCGTTTCCGCATCCGGTACCGCCACTGCGCCGCTCCCTTGCTGTTCGTGCGCCTCCCCGCAGGGTATGCCCGCCGTTCCGGAAGCCTCGCACCGGCCTTGCGACACGCCCTGTCCGGCCCGTAAGTCACCTCTGGTCGTCACAGCGGCCGCATGCTAGCGTTGCCCTCAGTTGCAGTTTGATTCCCCTTGCAGTACTTGAAGCCTGCGGAGCATGTAACCGCAGGCTTTTTGTAGTTTTTCAGCACTATCGAAAAACTCCGGACCCGTCCGGAGGCAGGGCGATCAGCGCAGCGGACCGGGTGCCACACGGTGTGGCCCCCAATACGTCCCTCGCAAGGAGAACGGCATGGCTCAGGGAACCGTCAAGTGGTTCAACGCTGAGAAGGGCTTCGGCTTCATCGCCCAGGAGGGCGGCGGCCCCGACGTCTTCGTCCACTACTCCGCCATCAACGCGAACGGTTTCCGCTCGCTGGAGGAGAACCAGGCGGTCAGCTTCGACGTCACCCAGGGTCCGAAGGGCCCGCAGGCGGAGAACGTTACCGCTATCTGATCATCCTCTGATGACCTGATCGCTCGGGACCCCTCGGGTCCGCAGACGACCCTCGCGGCCGTCATCATGAGCACAAGAGCAACACCCAAGGGGGCCCGGCCATCTGTCGGGCCCCCTGCCTTTCCGCCACCTCCGGCCTGCTCAGGGCGCGGTCGGCAGCTCGCCCCCGGTCCGGGCCGGCGAGGAGAGTCCCGCGAGCGCCGCACGCACCGAAGTACTGATCACCGGCCCGACGGGGCCTGGCCCTTGGACGCACTCGCCCACCCCTGCTCCTACGCCGTGCCGGCTTCCCCGTCCTCCCGGAACCAGGTGCCCGCCCGGCCGCAGTCGAGACGGAAGTCGGTGACCAGCCGCCCCGGCTTCCCGTTCCCGTGGGTCGACTCGGCGGCGTCCTCGTACACGTGGTTGTCGTCCCCGCACCACGAGCAGAGCGCGTCGCGCCCCTGGGGGCGATGGAGTGTCCGCAACTCCGGGTCCGCGATGTTCCGGCGGCGGCCTGTCCAGTCAGGCGAGGCAGCGCAACCAGATCACCTCCGGCCGGCGACGCAACGAGCCGCTCATAGAGCCGAGTTCGCCCCCGCAGTTCGGGCAGTGCAGGGGGCTCCCTTCCCCGACCAGCATGCCCGACCCCGAACCCGTCGAGCAGTCCAGCCGACGAACCCGCCGCGAGCAACCGCGATCCGTCGAGCCACCGATCCACCGAGCCGCCGGAACGACGTAACGACGTAACGACGGAAACGGGCCCTCTCCCCGAGGTGGGGAGAGGGCCCGTCGTCCGCGGTCGTCAGGCAGCGGTGTGTCAGGCCGCGGCGGTGGCCTTCGCGGTGGCCTGCGCCGGGACGGTGACCGCGGGGGCGTCCTCGTACAGGTCACCGTGCGGGTTGTTGTAGGCGACCAGGTCGAGGGTCTTCTCGCGGGCCGCCACCAGGATCGGCACGACGGCCTGACCGGCGACGTTGGTCGCGGTGCGGACCATGTCGAGGATCGGGTCGATCGCGAGGAGGAGGCCGACACCCTCCAGGGGCAGACCCAGGGTGGAGAGGGTCAGGGTCAGCATCACGATCGCGCCGGTGAGGCCCGCGGTGGCGGCCGAGCCGATGACCGAGACGAAGGCGATCAGCAGGTAGTCCTTGATGCCGAGGTCGATGCCGTAGACCTGGGCGACGAAGATCGCGGCCAGCGACGGGTAGATCGCGGCGCAGCCGTCCATCTTGGTGGTCGCGCCGAAGGGTACGGCGAACGAGGCGTACTCGCTCGGGACGCCGAGGCGCTCGGTGACGCGGCGGGTGACCGGCAGGGTGCCGACCGAGGAGCGGGAGACGAAGGCCAGCTGGATGGCGGGCCAGGCGCCCTTGAAGAAGTTCAGCGGGTTGAGCCCGCCGACGAACTTCAGCAGCAGGGAGTAGACCACGAACAGCACCAGCGCGCAGCCGACGTAGACGTCGATGGTCAGCGTGGCGAAGGGCTTCAGCAGGTCCCAGCCGTACTTGGCGACGGACTTTCCGATCAGGCCGAGGGTGCCGAGCGGGGAGAGCCGGATGACCCACCAGAGGGCGGTCTGGACGAGTTCCAGGACGGACTCGCTGAGCTTGAGGACGGGCTCGGCCCTGCTGCCCAGCTTGATGATCGCCGCACCGGTCACGACCGCCAGGAAGACGATCTGCAGGACCTCGACCTCGGTGAACGCGGTGACGATGTTGGTCGGGAAGATGCCGGTCAGGAAGTCGATCCAGCTACCGGTGGACTTCGGCGCCTTGAGGCCCTCGGTCTTGAGGTCGGTGCCCTCGCCCGGGTTGGTCAGCAGGCCCAGGCCCAGGCCGATCGCGACGGCGATCAGCGAGGTGATCAGGAACCAGAGCAGCGTCCGGGCGGCCAGCCGGGCCGCGTTGGTGACGTTGCGCAGGTTGGCGACCGACACCACGATCGCGGTGAAGACCAGCGGCGGGACGGCCAGCTTCAGCAGCTGGACGAAGATCTTGCCGATGGTCTCCAAGGTGGTGGCCAGCCAGGAGATGTCGGCCGCGCGGGCCAGGTAGCCGAGGCCGACACCGAGCACGAGGCCGGCGACGATCTGGACCCAGAACGGGGTCTTCCGGACTCTGGCGAGCAGGGACGGCGACGAGGTCGCCTCAGGCGCTGTGGACATGACGGTGCGGCTCCGGGGAGGGCGTTGCTGACGGTGAGGTGAGGCGAGGAAGGCGGCACGGCGCGTGGGCCGGACGGGGAGGACTCGGCCCCGTCAGGGGCGTGCCGCCTGGATACAGCTCATGGCACGACAACGGCGCGGGCTGTCCACGGCACCCGTCAGGCAGCACGCGCGGGCGGCCGTGGGCGTCGAGCCCGAGCCGTTCATCCGCGCTGCTCCTGAGGTGGTCATGGCCGATACGTTAGCAGTAAAGGTTTGAGATGTTCAAAGTACTTGTTTGAGATGTGGACCGCGCAAGGGTAAATCCGGACACGAACCAGGCTGACGCGCCATCAGATCGCACCCCCGAACCGATTGACCGTTTGGCGGTTATACGTATAACTTGGACGCAGCCCCCGCCCATCCCTGCCCAGAACCGGAGACCCGTCCATGGGCTATCTCGCCCTGCTCCGTGCCCCGCACGTCAGCCGCCTGCTCCTCGGCACCCTGCTCGGCCGCCTGCCCGCCGGGATGACCGCCCTGGTGATCGCGCTGGCCCTGCGCGAGGCCGGCACCCCGTACAGCCGGATCGGGCTGGCCACCGCCGCCTACGCGATCTCGGCCGCCGTGGGCGGGCCGGTGCTGGGCCGGATCGTGGACCGCACCGGGCAGCCGCGGGTCCTGCTCGCCTCCGCCGTGGTCGCGGGCGGCGGGTACGCGCTGCTGGCGCTCGCGCCGGGATCGGCGCTGGCCGCGCCGGTCGGCGCCGCGATCGCCGGGCTGGCCATGCCGCCGCTCGAACCCTGCCTGCGCTCACTGTGGCCGGATGTCGTCGAGGAGAAGCAGCTCGACACCGCGTACGCCTTCGACTCCGCCTCGCAGCAGATCCTCTACGTGGCCGGCCCGCTCGCGGTGGCCGGGATCGCGGGCGTGTTCAGTCCGGTCGCGGCGCTCTGGGTGGCGGCCGGACTGGGGCTGGCCGGGGCACTGGTGGTGGCCACCGCCGGACCGGCCCGGGCCTGGCAGGCACCGCCGCGCGCGCACTCGGCCGGCCTGCTCGGCCCGCTCCGCTCCCCGGGCCTGGTGCTGCTGCTGATCGGCCTGGCCGGCGCCGGCTGGGCGGTCGGCGCCCAGAACGTCCTGTTCATCGCCTACGCGGAGGCGCACGAGGGCGGCCTGCCGGGCGGCGCGGGAACGCTGCTGGCGCTGGCCGCGCTGGGCGGACTGCTCGGCGCGCTCGGGTACGGGGCGGTGCGGTGGCGCAGCAGCACGGCGACCCGCACCTGGGTAATGGCGCTCGGGATGGCCGTCTCCTACCTCCCGCTGGTGCTGTTGCCCGGCCCGTACCCGATGGCCGCGCTGGCCTTCCTCTCCGGGCTCGGGCTGGCGCCGCTGCTGGCGGCCGCGTTCGTGCTGGTCGCCGAGTTGGCACCGGTCGGCACGGTGACCGAGGCGTTCGCCTGGCTGGTGACGCTGTTCGCGACCGGCAACTCGCTCGGCTACGCCGTCTCCGGCAACCTCGCGGAGGGCTCGCTGCGCCCGGTGGCGCTCTGCGCGGCCGGCGGGATCGCCCTGGGCGGGCTGCTGCTCTTCGGCGCCCGCCGCTGGTTCCAGCCCCTGCCGGCGGCCCCGGTGGCACAGCCGGTACCGGTGGGCTGAGCCCACCCCAGGACGTGACTGCGCCCGTCGGACCGGGTGGTCTGGCCGACGGGCGCAGTCACTTCTTCACCGAGGTCACCCGTCAGGGCGTCCCGGGCATCGATCAGCTGTGGCGGCCGCGGCCTCCCCAGGCGATCAGGGCGAGCAGCAGGCCGGCGCCGAGGACGGCCGCACCGAGCATGCCCGCGAGGGCGCCGACGCCGCCACCGGTGCCGGGCAGCTCGCCGCCGTGGCTCGGGGTCGGATGCGTCGGGTGCGTCGGGTGCGGCGAGTTCGGTGATCAGGCCGTTGGTGCAGTCGGACACCGAGCAGGTGTGGCGCAGGGTGTAGGTGACGTTCTCGCCCGGTACCGGGGTGGCCTTGTCGACCGACTTGGTGAAGGTGACGGCGGCCTCGGCGGGCGGGGCGCCCAGGGTGCCGGTGAGCAGGGTGCCGCCTAGCAGCCCGAGGGCGGCGGCCAGGCGTGGCAGGCGTGGCAGGCGTGGCAGGCGTGGAGATCTGGATCAGAGCGTCCGCATGGCGAAATCTCATCGTCCGTTTATCCGCCTGTTGCTGCAGCGGGAGACGTACTGACCGGATTTCACCTGTTCGAACTAGTCCGAACGGCCCTTCCCGGTGGTCAAGGCGTCGACAGCGGTATCGGCTCAGGTGTCGGAGGAGGTGTCGGCGTCGACGGCGATGTCGGAGGAGCGTCGGCTCAGGTGCCGGCCGCGGTCGAGGAGCGCAGCACCAGCGAGGTCGCCAGCGGCGCCACCGGCACGACCGGCTCGCCGCGGAGCAGGTCGGCGAGGGCCGCGACCCCGGCGCGGCCCAGGTCCTCGCCGGGGAGGTCGACGGTCGTGAGCGGCGGGGTGAGCAACTCGGCCACCGGGATGTTGTCGATCCCGACCACCGAGAGGTCCGCGGGCACCCGCAGCCCCAGTTCGGCGGCCGCCTGGTAGACCCCGGAGGCCACCACGTCGTCGTCACAGATCACCGCGTGCGGGCGGTCGGGGCGCTCCAACAGCCGGCGGGCGGCGCTGCGGGCGGCGGGCTGGCCCTCGTTGAGGCTGACGCCCAGCTCGACCACCTCCAGGCCGAACGCTGCGGCGGCCTGCTCGAACGCGGCCTGGCGGACCCGGAAGGTGTAGGCGGAGTGGGTGGAGCGCAACCGGCCGATCCGCCGGTGGCCCAGCCCGGCCAGGTGCTCGACGGCGGCGCGCATGCCGCCGGCCACGTCCAGCTCGACGGTCGGGCGGGCCCGGTCGCTGCCGGGGTCGGCGTCCAGGAAGACGGCGGGGGTGTCGGCAGGCAGTGCACCGAGCTGACTGTCGTCCGGGGAGCAGATCAGCAGGCCGTCGAACCGGCTGGTGGTGGCCGCGTCGGCGAGGGTGGCACTCCCCCAGCCGGAGCTGACCACGACGGCCAGGCCGTGCCGGCCGGCCTCCTCGTGGACGCCCTCCAGCACCCGGCCGAAGAACGGGCCGAGGATGTTCGGCACGGCCAGCAGGATCATTCCGCTGCGACCGAGGCGCAGTTGCCGGCCGGCCGCCTGTGGGCGGTAGCCGAGGCTGCGGGCCGCCTCCCGGACGCGTGCACGGGTGGCCTCCGAGACCCGGCGGCCGGCCTCGGAGCCGGAGAACACCAGCGAGACGGTGGCCTGCGAGACCCCGGCGAGCCGTGCCACGTCCCGCCCGGTGGGCTTGCGGACCGGGGGCGGCCAGGTGCCGCTGACGTGCTCGCCCCGCGGTGACACGGGCTCGGGCAGCGGTTCGGCCGGCGGATCGGGATCGGGGGCGGGCACGGCGGCGGCGCGGATCAGCCCTGCAGGGCGGTGGCGCGCGCGGCGTCGTCGGCCGCGTCCTCCTCGGCGTTCTGGCTGGCGATCCGCTCGGCCGTCCGGCTGCGGATCCCGTCGACCTTGCCGGAGATCTGGGCCGACATCTCGTCGCGCTGCCGGCTCAGCAGGACGTAGCTCAGCGGCGCCGAGACCACCGCGGCCACCAGGAACAGGAAGATCGCGCCGGACTGCCCCTTGACCGGGATGACCTGGAAGTGGCCCAGCAGCAGGGCGACCAGCAGGCAGCCGAGGAAGATGCTGACCCGCATGGAGGTGTAACGGAGCGTGGCGTGGGACTTGTTGCTCACATTGCTGCTCACGGAGGACACATCCTTCTCTGCGCGGGGTCTGGGCCGGTCTCCCAGTGAAGCATGCCCGACGGACCGCGCGGGGAACGGGTCGCCCGTCCCCGCCCGCCCCCGCGCCGGGAACCCGCGCCGGAAACCCGCGCCGCCATGCCGTCAGCCCGTACCGTCAGCTCGTGCCGTCCGCGCTGGTCGTCAGCCCGTGCCGTCAGCGCTGGTCGTCAGCGCAGGTCGAGCCACATCGTGACGTCGTCGCGGTCGTCCCCGGGAGCCACCCGGATCGCGGCCGGGACCCGGCCGACCTCGGTGTAGCCGCAGCGGCCGTAGAAGGCCTCCAGGCCGAGGCCGCCGCGCAGGGTCAGTCGCAGCCCCTCCAGCCCCCAGGCCCGGGCGACCCGCTCGGCCTCGGCCATCAGGTCGGCGCCGTAGCCGCGCCCCTGGAAGTCGGGGTGGACCATGACGCGCTTGAGCATCCGCCAGTGGTCCATCGGGCCGAACCGCATGGATTCGAGGAACAGCAGGGCGGCGAGCCGGCCACTCTCGCGCTCGTGGGCGATCAGCAGCCGGTCCGGCCCGGCCGGCGCGAGGCCGCCGAACTGTGCGTCCGCGGTCTTCCAGACCTCGTCCTCCGTCACCGGTGCCACGAAGCCGACCGCGCCGCCGGCGTTGGTGACGTCGGTCCAGAGCCGGACGATGTCGGAGCGCAGGTCGGGGTCGGACCCGGGATCGAGAGTGAAGGCAAGCGTCATGGCTGCCGAGCCTAGCCGCCGGTCACGACAGGCTCATTGCGGGAGTGCTGCGGCCGGCCGGACCGGCGCCGTCCCCCGCAACGCCAGGCAGAGCAGGACGGCGACCGCGCAGAGCCCGCCGGCCGCGTACCAGGCGAGGTCGTAGGTGCCGAGCGCGTCCCGGGCGAGACCGGCCAGCCCGGCCACCGCGGCCGCTCCGATCTGGTGGCAGGCCAGCACCCAGCCGAAGACGATCGGCGCGTCGTCGCCGAAGTGCCGGCGGCAGAGCGCGACGGTCGGCGGCACGGTGGCCACCCAGTCCAGGCCGTAGAAGATCACGAAGGCCAGGATCGGCGGCTCCAGCGAGCCGGCGAACAGCTGCGGCAGCAGCAGCAGCGAGAGCCCGCGCAGCGCGTAGTAGGCGACCAGCAGCGTCCGGGAGTCGAAGCGGTCGGTGAACCAGCCGCTGGCGATCGTGCCGACCACGTCGAAGATCCCGATCAGCGCCAGCAGGCTCGCCGCCGTGGTCACGGGCAGCCCGTGGTCATGGGCGGCGGGGATGAAGTGGGTGCCGACCAGACCGTTGGTGGTCGCGCCGCAGATCGCGAAGGAGGCCGCGAGCAGCCAGAAGGCGCGGCTGCGGGACGCCTCGCGGAGCACCCTCAGCGAGCGGACCAGCGCCCGGTCGTCGGTGACCGGCGCGGGCGGAGCCTCGGTCGCGCCGTACGGGAGCAGGCCGAGATCGGCGGGCCGCTCGCGCATCAGCAGCAGCACCGGGACGGCGACGGCGCTGGCCGCCAGCGAGACGACGACGACCGCCGAGCGCCAGCCGTGCTGCTCGACCAGCCAGGCGCCGACCGGCAGGAAGATCAGGTTGCCGGCCGCGCCGGCTGCCGTGAGCACGCCGGTGACCAGACCCTGACGGGCGCGGAACCAGCGGCCGGTGACGGTGGTGGCGAAGGCCCCGGCCATCGAGCCGCTGCCGAGGCCCACCAACACCCCCCAGCAGAGCACCAGTTGCCAGGGCTCGCGCATCAGCATGGTGAGGCCGGCGCCGACCGAGATGGTCAGCAGGGCGCAGACCACCACCAGCCGGACGCCGAAACGGTCCATCAGGGCGGCGGCGAAGGGCGCGGTGAGGCCGTAGAGGGCGAGGTTGACCGAGGTGGCGCTGGAGATCGTCCCCATCGACCAGCCGAACTCGTTGTGCAGCGCGTCCATCATCAGGCTGGGCGCGGAGCGGAATCCGGCGGATCCGAGCAGCACCAGCAACGAGACGCCGGCGACCACCCAGGCGTAGTGCGGCCGGGGTCGACCGGCCCTGCCCGGCCTCGGGAGACCGACCGGGGCGGAGCCCGGCGCGGGGGTGGGGCCCAGTGTGGCGGTGGGGCCCGGTGTGGGGACGGGGCCCGGTGTGGGGGCGTTGCGTTCGTTCACCCGGCCGAGTCTCCCGAACGGCGCGAGCCACCACGAGTGGCCTGACTGCCAGCTTTCACAAGGATCGGGCCAGCGGCCCGGCGTACGCTGATCGGCGACCGGAGAAGCGGGGCCGGGCGACGGGCCGGACGGCACCGGTAGGGAGCGGAGGGGCGGGCACGATGGTGCACAAGGTCGCGGTACTGGCACTCGACGGGGTGATCGCCTTCGAACTGGGCATCCCCGCACGGATCTTCGAGTCGGCCAAGGATCCCGACGGCGTCCCGTACTACCGGGTGGCCACCTGCACCGTGGACGGCCGGCCTGTCCCCACCAGCACGGACTTCCGGATCGCCGTCGACCACGGGCCCGAACTCCTGGAATGGGCCGACACCGTGGTGATCCCGGCCTCCACGGACCCGGGCCCGAAACAGGTCGACGCCGTTCTCACCCCCGCCCTGACCGCCGCACTGGCCCGGATCCGGCCCGGCGCCCGACTGGTGTCGATCTGCACCGGCTCCTTCGTCCTGGCGGGCGCCGGGCTGCTGGACGGCCGACCGGCCACCACCCACTGGCGCTACACCGAGCGCTTCGCCGCCCTGTACCCGAAGGTCCGGCTCGATCCGGACGTCCTGTTCACCGACGACGGCACCGTGCTCACCTCGGGCGGGGTGGCGGCCGGCATCGACCTCTGCCTGCACATCGTGCGCCGCGACCACGGCAGCGCGGTGGCCAACGCGGTGGCCCGCACCTGCCTGGTGCCGCCCTGGCGCGAGGGCGGCCAGAAGCAGTACGTGGAACTCCCCCACCCGGCCCTCGACGCCGGTCCCGGCGCCGCCGCCGTCCGCGCCTGGGCCCTGGAACACCTGGACCAACCGCTCCCGCTGCGTCGACTCGCCGACCGGGCGGGCATGAGCGTGCGGACCTTCACCCGACGGTTCCGCGAGGAAACGGGCAGCAGCCCGGGCCAGTGGCTGACGGTGCAGCGCGCCGAGCGCGCCCGCCAGTTGCTGGAGAGCACGGACATGACGATCGACCAGGTCGCCCGGGAGTCCGGCTTCGGCACGGCGGCCTCGCTCCGGCTGCGGCTGCGCGGGCGCCTGGACGTCGCGCCGAGCGCGTACCGGCGCACCTTCCGGTCGGCGGAGCGGCCACGCCGACGGGCGGTCGGGCCGGTGGGCGGCTCAGCCGGCGAGTGACCGAAACCGGCCCCTCGCGGTGGACGAATTGGACGGCGGCAGGCCGCACGCACCCCGAGCACGGCACGGCCCGCCGCCATCCAATCGTGAAGCACGGGCCCTGAACCCGCGCACAGCTCACCGCACTCGCCAAGGAGCCACCGCGCGATCGGCGTACCACGGCCCCCCTGCTGACACGATCCCCCTGGACAGCAGCACCGCAGTGGCGTTCGGGTGTTCCCTCGGCGTCCCCTCGCAACGGAGAGCTGCTCCCAAGAGTGATCAGTCGGATACGTCACGTCAATGGGTTGTCCGAAATTCGGAATGGTTGCGTCAGGTTTCGGCCCGATGATCGCCGGGTCGTCACTGGGCCAGTGCGGCCCAGTCCACGGCGGTCAGCGGGTCCACCGGCCGGGCGTCGGCGCCGATCTCGCACCAGACCCGCTTGCCCGAACCGTCCGGATACCAGCCCCAGCGGTCGCAGAGCAGCTCGACCAGCTCCAGACCGCGCCCGTTGGTGGCCTCGGCGTCCGGGCCCGCGTGCCGGGGGGCCGGGGCGGCCTGGCTGGCGTCCGCGACCTCGACCCGGAGCGGGCCGAGACCGGCCGCCTCGCGCAGGGCACCGCAGCCCGTACCGTCCGCCGGGCCGCCGTGCACCGGGGAGCCGTCACCAACCAGGGAGCCGTCACGCACCGGGGAGCCGTCGACCGGGAAGCACAGCCTCAGGACGGCCGGACAGCCGGTGTGCACCACGGCGTTGGTCACCAGCTCGGAGACCACCAGAACGACCGTCTCGGCGATCGGCGCGTCCGGATCCACACCGTGG
Organism: Kitasatospora sp. NPDC050463; assembly: GCF_040655255.1. NCBI lineage: Bacteria > Bacillati > Actinomycetota > Actinomycetes > Kitasatosporales > Streptomycetaceae > Kitasatospora > Kitasatospora sp. NPDC050463. Next base: position 222,075 of record NZ_JBFAJO010000001.1, read on the forward strand.
TTGAGCAGCCGGGAGCGCACCCAGCGGCGGGCCCTACCGACCTCGGCGGGGTCCGCCTGCACCGCAAGCTGTACCTGAAGAACCTGCACCGCTCCACCACCCGCACTCGCAGTTCGGCCATCGTCTCGATCGGGCCGGATCGTCCAGCCGGCTGGTCCCGGCACCGCCGGGCCGCCGCAGCCGGGTCGCCGTACGTCACACCCGGTACGTCGTGCCCGCGCCATCTCGTCCGTCGCGCTCCGGCTGCGACACGAATACGCCTCAGGATGGTTCGACGGGCGGACCGCAGCAAGCGCTTCGGGCATATTCCAGCGATCGGGGGACAGGGCAGTGCATACTGTCCCGTTCACTCTCGCGAGCCTCGCACCGGCGATCGTCCGGCCCGGGCCGACCGGCCGGCCATGCAGTGGCGAACCTACCGCCGGACACCTCGGACGCAGCACCCGCCACTCGCGAACCACCCGTGCGACATATGTCCAACGGCCTTCGAACAGCGGGATCGTCGGCAGATCGCTCGATGTGACGATCCGAAACTGCGCGTTCCATTCCGCACCGAATCCGCCCGCTCCCGGAAGGCCGCAGGATACCGTTGGGTACGGCAGCGAACCCCACGGCAGGAGGGTGGTTACCGATGGCCACCCCCGGCAGCGCCCCGCGCTGGGACGAGCAGCTCCAGCGGCGCCTCGCCCGGGGCGAGGAGACGGCCCTGGGCGAACTGTACGACCAGCTAGCGCCGATGGTGCACGGGCTGGCCGGGCGGATACTCGCCGACCAGGCCGCCGCCACCCAGCTCACCCGCGAGATATTCGCCCACGTCTGGGAGCACCCCGAGGCGTTCGACCCCGCCCAGGGCTCGCTCCGCTCCTGGGTCGGCGCCCTGACGCACAGCCGCGCGGTCGACCGCCTGCGGGTCCGGCGCGCCGCCGAGGCCCCGCCCGGCACCGAGCGCGCGGACGGCGGCGGCGCGGGCGTGCTCGCCGGGCCCGCCGAGGAGGAGATCCGGGCCGTGGCCACCGCCGCCCGCGTCCAGTACGTGGTCGAGTCCCTGCCGCAGAGCCTGCGTGAGACGATCGCGGTGTCGTACTACGACGGCCGCACCTACCAGGAGACGGCCCGCCGGCTCGGGATCAGCGAGCAGACCGCCAAGCAGCGGATGCGGCTCGGCCTGGAGCTGCTGGCCACCGAACTCGCCGAGGAGCACGCCCACAAGCGGCAGGCGGGCCGCCCCGACCGCCGCCCGCACGACGGGTGCGACGGCGGAGCGCGGCAGGACGCCCCGCACGCCCCGCACCACGACGGGCGGCTCCACGAAGGACAGCAGCACGGCGGACAGCGCCACGGGAACGGGGGCGGGGGCACGTGACGATCACCGAGGAGCAGCACGAGGCCCTGCGCTCGCTGCTCGGCGCCTGGGCCCTGGGCGCCTGTCCGCGCCCCGAGGCCGCCGAGCTGGAGCAGCACCTGCGCGGCTGCCCGGCCTGTGCCGAGGAGGCCGCCCGGCTGCGGGACGCGGCCGGTTGGCTCTCCGCAGACGAACCGCTCGACCAGCCCGGCTCGCTGCGCCAGCAGGTGCTCGACTGGTGCCTCGCCCGGCGCCCGGCCGAACTGCCCGTCCCCGCCTGGGGCGTGCCCTACAGCGCGGAGACCGCCAAGCTCGACGCGCTGCTGCGCGACCTCGGCCCGGAGGAGTGGCAGGAGGTCGCCGAACTCCCGTGGCACGGCGGCACCGAGTACCTGCGCCCGGCCGAGGTGCTCTGCCACCTCGCCGCCGTGGACGGCTACGTGGCGCTCGCCCTCGGCCTGCCCGACCCCGTCCCGGGCGTCGGCGCGCCGACGGCCGACCGCCGGGTACCGCCGCAGGAGTCCGCTCCGGCGTTCCCCCGGGTGCCCCGGCAGAGCGGCCCGACGTGGGCCGGGATCACCGAGCGCACCGCCCGGTTGACCGCCGAGCAGGCCGGGCAGCCGCCGCAGCGGGTCCGGGCCCGGTGGCGGCGGCACTGCCACGAGCTGGTCCGCACCGCCGCGTTGGCCCCGCAGGGCAATACGCCGGTGGACTTCGGCCCCGTCACCGTGCCGCTGCGCGACGCCTTCGTCGACCGGGCCTTCGAGTGCTACGTCCACGGCGAGGACGTGGCCCGCGCGGTCGCCTATCCGTACGCGCCGCCGGCGCCGCAGCACCTGCGGCAGATGGTCGACCTGGCCGTGCGGATGCTCCCGGCGGCGCTGGCGGGCTTGCGCGCCACCCGGCCCGAGCTCGCCGGGGCTCCCTCGGGCGGGTCGCCCGACGGCCGGGTCCGGCCCGGCCGGCAGGTGCGGCTGGTGATCGACGGACCGGCCGCCGGCGAGTGGCTGATACCGCTGGACGGTCCCGAGTGCGGCCCGCCCGGCGAGCCGGTGGCCTCGATGGTCCTGGACGGGCTGGAGTTCTGCCAGTTGGCGGCCGCGCACCGCGACCCCGACCGGGTGCCGGTCGGCGAGCACGGCGACCGGGTCGCGATCCGCGAGGTGCTCCGGGCGGCACCACTGCTGTCCCGCCCGTAACCGCCGGAGCGAACCCACCGGAGCGAACCGACCGGGGCGGAGCCGACCGGGGCGGAGCCGACCGGAGCTAGGCGAAGACCACCGTACGGGTGCCGTTGAGCAGCACCCGGTGCTCGCTGTGCCACTTCACCGCGCGGGCCAGCGCCTGGCACTCGACGTCCCGGCCGAGCGCGACCAGCTGGTCCGGGGTGATGTCGTGGGTCACCCGGGCCACCTCCTGCTCGATGATCGGGCCCTCGTCGAGGTCGGCGGTGACGTAGTGCGCGGTTGCGCCGATCAGCTTCACACCCCGGGCGTGGGCCTGGTGGTAGGGCTTGGCGCCCTTGAAGCTCGGCAGGAAGGAGTGGTGGATGTTGATCACCTTGCCGGACAGCGCGGTGCAGAGCCCGTCCGAGAGCACCTGCATGTAGCGGGCCAGCACGACCAGTTCGACGTTCTCCTTGGCCACCAGGTCCAGCAGCTGCTGCTCGGCCTCGGCCTTGTTGTCCCGGGTGACCGGGATGTGGTGGAACGGAATGCCGTAGCCCTCGGTGAGGCCGCGGAAGTCGGTGTGGTTGGAGACCACCGCGGCGATCTCCACCGGCAGCGCGCCGATCCGGGTGCGGAACAGCAGGTCGTTCAGGCAGTGCCCGAACTTGCTGACCATCAGGACGATCCGCATCCGCTCCTCGGACGGGTGGATCTGCCACTCCATCCCGAACGAGGCACCGATCGCGGCGAAGCTGGCCCGCAGCTTGTCCACGGTCACCGGCTCCGGAGCGGAGAAGTGCACCCGCATGAAGAACAGTCCGCTGTCCCCGTCCCCGAACTGCTGGCTGTCGATGATGTTGCAGCCGGTCATGAAGAGGTAGCTGGAGACCGCGTGGACGATGCCCTGCTTGTCGGGGCAGGACAGCGTGAGGACGTACTGGGCGCTGGCCGTCTGCTGTTCCACGGTGGGGATATCCGTCCTGAGGTCGTGCTGTTGGTGAGTGGTCCAGCGTGTCACATCCTGGACAGCGGCCGTTCCGGTGCCCGTACTGCGGGACGGCCCGGCCCTACCGGCGGGAGCCCGGGAACCGGAGCGCGGCAGCACGCAGCAGCGCCGGGCGGGCCCGGCGCGGATCGGGCGGAGGTCAGGAGGAGGTCAGGATGCGCAGCACGTCCAGCGAGCGCGGCGGGGCGTCCGGGTCCTCGCCGTCGTTGACCGCCAGCTTGACGTGGGCCTCGCGGGCCGCCCGGACCGCCTCAGGCCAGCCGTGGTGGCCCAGGTACGCGGAGGCCGGGGCGTCCGCGCCGACCTGGTGCAGGATCCGGACCACCCGCAGCACCGCGACGTCCACCACCGCGGCCTCGGCCGAGTCCCGGAAGATCGTGCCGACGTACTTCTCGGCGGACCAGCGGTCCAGCCAGGTGTCCTCGACCAGCCGGTAGACGGCGTCGGTCACATCACCGAAGCCCTCCCGGCCGGAGAGCCAGGTCTCCTGCTGGAACCCGGGGTCGGACAGCATGTGCAACGCCGAGCGCAGTCGGGCTCGCCAGCGCCACCAGGGCAGGTCGTTGAGCGGCATGCCGCCCATCGTGCTGGAGCGGTGGCCCGGACGAGAAGGGTTTCGGGAAGACCGATACGAAGAATCTGTGCTGGCGGACATGGAGAACGATCGTACGTTCCTCGGACGGTTCGTGCTCCTCCTCCTGATCTACACGCGTCCCTGCCCGGAGTTCGGGTGTCGTTTGCCACCCGTTCGCTTTTCGGCCCTCTCGGCTTGCTTCGCCCGGGCTTGGCTGGTGCCGGTGCGCTGTGGAGCGCCCCGGGAGGGAAGACCGATGACCAGCCGAAGGGCCTCGTCCCAGGCTCAGAAGCCGATCGCGGCACGGCGCAGCCGCCGCCCGATCGCCGCAGCAGCCATCACCGTGGCGCTGCTCCCAACCCTCTTCTCGGCCTCCGCGTGCGGCGGACCGGCCGACGCCGCCACCGGCGGTGGCGAGCTGACCGTGATGACCTGGGCCCCGTCCGGCACCGGCTCCGCCGACCGGCCCGGCATGACCGCCCTCGCCGAGGCCATCGGCCGGGACCTCAACGCCAAGGGCGGTCTCAACGGCCGCCCGATCCGCGTCCTGACCTGCAACGAGCACAACACCGCGGGCGGTGCCACGGCCTGCGCGCAGCAGGCGGTGGACGCCAAGGCGGTCGCCGTGCTCGGCTCCTACAGCCAGTACGGGGACAACTTCATGCCCGTCCTGGAGCGCGCCGGCATTCCGCTGATCGGCGGGTACGGGCTCTCCCAGCCCGAGTTCAGCAGCCCGCTGTCCTACCCGGTGGGCGGTGGCCTGCCGGCCCTGATCGGCGGCAGCGGCCGGCAGCTGGTGGAGGCCGGCTGCAAGGCCGTCGCACTGGTCCGGCCGGACACCCCGGCCGGAGACACCCTGCTCGGCTACCTGGCCAACGCGCTCAAGCCGGCCGGGATCAAGCTGCTGGACGTCAAGGCGCCGGAGCAGTCCAGCGACTACACGCCGGTCGCCCGCAAGGCGATCGGCAAGGACGAGCCGGCGAACTGCGTCACCTCCGCCCTCGGCGCCCAGCCGACCGGCAACCTGCTGGACTCCTACCGCCGGCTGGGCCCGAAGAACACCCGGATCGCCTCGGTGATCGGCAGCGTCCAGCAGTCGGTGGTCGACTCCACCGGCGGCGACAGCGGCCCGCTGGCCGGCGCCTACGTCACCAGCTGGTACCCGCCGGAGTCCGCCAAGATCTGGGACGCGCTGCGCTCGGTGGTGCGCGGTGACTCCGCCGGCGGCCGGGACGTCGACGTCTCCGACCCCGGGGTGCAGACCACCTGGGTCGCCTACGAGGTCTTCCGCCAGGTGTCCGAGCGGCTGTCCGCCGCCGGGAAGCCGCTCACCACCAAGACCGTGACCGCGCTGCTGGACGGCGGCGAGCAGATCGACGTCGGGCTCACCCCGCCGCTGAACTGGGGCACCACCAACATGCTGCCCAGCACCGAGTCGCCGCGGCTGGTCAACACCTGGGTGTCCTACCAGGTGGTCAAGGGCGGCCGGATGACCCTGCAGCAGCCGGGCTTCGTGGACGTCCGCTGGGTGCTCACCGGGGGCCGGCCGCCGGCCTGACGGCGGCCGGCGATCCGAGGGGCCGTCCCGGGCGACCGACGGCGGCCCCGGCCCGCCCCCGCCGCCCGGAGGCGGGCGGGCGACTCCCCGCCCCCTGCGTCCGGAGGCGAGGGTGACTTACAGGTCCCCGTCGCCGCGGTTCGGCAGGCCGGTCTGGCCGGCGATGGCGTTCCAGAGGGCGGAGGCCTGCTTCTTCGCGTTGGTGGCGGTGCCGCTGGCCTGGACCGCGTTCTTGTAGTGCTGGTTGTCGATCTTCTTGGGATCGCAGGCGCTCTGCGCGTCGGCGGCCCAGGCCGCGTACTCGTCGTCGGCGGTCGCCGAGGCCTGCCAGGCCGCGTTGAGCTGCTCGACCAGCTGCGGGCCGCTGGGCAGCTTGTCCGTCTTGAGCGCGGCGAGCTTGGTCTGCAGGTCCCGGCGCTTGCCCGCGGCGTCGGTAAGCGCCTGCTGCGACTCCGGCAGCTTGTCGCACTTCTGCACCGAGCCGACCGCGCCGATCACCGCCTGGCGGCTGTCGTTGGCGGTGCCCAGCAGGTCGGAGAGGGCCTGGGCCTGGGCCTTGACCTCCGGGGCGACGCCCGCCGCCGAAGCGCTCGCGGCCGGCGAGCCGCCGGCCGTGCTGCTGCCGGTGACCACCGGGGCGGCCTTCTTCTCCTGGCCGCCCTTCTCGTCGTCGCCGCTCATCAGGACGGCGACCAGGATGCCGGCGGCCACGCAGCCGGCCACCACGCCGCCGATGATCAGCTTGCCGGAGGAACGTCCGCCGTTGCCCTCGCCGTGGACGGCGACCTGGGCGGTCGCGTAGTCCTGCCCGCCGTACTCCTGCGGGGCCGGGTACTCCTGCGCCGGGTACTCCTGCGGGGTCTGCTGGTAGACGGGGTAGCCGTGGTCCGGCTGCTGCGGATAGCCCTGGGCGGGCTGCTGGTAGCCCTGCTGCGCCGGGAAACCGGCCCCCTGCGGGTCTCCCGAGGGGTAGGGCGGCAGGTACTGCGTCTCCGGCGCCTGGCCGGGCTGCGGAGCGCCGTACCCGGGCTGCGGTGCGCCGCCCCAGGGAGCGCCCTGGGCCGGGAGGGCCTGCGTCGGCAGCGCGTGCGCGCCCTCGCCGAGGTACTCCGGCTGCCCGGCCGGCGGCTGCGGACCGGGCTGGCCGGGCTGCTGGGGCGGCTGCTGCCCCTGGGGCTGGGCACCCGGGCCCGGGGGCTGACCGGGCTCGGGGCGGAACAGGTCGTCCAGGTTGAAGTCACCCGAGTTGGGGTACGAGCGGCGCTGGCTCAACGCGATTCCTCACCTGTGCACGACCGCGCGCTGACGGCGGACCACATCTCGTCGGTTCTTGGGGGCATCACAGTTCCTTGGACGTCGCGCCCACGCTACCGGTTCGCCGAACCGGGTGACCACGTGGGCGGTCCATCCCTCACCGGCCCCTCGCGCGCCGCGCGGCGCCCCCGGTCAGGCGGCCTCCGCCTCGGCCCGGGCCTGGAACTCGCGGACCACCCGCTGCTCCCGGAACGGCTCCAGCCGGCGCCGGAACTCGTCCAGGTACTCGACGCCCCGGTTGGACCGCAGCCCGCTCAGCAGCCGGACCGCCTGCGCGCCCGTCTCGCAGGCCCGCTCCACGTCCCGCTGCTGCAGCTGGGCCGTCGCCAGCAGCACCAAGTCCACCGCGCGGCGCCTGACCCTGGTCGGCGGGTGCAGGTCGAGCGCCCGCCGGGCGTAGTGCTCGGCCTGGCCGGCCTGCTCCAAGTCCCGGTGGCAGTGGGCCAGCTCGTCCGCCAGGTAGGCGTCGTCGAAGTGGACGATCCAGTCCGGGTCGTCCTCCGGGCGGCGCTTCTCCATGGCCTCCAGTGCCTTGGCGGCCACCGCCTCGCAGGAGCGGGCGTCGCCGAGCAGGGCGTGGCCACGTGCCTCGGCCGCGTAGAACATCGCCATCGCCGTCGGGGTGGCCACCGAACGGGCGCCCTCCTGGGCGGCACGGGCGAGTTGGGCGATCTCGCGCGGATTGCCGAGCGTCGCCGCCAGGTGGCTCATCGAGGCCGCCAGCACGTACCCGCCGTAGCCGCGGTCGTCGGCCGCCTGGGCGAGCCGGAGCGCCTGGATGTAGTAGCGCTGGGCCAGCCCCGGCTGCCCGGTGTCCACCGCCATGTAGCCGGCCAGCTCGGTCAACCGGGCGACCGCCGCGAAGAGTTGCCGCCCGGTCTCCTCCCGGTAGGCGCCGCCGAGCAGTCCGGAGACCACGCTGTTGAGGTAGTGGACGACCACCGGGCGGACGTGTCCGCTGCCGAAGCGGTGGTCCAGGTCGACCAGCATCGCCGTGGTGGCCTTGATGGCCGCGACGTCCGTCGGGCCGACCCGCGGTCCGCCGGTGCGGGCCACCACCGGGTCGGGCGGGGTGATCAGCCAGTCCCGGCTGGGCTCGACCAGGGCGGAGGCCGCCACCGTCGCCCCGGTCAGGAAGTCCCGCCGGCCGACGTCGCTGCGCCACAGCTCGCAGACCTGCTCCAGCGCGGCGTTCAGGGTAGGCGCGAACTGCAGCCCGATCCCGGAGCTGAGGTTCTTGCCGTCGGCCATGCCGATCTCCTCGACCGACACACCCCGCCCCAGTTTGCGACCGAGCGCCTCGGCGATGACCGCCGGAGCCTGCCCGCGCGGCTGCTGGCCACGGAGCCAGCGCGCGACGGAGGTCTTGTCGTACCGCAGGTCCAGGCCGTGCTCGGCCCCGCAGAGGTTGACCCTCCGCGCCAGGCCGGCGTTCGAGCAGCTGGCCTCCTGGATCAGCTGCTGCAGACGCTCGTTGGGCTGTCGTGCGACAAGTGGTCTCGCGGCCATTGGCTTCGCCTCCCCACACCCTCCGGTCCCGGCCGGCGGGCGACGATTCTGCTGATCTGTTGCCGACTGTCCGACCGTCCAAGGAATCTGACACCAGGTTAGCGATCAGCAACGCCACCGGGATACCCACGGTGACGATCCCCACCCCCCACGCGCCCTGGTAAATGCTCCCGTGCGCCCCCGCTGCGCCCACCGCTGCCCACCCCAACTCGGCCGCCTCACCGGTTCGAGTGACAATTGGCGCCACGCGACAGACCCGCTCCCGCCGGGCCGTAACCAGCCTCACGCACGGTAGTTGAGCAGCGCGTGGAAGACATCCCAGACTCCCCCGACCAGGGCGGCAACGCCGGACTCCCCCCGCTGCTCGTCGAAGCCGTCAGCTATGCCGAGAACCGCCACTGGGAGGTCGCCCCGGGCGCCTGGCTGATCGACGGCGACGGGCCGGCCCACTGCTCCTGCGGCGACGGGCGCTGCCCGCTGCCCGGTGCGCACCCGATCGACGCGGACTGGGCCCGCAAGGCGAGCGCCGGTCCGGGAGCGGTGCGGCGCTGGTGGACCGAGCGGCCCGACGCCTCGATCCTGCTGCCCACCGGCCGGTCCTTCGACGTCCTGGACGTACCGGAGATGGCCGGCTGTCTGGCGCTGGCCCGGATGGAGCGGATGGACCTCCAGCTCGGCCCGGTGGTCGCCGTCCCGGCCGCGCCCGGGCGGTCCGGGCGGCGGCTGCACTTCCTGGTCCTGCCCGGAGTGGCGGCCAAGCTGCCGGAGATGCTGCGCAGGCTCGGCTGGCCGCCGGGCCGACTGGACCTGGTGGCCCGCGGCGAGGGCGACTGGACGGTGGCCCCGCCCTCCCGGGTCGGCCCGAGCGGCTTCGCCCAGTGGGCCCGCTCGCCCTCCGCGCTGAACCGCTGGCTGCCCGACGCCGCCGAGCTGATCAGCCCGCTGGCGTACGCGTGCGGCCGCGAGGCGCCCTCGGTCCACCCCCGGTCGGCCCAGCCGGCGGCGGTGCGCTGAGGCCTCCCGCTCCGGGGCCCGCGCCGTGCCCCGGAGCGGGGGTTCGGCCGGGTTCGGCCGAATGATTCACCACCCCGTGAACAGCCGCCCTACGCCTATCGGGTGAGGGCGTGCGATGCGCGAGACCCCGCGCGCGACTGACGGGCCTTGCCTCCCACCGGAGGCGGGGCCCGTCAGACGCATGTGCGGATAAGGCTTCGATGTACCCGCTGGTCAACGGCACAAGCCCCTCGTACGAGTGACAACGCTCAAGGATTGCCATGATCTGCCGAGGGGAGGAATTCCACCGTGAGGGGACGCCGGAAGGGTCGCTCGGACGGGGAAGCCGGGTGAGGCGGTCGGAAGGGAAACGGGAGGGAGCGGGAGGGGCCGGAGGGGAACCAGGAGGGGAACGGAGGGGACGGGAGGGAACAGGAGGGGAGCGCGGGGGGCCGTGGCACCGGCCGGGTTCGGGGAGGCCGGTGCCGCGGGAGCGGGAGGGACGGGGAGGACGAGCAGGGCCCGGTGCGCGGGAGCACCGGGCCCTGCTCATCGCCTCGTACCGTCACGACCTCGTGTCGTCGTCCGCACGGCCTCGTGCCGTCACGGCCCCGGGCCACCGGGTGGCACCGCACGGCGGACGCGCCGCCCCAGCGTGGTCAGGGCTGCGCGACGAAGACGTGCGCGGCGATCTCCTTGCCCAGCTCGGCCGTGTTGTCCCCGGTGCCCACCAGCACTCCGCCGACCCCGGCGGAGACCCGCACCGTCGACCCCGGACGGATCCCGGCCCGGCGCAGCGTGCGCATCAGCTCGCCGTCGGTCTGGATCGGCTCGCCGATCCGGCGGACCACCACATTGGCGCCGCCGTCGCCCGGCCGCACCGTGTCCAGCGGGACGAGCGCGGCGTCGAACCCCTCGCCCTCCGCCTTGGCGTCCCCCAGCTCGTCCAGCCCGGGGATCGGGTTCCCGTACGGGGACTGGGTGGGGTGACCGAGCATGGCGAGCACCTTGCGCTCCACCGTCTCGCTCATCACGTGCTCCCAGCGGCAGGCCTCCTCGTGCACCTGCTCCCACTCCAGCCCGATCACGTCGACCAGCAGGCACTCGGCGATGCGGTGCTTGCGCATCACCCGCACCGCGAGCCGGCGGCCCTCCTCGGTGAGTTCGAGGTGGCGGTCGCCCGCGACCTGCAGCAGCCCGTCCCGCTCCATTCGCCCGACCGTCTGGCTGACCGTGGGGCCGCTCTGCTCCAGACGCTCGGCGATCCGGGCGCGCATCGGGGTGATGCCCTCCTCCTCCAGCTCCAGGATGGTGCGAAGGTACATCTCAGTGGTGTCGATCAGCCCAGACATCGCCGCTGGCTCCGTTCCTCGGTGTCCTCACCGCCAATTCTGACGTACCGGGCGGGCTACCGGGTCCGCGCAGGGGCTTCGGGGGCGGGTTTTCGTTCCTGTTGACAGCGGTACCGGTGAGGCAGCACCGTGCTCGCCGTAGCTTTCTCCATCGGCGGTCCGGACCACCCGACCGTCCCATCCGGCCGGCTCCCCCACCGGCAGAGAGCGAAGGCAACAGATGAGCGACCTGGTCGGCCGGTACTTCGACGCCGCGATCGAGCACCTGCGGCGGGTCCACGCCGAGGAGGCCGGGAGCATCGAGGCGGCCGCCGCGCTGCTGGCCGAGGCGATCAGCGGGGGGCGCCGGGTCTTCACCTTCGGCTCCGGCCACTCCTCGCTCGCCGCCCAGGACGTGGTCTACCGGGCCGGCGGGCTCGTCCCGGTCAACCTGCTGGACGTCCCCGGGATGGCCGGGGTGACGGTGATGCCGGCGCCGCTCGCGAGCGCGCTGGAGCGGGTCTCCGGCCTGGCCACCACCACCCTGGACCTCACCCCGGCCACCGCCGGGGACCTGCTCTTCGTCATCTCGCTCTCCGGCCGCCAGATCATGCCGGTCGAGCTGGCCCAGTACGCCCGGGCCCGCGGCCTGAAGGTGGTGGGAGTGACCTCGCTGGCGTACCCGGCGCAGGTCCCCTCGGCGCACCCGTCCGGTACCTATCTGAAGGACCACTGCGACGTCGTCCTGGACAACAAGATCGCGGTCGGCGACGGCGAGCTGACCCACCCGGCCGCCGAGACCACCTTCGGCCCGGTCTCCACCATCGTCACCAGCGCGCTGATGCAGGCCGTGGTCGCCTCGGCGGTCGGCCGGCTGGCCGACGCGGCGGCCGACGGCGACGGTGCCGCTCCGCCGCTGTTCCGCTCCGGCAACGTGCCCGGCGGCACCGAGTGGAACGCCAAGCAGATGGCCGACAACGCGGAGCGGATCTTCTACACCTACTGAGTCGCCCCCGCGCCGCCGGAGTGTCACGGTATGGGACAACCTCCGGCGGTATCCCGGCCAATGCGGCGGGGCCGGGCCCCGTCCGGGCGTACCGGGCGGGCGGCCGGGGCAGGAGAGCGGTGCGACCGGAGCGACGGGTGGGGGCCGAGGATGGCGTCGGGTGCGGGTCCGAGGGGATGGGTGCACGAGCGGGAGCTGCTGCCCGAGCTGTTCCGGGTCGCCGACTCCGCCTCGCTGCAGGGGCAGCGCCGGTCCGTGCTGCTCTCCGCCTGGGAGTTGGCGCTGCTCGTGGTCGCCGCCGCGGCCGGCTCCGCCGACGGCGAGCCCTGGGCCTGGCCGGCCGCCGTCGCCTACCTGGGCGCGATCGTCCTCGCCCTGGTGATCAGCCGGCAGAACCCGCAGGGCCTCTGGTACGAGGGCCGGGCGGCCGCCGAGTCGGTGAAGACGCTGGCCTGGAAGTTCGCCGTCCGGGCCGACGCCTACCAACCGCCGCCGCGAAGCCTGCCGGACGCCGAGGGCCTGTACCGCTTCCAGCTCGGCCGGGTGCTGAACGCCTTCCGGGGCAGCCGCGCGCTCGGCCCGGCCGCCGGGAGCGCGGCGACCGGCACCGCGGCGGACACCGGGGAGCCGGACGCCGGCACCGGGATCACCGAGGCGATGCGCGGGCTGCGTGCCCAGCCGCTGGCGGTGCGCCGCGAGGTGTACCTGCGCGAGCGGATCCAGGTGCAGCACGACTGGTACCGGGCCAAGGCCCGGTACTGCGCCCGGGCCGGCTTCTGGACCGGCGTGCTGGGCGTGGTGCTGCCGCTGCTCGGCCTGGTGCTGGCGGTCCTGCGGGCGATGGGCTGGTTCCGCTACGACGCGCTCGGCACGGTCTCCGCGGTGGCCGCCTCGGTCACCGCCTGGGCCCAGCTGCGCCAGTACCGGCCGCTGGCCGCCGCCTACGCCCTGGCCGCCGAGGAGCTGGAGCTGATCCGCCACCAGCTGGCCGGACTGGACGTCGGGTCGGCCGACGCCGAGGAGATCTGGGCCCGGCTGGCCCGCGACGCCGAGGACGCGGTCTCCCGGGAGCACACCACCTGGCAGGCCCGCCGCGAGGTCCGCGGCACGACCGACCGGGACCACTGACAGAGCCTGACCGGAGACCGGACCGGAGCCTGAGGAGGCCGCGCGTGTCATTACGGATGGTCAAGGCGGCCGACGGCCGCGCCCTCGCCGTCGAGGTCGTGGGCGACCCGCGCGGCCGGCCGGTGTTCCTGGTGCACGGCACGCCCGGCAGCCGGGTCGGCCCGCACCCCCGCAGCACCGTGCTCTACCGCCTGGGTGTCCGGCTGATCTCCTTCGACCGGCCCGGCTACGGCGACTCCACCCGGCTGCCCGGCCGCCGGGTCAGCGCGGCCGCCGCCGACGTGCGGACCATCGCGGACGAGCTCGGGCTCACCGACTTCGCGGTGCTCGGCCGCTCCGGCGGCGGCCCGCACGCGCTGGCCTGCGCGGCGCTGCTGCCCGACCGGGTCAGCCGGGTGGCCGTCCTGGTCGGCCTGGCGCCCCGGAACGCGGCCGGCCTGGACTGGTACGGCGGGATGACCCCCTCCAACATCCGGGCGTACCGGGAGGCCGAGCGGGGGCACGGCCGGATCGCCGACTCGATGCGGTTCCGGTCCGAGCAGATCAGGGCCGACCCGGGCCGGCTGCTGAAGGGCCTGCGGTCGGAACTGCCGCCCACCGACCGGGAGGTGGTCGCCGACACCGGGCTGCGCCGGATGCTGCAGAGCAACTACCGCGAGGCGTTCCGGCACGGCGCCGACGGCTGGATCGACGACGTGCTGGCGTTCACCGCCGACTGGGGCTTCAAGGTCCAGGACATCACCGTGCCGACCTGGCTCTGGCACGGCGCGGACGACCAGTTCTCCCCGGTCGAGCACTCGCGCTGGCTGGGCGACCACATTCCCGGGGCCGTGCTCTTCCTGGAGCCCGGCGCCGCGCACTTCGGCGCCTTCCGGGTGATGACCACCGCGCTGGCCTGGGCGGCCGGCCACACCTCGGCCGGCCTGCCACCGGGTGGCCCGTTCAGGCCCTGACGGCATGGCCGGTCGGGCCCTGACGGCATGCCGACCGGGTCCTTACCTCGTGACCGACCGGGTCCTGACGGCATGCCCGTTCAAGCCCTGACGGGATGGCCGCCCGGGCCCTGACAGCGTGACCGACCGGGCTGCGGCGGGGCGGGCCCCACCGGCATGACCGTTCAGGCCGTGACCGGGGCGACCGGCGTGACCGGCGCGCCGCCCGCCAGCACCGCCAGGACGTTGTCCACCGCCAGGCCGCCCATCGCCTGCCTGGTCCGCACGGTGGCGCTGCCCAGGTGCGGCGCCAGCACCGCCCGCTCCTGGGCGAGCAGCGCGGACGGCACCGCCGGCTCGCGTTCGAAGTTGTCCACCGCGGCGGCGAAGAGCGCGCCCGACTCCAGTGCGGCGGCCAGCGCCTGCTCGTCCACCACCCCGGCGGTCATCGAGACCACGACCGCGCCGGGCGGCAGCAGGGCCAGCCTGCGGGCGTCCAGCAGGTGCCGGGTGGTGGGGCCGAGCGGGCAGGTGACCACCAGCACGGTGGACCGTGCGAGCAGTTCCTCCAGCGGCAGCCACTCGGCGCCCTCGGCCTGCTCCGGGGGCAGCTCGCGGCGGTTGTGGTAGCTCACCGGCATGTCGAAGCCGCGGGCCCGGCGGGCCACCGCCTGCCCGATCCGGCCCATCCCGAGGACGCCCAGCGGGGTGCCGCCGAGCTCCAGGCCGAGCAGGAAGTTCGGCGCCCAGGCCCAGGGCCGCCCGGAGCGCAGCAGCCGCTCGCCCTCGCCGAGCCGGCGGGTGGCGGCCAGCAGCAGTGCCCAGGCCATGTCGGCGGTGGCGGCGGTGAGCACGCCGGGGGTGTTGCTGACCAGCACGCCGCGCTCGGCGCAGGCCGCGAGGTCGACGTTGTGGTGGCCGACCGCGTGGTTGGCCACGATGCGCAGGCCGGGGCCGGCCGCGTCCAGGAACGCGCCGTCCACCACGTCGTCCAGGGTGGTGATCGCCGCCGTCCGGCCGCGGACGGCCGCCAGCAGTTCGCCGCGCGCCATCGGCAGGTCCGAGTCGTGCTGCGTCACGGCGTGCCGCGCGGTGAGCCGCTCGATCACCCCGGCGGCGAGGCGGCGGGTGACCAGGACCGGGGGCAGGGGCTGCTCGCTCATAGGGCCCGAAGCATACGCTCCGGGCCCTGCGGGCGGCCGTCGACGTCCGGTCCTCCCGGCGGCACCCCGGCGTCACACCGGCTGCGGCTCCAGGTCGCGGTTGATCCGCTTCCAGCCGCGGGCCGCGACGGTGTTGGGGTGCTCCTCGCCGAACTGGCGGATCAGCTCGGCGATCGCCCGGGCCCGCAGCTCGGCGGCCTGGCTGTGCCGCCCGGCGGCGCGCAGGGTGACGGCCAGGTTGGCCTCGCAGGCCACCGCGTCGGGGTGGCGGGGCGTGTAGCGCTCGCACAGGCCCGCGTACGCGCGGCGGCCCAGCTCCTCGGCGAGGCCGACCTGGCCGGCGTCCCCGTGGGCGTTGGCCAGGTTGATCATCGCGTTGAGGGTGTACGGGTGCTCCGGGCCGACCGAGCGGGTGAGCCCGTCCACGGTGTCCCGGCCGCGCTCGATGGCCCCCTGGACGTCGCCGCTGCCCCGCAGGTAGATGCCGAGGTTGTTGGCGCAGGCCAGGGTGAACGGGTGCTCCTCGCCGAACAGTCGGCGGTGGCCCTCGTACACGGTGGTGCAGAGGTCGCGGGCGGCCTCCTTGTCGCCGGAGGCACTGTGGTCGGCGGCCAGGTTGAGCGCGCAGGCCAGCGCGTCGGGGGCGTCGGCACCGTACCGCTCCAGGTATCGCTCGTAGGTCTCCTTGGTGATCCGGCGGGCCTCGGCCAGCTGGCCGGTCCGGCGCAGCGAGACGGCCAGCGACTTGGCGTTGCGCAGGTTCTCCGGCAGGTCCGGGTCCAGCACGTCGCCGAGGTCGTTGGTGACCTCCTGCAGCAGCTCCACCGAGCCCCGGTAGTCGCCGAGTTCGCGTAGGTCCCGGGCGAGGTTGGACTTGGTGGAGAGGGTGTACGGGTGGCGCGGGCCGAGCACCGCGGTGCGCCGGTCCAGGGTCTCCTGGTCGAGTTCGCGGGCGGCCTCGCTGGCACCGACCAGCCGGTAGTCGATGGCCAGGTTGTTCGCCATGGAGAGCGTGCGCGGGTTGTCGTCGCCGAACAACTCGCGGAACTGTTCCAGGATTTCGCGGTCCAGGTCGAGCGCCTCCTGGAACCGGCCGAGGGCCCGGCGGTCGGCGCCGAGCGAGCCCGCGGTCATCAGGGTGTAGGGGTGGTGCTCGCCCAGCAGGGCCCGCTGGCGCTCCAGGGTGGACTCGTCCAGGGCCAGTGCCTCGGCGTAGTTGCCCTGCGAGCGGAGCACGTTGGCGAGCTGGAAGCGCAGCAGCAGGGTCTGCCGGTCGTCCTCGCCGAGCTTGCCGGTCCACTCCGCGTCCAGTGCGTGGCCGAGGTCCCGGGCGCGGTCCAGCTCGCCGCGCTTCCAGAGGTAGCGGACGCGGTCGATGAGCAGCTGCCGGGTGTCCGCCTCGTCGCAGTTGTGCGCCTTGGAGGGCGACAGGTGTGGCCAGATCTCGTCGAAGGCGGGCCAGTTGGCCGGGTCGTCGGTGTCGCCGAGGACGGGCCGGGCGCCGGTGAGGATGCGGTGTACCTCGTGGACGGCGATCTCCTGCTCGTCCTCGGTCATCTCGGCCCGGATCACGGCCTGGACCAGCCGGTGCACCTGGAAGCTGTTGGTGCCGGCGTCGACCTTGGCGAGCGCGTACCGGCCGATCGCCTGGATCACCTTGCCCAGCATGAACTTGTCGCTGAGGTCGGCGTCGTACTGCACCAGCGCGCGGATCATCTGGTCGCTGTAGAAGAGGTTCATCGAGATCGGCTCCGGCGCGAAGAACGCGCAGAGCTGGAGCAGCCGGACCGCCGCCGGGGACTGCGTGCGCAGCCGGCCGATCGAGACGTTCCAGGTCGCGCCGACCGGCGTCGGGTAGTCCGCCGGGCGGGCGCCGGCCAGCGCGCGGGCGGCCTCGGCCTGCAGCTGGGCGACGTAGGTGTCCACCGGCGTGCCGGTGGTGTCCAGCCAGGCGGCGGCGACCTCGACGGCCAGCGGCAGGTCGCCGACCGCCTCGGCCACCCGGTCGGCGTCGGAGCGGGAGAGCCCGCGGGCGCGGCGGCACAGGTGCTCGACGCTCTCGCCGCGGGTGAAGACGTCCACCTCCAGCGCCTCCGCGTGCCCGGACCAGGCCTGGTTGCGGGAGGTGACCAGGATGTGGCCGGAGCCGCCGGGGAAGAACCGGCGGATCTCGGCCGGCTCGTCCGCGTTGTCGAAGATGAGCAGCCAGCGGGAGGTGGGCACGCCGCGGCGCAGCGCCTCCCGGGCCGCCTCGGCCGCCTCGGTGACCGAGTCGCCGACCCGCAGGCCGAGCCGGCGGGCCAGGTCGGCCAGCGCCGGGGCGACCAGCTCGGTCTGCTCCGCGTCGATCCACCAGACCAGGTCGTAGTCGGACATGAAGCGGTGCGCGTACTCCAGCGCCACCTGGGTCTTGCCGACGCCGCCGAGCCCGTACAGCGTCTGCGGGGTGGGCAGGACGGCGGCCATGCCGCCGCGCAGCTGGTTGCGCAGCTGCTCCAGGACGGCGGCCCGGCCGGTGAAGGAGGGGTTGCGCGGCGGCACGTCCCAGACCTGCGGCTTGCTGCCGGGGAAGCGCGGGCCGGTGCCGGTGG
This sequence comes from Kitasatospora sp. NPDC050463, assembly GCF_040655255.1. NCBI lineage: Bacteria > Bacillati > Actinomycetota > Actinomycetes > Kitasatosporales > Streptomycetaceae > Kitasatospora > Kitasatospora sp. NPDC050463. The sequence continues at coordinate 239,691 of NZ_JBFAJO010000001.1, forward strand.
TCTCGGCGAGCGGCACGTCGGCCCGGCCGAGTGCGCGCAGCAGGGTCTGCACGGACGCGGTCTCGTCCCGGCCGACCAGGTCGACCGGGTTGCGGTTGCTGAACGGTGCGGTGAGCCGGACGTCGCCGACCCGGACCGGGACCAGCTGGCGGCGGGTGCCGGACGGGTCGGAGCTGACCACGGACTCCCAGAGCGCGCGGGCCTGCGGCGAGCGCTGGTAGGCGGGCGAGAGCACGGCGACCGTCCGGTAGGCGGCGTCGATGCCGCGTTCGGTCTCCTGGCGCGGGTCGGAGCCGGCGCTGAGGTCCCGGGGCAGCACCCGGAAGCCGGCCCTGGTCAGTACCGACTCGATCCAGTCCGCCCACATCCGGTCCTCGGGGACGTAGGAGAGGTAGAGGTCGGCCGGGACGGACGGGCGGCGCCGGGTGAAGGCGTCGACGTAGCGCAGCCGCACCTCCTCGTCGACCGTCGGCAGCGAGGAGACCCGGCCGTTGGTGATCACGCCGGTCAGCCGCTCGCAGGCGGCCAGCATCGAGGTCTGGGCACCACCCTGGTCGCCGAAGGTCGCCAGGATCTCCTCGTAGGCGTAGAACGGCCGGTACGGGATCTCCACCGAGCCCCAGTAGTGGGCGAGTTCCTCACCCGACAGGCCGGCCGGCAGGCCGTCGAAGCGGATCCGGGCCAGCGCCCGGCCGGCGTCCGCCTTCTCCTTCTCGCCCTCGTCGATGCGCATCGGCACCGGCAGGATGCGGATGCCGCGCTCGCGGTAGCGGTCGTGGATGTGCTGGGCGATCCGGGAGGCGCCGTCGATCGACTGGTCGCTCAGGGTGAAGCAGACCACCAGGTCGTCGGGCATCTGGACGGTGCAGATCTCGGCGATGTCGGACAGACCGGTGCGGGAGTCGATCAGTACGTAGTCGTAGCGCTTGCTCATGTCGGCCTTGAGCGCGTCGAAGAACTGCCCGCCGTCGAAGCGGTCGTAGAAGATGTCCCAGTCCAGGTGGGTGACGGCCTCGGAGTAGTCCCGGTTGAACTGGCCCGCGGAGAGGAAGTCCAGGCTCCCGCCGCCGGGGAACAGCGGCCAGGAGAGCGAGAGCGCGTGCGGGTGCACCCGGGCGAAGTCGAGGTGCCAGCCCTCCTCGTGCTCGACCGGCCGCAGCGCCTCCTCCCGGTACTCGGCGATCAGGTCCATCATTCCGGTGGTGCCGGCCAGCACCGCCGGGTCGAGGAACGGGTGGAAGAACTTGGCCAGGCCCGGCGCCTCCAGGTCCCAGTCCACGGTGAGCACCCGGAAGCCGTTGGCCGCCAGGATCCAGGCGGTGTTGGCCAGCGCCATGGTGCGCCCGGTGCCACCCTTGTAGGAGTAGAAGGTGATGACCCGGCCCTGCCGGTCCTGCTCCGCCTCGCGCTGGGCGGCGAGTTCGGCCGCGGTCGGCCCGCCGATGCGGAGGTTCCTGGTGCGGTGCTCGCTCATGCGAATCCTCCCCCGGGCGGCGTCCCGTCGTCCGGGCGGTCGCCTGAGTCGCTGGCTGGGTGGTCGTCGTGGCCGAAGGGAGCGGAGCCCGGTCCGTCCCGCCCGCCCCCCGGCCGGAAGGCGTCGCGCAGATTGGGCCGCGGTGGCGCCGGTTCGTCGGGCTCGGTCCTGGTCCGGCCCTCGAACGCGTACTTGGCCTTCATCGCGGCCCGCGGCAGCGCGTCGTCGAACTCCTCCAGACTGCCCAGCCCGGGTGTCCCGCCGGCGGCGCCGAGGAAGCTGGGCCGGGCCGACCGGTGGGTGATCCTCAGTATCTGGTCGCTGAGTTCGCCCATCTCCCGGTGCCGCTCGACGCAGTCCGGGTCGTCCAGGTTCCACGGCTCCAGGACGCTCACCCAGGTGGAGTCCGAGCGGTCGAAGCGCCGGACCAGCTCCCGCCGCCGTTCGTCCTGGAGCGCCCAGCGGTCCAGCAACAGCAGGCCGGGCGCACTGGGTTCGCCGCCCGCGATGATCGCCTCGGCCTCGTCGTCGAACTCGTGCACGGTGGCCTGGAACCCCAGCTGCCGGGCCAGGCGCACCGCGTGCTCGGCCAGTGGGCGGGCGGCCACGGGCCGGTAGGGGTGCCAGTCGGTGCGCTTGGTGCCGTAGTAGTCGGGGTTGCGGTCCGCCGGCAGCTCGCCCTGGTGGTAGGAGAGGACGGAGATCCGCAGCTGCTTGGTGGGCGCGGTGACGTCGAAGGCGCTGGGCTGGGCGTTGAAGTCCAGTGGGCGCCCGACCGGGATCACCGTCTCCTCGGCGACCTCGACGATCCGCCGGGCCAGCCGGTGCACGGCGAGCTCGTAGGCGGAGCGGAAGTAGCTGAGCTTCATCAGCGCGTACAGGCCCTCGGTGGCGTAGTCCGGCCCGAAACTGGTGTGGTTGAACTGGAGTTCGCTCGCCACCCGGGGCAGCTTGTAGCGGCTCATCGGCGCCCAGAGCACCGGCACGATCCCACTGGTCCGCTCCGAGTCGAGGTTCGCCGGGTACACCGGTCGCCGGGTGAAGGAGTGCCACTCCTGGCCGCACGGCACGCTGTTGAAGTAGCGCGGCGAGTACAGCGGCACGAAGACCCGGCAGGCGGCCAGCTCCTCGGAGAGCCGCTCGGCCCACAACTCCCCCTGGTGCATGGACTCGTCCATGAACCCGACCGGCACTCCCGCGGGCACGGTGGTGAGTTGGAGCACCGCCTCGCAGAGGTCCCGGTACAGCTGCCGCACCCAGTGGTTGGGGTCGCCCGCACCGCGCGCCCCCGCTCTCGGGGTGTGGGCGTAGCTGAGGAAGAAGTACGGCCGGGCGGCGTCCTCGTCCCAGCCATGGTCGTTCACACGCGCCTCCCCCTGGCTCGCCGGCAACGTCTTCACCGCGAGTCCCCGTACGCGGGGCTTCAGTGTAGGAACGACTGCGGCCCCAATGGAATAGCACAGCGGGTGGCACGGATTGACATGACCGAAACGAACGCCCTCGGGCCACCCGGCCCGCTACTCCGGCGGGGCCGTGCCGCGGCGCCGCAGCAGGACGGGGACGGCGAGGTCGACCGCCTCGCGCATCGGGATCAGTCGGCAGTCGGCGCCGCCGATGCGCGCCTCCACCACCCCGGTGGCCACCCGCAGGACTTCGTCGCCCAGCTCCTGGAAGTGCAGGTCGTCCAGGTGCGGGCCGTCGAAGTGGATCCAGCGACCGCCCTCGCCGTCCCTGACCACACACCCGTAGTGGCGCACCCGCCCGTCCGGCACCCGCAGGTCGGCCAGGTGGAACGCGGTGAACTTGGCCATCGGCACACCGATGGTCAGGACGCGTGCACCGATCTCGTACATCCGTCCGAGCGGGGACCGCTCGCCGAGGTGGCAGGTCAGTTCGTGCAGCTCGGTGATCTCCTCGGCGCGGGCGCCGACCGCCGCGAAGGAGGACTGCGGGTGGCTGCTGCGCAGCGCGCCCGGGTGGGTGCGGACCAGCTCGGAGAGCCGGCCCACGGTCGGCGAGGCCGGCGTCTCGTCCGGGTCGAACGGGGGCATGGCCGCCCGCCAGGCGCTGACCTGTTCGGGCGTCCAGCCCCGCATCATGGTGGTGACCAGCCGGGAGGTGGAGGAGTTCTCCGGGGTCGAGGTGTACGCCACCAGGGTGCCGCGGGGGCCGAGCACCTCCAGCAGTGCCGCGACGACCGTGTCGCCCCCGCCGGCGACCGGGCCGAGGGCGCGCAGCGAGGCCTGCACGAGCAGCACCTCACCCGGGCGCACGCCCAACTCGGAGAACCGGTCGACGAGCTGACTCCTGGTCATGGCGCTCGGCGACACGTCCTGCGCGGGCGGCGCGGCACGCTCGGTGGCGGTCGCGGCGCCCTTGGCGCGCGTGTGGGTGAGGATGGCGGTTCCCGAGGGTGCGTGGCTCCGCAGGGGGTCCGCGGAGCCGGGGTGGGGCGAGGGTACAGCGGAAACGACCGGGCGGGTGACCGGCTTCCGCCCGGCCTCCCGCGACGGGCCGTCGGACGGTCCGGGCGAGCGCCGGCGCTCGATCAGCCGGTCGAACGATTCGGCCGGCCGTACGGACGGCGGGTGCGGTGGGCGTGCGTGGTGGACGGCCGGTCAGCCGGCCCCCGCGGTCGACTGCCGCGCCCGGCGGGCCCGCCGGGCGCTCTCCTCGGCCGCCCCCGGCAGCGGGACCTCCAGCCAGGGTCGGACGCCCGCCCGCATACCGTCGGCGAAGCGCGCTCCGAGGGCGGTCAGCGAGCCCGAGCCGGCGAGCCGTTCGACCGCCTCGGCGGTGTACCCGCGCCAGAGGGCGAACTGCGCCCGGGCGTGGTCGGCGGCCTCGCCCGGCAGGCCGTCGTAGCGGCGGACCCGGGTACCCCAGAAGGCGGTCACCGCGAGATGGGCGTACGTGCCCTGGAGCAGGCCTTCCAACGGGCGCGGATCGGGCCGCCAGGGGGCGTGGTAGAGCGCGGTGTCGGCGGGGTCGTAGAGATCCACCAGGTCCAGCACCGCCCCCAGCTTGACGTGCTGGAACTCGTGCGCCAGCAGCAGCGCGAGGGTCGGCGCGGTGGCCGGGCGGGCGATCCCGACCGCCCCGAACGCCTGCCGGGCGGCGGCGCTGACGTCGCGTCCGGGCGGGCCCGGGCGCAGCGGAGTGACGGTGCTCAGACCCACCCGCAGGCCCTGCGCGTAGCCGGGCAGATCACGGTCGAGCAGCTCCGCCGCCTCCCGCAACGCCCCGGCCCAGGCCTGTAGTTCGGCATCGCCGAGGCGGTCCTCGACCGGCCACTGGTGGCTGTCGCGCTGCGGGTCGGTGTCCTCCAGCGCGACGGTCCAGCCCTCGGCGAGCCGGATCCGCCGGACGGGCTGCCAGCGCGGGTCCGTCCGGCCCTCGGCGGCGACGGTCACCGCCTCGCCGTCGGCCGTCCGCACGGTGAAGCCCTCGCGGGCACCGGTGACCAGCACCTCGCCGGTCCGCGCCGCGACGTCGAGCCGGCCGAGCGTCGGCAGGTGCAGGGCGCCGGCGCGGACCGGCACGGCCACGGTGTCGCCCCGCCCGGCCCGGACGGCCGCGGCGGCGGCCAGCTCGGCCAGCGGGCCGATGCCGGCGCCGGGGTCGCCGCCGAGCCGCCGGGCCGCCCAGGCCCGGGCGTACGGGTGGCCGAGCACGGCGTCCAGCGCGGCGGGAGCGGCGGAGTCGAGGTCGGCGAGCAGCTCCCAGGCGGCCGAGGTGCGCAGGCCGGAGGCGCCCCGGACGGCGGCCAGCATGGCCCGGGTGAGCGCGAGTTGGGAGCGGACGAGGGACCGGACGGTGTCCGCGCCGCCGTGTCCGCGGGCCAGCTCGTCGAGCTGCGGGTGGGTGAGGCCGGCGGGCACGGCCGGCTCACCGGCCTGCGCGGGTACGACGTGCGTGGTCGCGCCGGGCCCGGGCGCCTGCTCGCCGCGGTCGGCGATGCCGTTGATGAGCGTCATGAGATCCCCGCAGTAGACGGAGGGGTTGTCGAAACCACCATCGGCCCGGTAGCGGTGGGCGTACAGACCGCCTCCGCAGGAGCGGACGACGGGACAGGCGCGGCAGGTGGCGCTCAGGCCTGCCAGACCGGACTGCCGGGCGGCGATGCCGGGGTGCCGGGCGACCTCGTCCAGGCTGTGGGTGAAGACGTCGAGACCGGTGGCGGGCGCGCCGTCGTACGCGGTCTTCAGGCTGTCGGCCTGTTCGAAGCTGCCGTCGGTCTCCAGCACCACCAGGGCGGCCGGTTCCAGGCCGAGCGACTCGGTGAGACTGGAGAGCCCGTGCAGCGTGCGGTGCACCGAGTCGAAGGTGCGGACGGCGAACGGCCGGCCGGCCGCCTCCCAGCGGTCGTAGACGGCCAGCAGCCAGGAGGCGTAGGGGTTCGGCCCCCGGTCGGCGGGGCGCTTCGGCGGCTGCTCCCAGGTGGCGTGCGGGAGCAGGAAGTCGACTGCCGGGGGGTCGAGTTCGGCCAGCGCGTCGTGGACGGCGACCGGATCGTTGTCGACGTCGACGGTGCAGAGCAGACCGGCGTAGAGGTGGCGGTACTCGGGCCGGCGGAGCAGGCCCACCGCCCGCAGCACCTGCGGGTGGCTGCTGCGGCCGTCGGCGAACCGCCGGTGCCGGTCGTTGGCCGCTCGGTCGCCGTCCAGCGAGATGCCGACCTTGATCCGCACCTCGTCGAAGAGATCGCAGAAGGCGGGGTCGAGCAGCACCCCGTTGGTGTGGATCCGCAGGTCGAGCGCGCAGCCGGGCGGGAGCGCCGCCCGGAACTCCTCGGCCGCGCGGCGCAGTCGTTCCGGGCCGGCCAGCAGGGGTTCTCCCCCGTGCAGGACGACCCGGACGACGGCCAGACCGTGGGCGGCGGCGTGCTCGCCGATCCGCTCGGCGGCCCTGGCCAGGACCTCGTCGCCGATGACCTTGGGCCGGGCGCGCCAACTGGTGTCGGCGTGCTCGTAGACGTAGCAGTGGTCACAGGCGAGATCGCACCGGCTGTGGACCTTCACAACGAACTGCGTGATCGGAAGCAGGGACCGCGTCATGGTCAGTCGTTTTCAGCCGGAGCCGATGCTCGATCGGCTGGTCAGATGGAGGAGTTGAAGGCCGCGACCGGCACCAGACCGGTATCGGAGCCGGGCAGGGCGCGCCGGAGCTGCGCGGCCAGCTCGTCGGCCCCGAGCGAGGCCAGATCGGCCAGGGTCGGCCGGGAAGCCTGGTGATGAACCGTCAGATCCTGGTTGGGCTTGATGTCCAGTGCGGATGTCATGTTCGATTCTCTTCCACGATGGGGGTTAGAGAGAGCAGACGCCGGGTATATCCCGAGGCCTCTTCGACCAAATGTAGTGGCAGCGCGGGGGCAACACCGTACTGCCGCACAAGCCTCCGCGCCCTCTACCCCGCCATCCAGCGAAGTCTCGCCGAAAGTTCACCCACTCGGCGGTCGCGTAGCGGCACCTGCACGGCGCACCGCCCCCCGGCGGCGGCCCGCGGACTCACCCCGGTCGCCTCTCGATACCGCTCTCCAGCCGCCGCCCGGCCCTGCTCGCCGCCGTGACCGGACGGGTCTCGCCCATCGCCTCCCGGGCCCGCGCGACCCCGGGGCCCCGGCGGGTGGCCCGTTCGGTCGGGTCGCTCACGGGCAGAGCCGCTCCACCTGCCAGCCCGTCGGCGCCGACGGGTCGGCGAGGAAGCAGAGCCGGTCGTGCAGCCGGTTCTCGCGGCCCTGCCAGAACTCGACGTTCTCCGGGACCACCCGGTACCCGCCCCAGAACGGCGGCACCGGCACCCCCTCACCCTCCGGATAGCGGCGCTCCAGCTCCGCGTACCGCTGCTCCAGCACCTCCCGGCTGCCGACCGGGCTGGACTGTTCGCTGGCCCAGGCGCCGAGCTGGGAGCCGTGCGGGCGGGTGCGGAAGTAGGCGGCGGTCTCGTCCCGTCCGACCTTCTCCACCCGGCCCCGCACGATCACCTGGCGGGCCAGCGCGATCCACGGGAAGAGCAGCGCCGCGTGCGGGTTGGCGGCCAGTTCGGTGCCCTTGCGGGAGCCGTAGTTGGTGAAGAACACGAAGCCGCGCCGGTCGAAGCCCTTCAGCAGGACCGTCCGCGAGCTGGGCCGCCCCTCGGCGTCGGCCGTGGAGAGCACCATCGCGTTCGGCTCCACCACCCCGGCGTCGTCCGCCTCGTGGAACCAGCGGGTGAACTGGGCGATCGGGTCGGCGGCGAGCCGATCCTCGACCAGACCCTCGTGGGCGTAGTGCTTGCGCATCACGGTGAGGTCCGGCCCGGGCCGGGCCTCCTCGGCCAGGATCCGGGTGGCGGGGCTCGGGGGCGTCGACTGGGCGCGTTCCGGGGTCTGCACGTCAACATCATCCCGTACGACAAGCAACCGGCGCCGCTACCTCCGGACAAACCCCGGTGGGAGATAAGGTGTCTCGCCACCGCTCGGCCGTCCGAGCTACGGGCAATTGTCCGGAAACCGGTGGTTGATTCCGGAGATTTGCCGGGCGCGACCGGCCTTCAGGTGAAGGTCGGGCGGTCCTGCGGGAAACATCACCGCTGTGGTGTATGGCGCAATGCACCCCGTGCCTGGCACGCTGGCACCGAGTGCCAACCACCATTCGGTCACTGGCGGGCCCCCACCACGGCGGACCGCCGATCACAGAGCTGAAGGAGCCGTCGCATGTCCGACTTCGTACCCGGGCTTGAGGGAGTCGTCGCTTTCGAGAGCGAGATCGCCGAACCCGACCGTGAAGGCGGCGCCCTGCGGTACCGCGGAGTCGACATCGACGACCTGGTCGGCCACGTCTCCTTCGGCCACGTCTGGGGCCTGCTGGTGGACGGCAAGTTCAACCCGGGCCTGCCGGCCGCCGAGCCCTTTCCGATCCCGGTCCACTCCGGCGACATCCGGGTGGACGTGCAGTCCGCCCTCGCCATGCTCGCCCCGGTCTGGGGCCTGAAGCCGCTGCTCGACATCTCCGCCGAGCAGGCCCGCGACGACCTCGCCCGCGCGGCCGTGATGGCCCTCTCCTACGTGGCGCAGTCCGCCCGCGGCCAGGGCCTGCCGATGGTCCCGCAGAGCGAGATCGACAAGGCCGAGACGGTCGTCGAGCGCTTCATGATCCGCTGGCGCGGCGAGCCGGACCCGAAGCACGTCAAGGCCATCGACGCCTACTGGACGTCCGCCGCCGAGCACGGGATGAACGCCTCCACCTTCACCGCCCGCGTCATCGCCTCCACCGGCGCCGACGTGGCGGCCGCGCTCTCCGGCGCGGTCGGCGCGATGTCCGGCCCGCTGCACGGCGGCGCGCCGTCCCGGGTGCTCGGCATGATCGAGGAGATCGAGCGCACCGGCGACGCCACGACCTGGGTGAAGAACGCGCTGGACAAGGGCGAGCGCCTGATGGGCTTCGGCCACCGCGTCTACCGCGCCGAGGACCCGCGCGCCCGCGTGCTGCGCCGCACCGCCAAGGAGCTCGGCGCGCCGCGCTTCGAGGTCGCCGAGGCGCTGGAGAAGGCCGCGCTGGAGGAGCTGCACAACCGCCGCCCCGACCGCGTGCTGGCCACCAACGTCGAGTTCTGGGCGGCCATCATGCTGGACTTCGCCGAGGTCCCGGCGCACATGTTCACCTCGATGTTCACCTGTGCGCGCACCGCCGGCTGGTCGGCGCACATCCTGGAGCAGAAGCGCACGGGCCGGCTCGTCCGCCCCGCCGCGCGCTACATCGGCCCCGCCCCGCGCAGCCCGCGCGACATCGAGGGCTACGAGGCCATCGCGCACTGAGAAACCCCTGGTGAGCAGCGGGTCCGACGCTCCGTCGGGCCCGCTGTTTCCGCAGCTCGCAGCGGTGGAGATCGCATCTCAGCGGGCGGACCGCCGTACCACTTCGGTGATCGCGGCCGGTAGGCTGCCGCCCGTGGCTCAGATCCAGATCCCCGCTGACATCAAGCCCGCAGACGGCCGTTTCGGCTGCGGCCCGTCCAAGGTGCGCCCCGAGGCCCTGAGTGCCCTCGCCGCCACCGAGACCTCCCTGCTCGGCACCTCGCACCGCCAGGCCCCGGTGAAGAACCTGGTCAAGCGCGTGCGTGAGGGCGTGAGCAGCCTCTTCTCCCTCCCCGAGGGATACGAGGTGGTCCTCGGCAACGGCGGCTCCACCGCCTTCTGGGACATCGCGGCCTTCGGCCTGGTGCGGGAGAAGTCCCAGCACCTCGACTTCGGTGAGTTCTCCTCCAAGTTCGCCTCCTCGGTCAAGGCGGCCCCCTGGCTGGGCGAGCCGACCGTGATCAAGACCGCCCCGGGCACCCACCCGCTGCCGGTCGCCGAGGCGGGCGTGGACGCCTACGCGCTCACCCACAACGAGACCTCCACCGGTGTCGCGATGCCGATCGGACGCCCGGCCGGCGCCGACCAGGGCTCGCTGGTCCTGGTGGACGCCACGTCGGGCGCCGGCGGCCTGCCGGTCGACATCACCGAGACCGACGTCTACTACTTCGCGCCGCAGAAGTCCTTCGCCGCCGAGGGCGGCCTCTGGCTGGCGACGTTCTCCCCGGCCGCCCTGGAGCGCGCCGCCGAGATCGCCGGCTCCGGCCGCTACATCCCGCCGTTCTTCGACCTGCCGACGGCCATCGACAACTCGTCGAAGGACCAGACGTACAACACCCCGTCGATCGCCACCCTGTTCCTGCTGGCCGACCAGCTGGAGTGGCTGAACGGCAACGGCGGGCTGGACTGGGCGGTCGCCCGTACGGCCGACTCGTCGTCCCGGCTGTACGGCTGGGCCGAGAAGTCGTCGTTCGCCAACCCGTTCGTGGCGAACCCGGCCGAGCGCTCGCAGGTGGTCGGCACGATCGACTTCGACGACGCGGTGGACGCCGCCGCCGTCGCCAAGGCACTGCGTGCCAACGGCATCGTCGACACCGAGCCGTACCGCAAGCTCGGCCGCAACCAGCTGCGCGTCGCGATGTTCCCGGCCATCGAGCCGGCGGACGTCGAGGCGCTCACCGCCTGCATCGACTACGTGGTCGAGCAGCTCTGAGCTTCGCCGCGGTCGGCGCGGCCCCGAGCGGGCCGGCACACGCGTGAGGGCCACCGCCTGCGGGCGGTGGCCCTTCCGCCTGTCGCGCTACTTGTCGACGAGCGAGCTGATCAGCACCACCACCAGCAGCAGCAGCAGGGCGCCGGTCACGATACGCATGCGAGTCTTGGGATCCACGGTCATCGAGCGTACCTCCGGCCCGCCGCCGGTCAGACGCCGAGGTTCGATCCGCCGCTGGCGTCCAGGTTCTGCCCGGTGATCCAGCGGGCGTCCTCGGAGGTCAGGAAGGCCACCAGGTCCGCCACGTCGGCCGCCTCCCCGACCCGGTCGAAGACCGAGTAGGCGGCCGCCCTGGCCCGCGCCTGCGGGTCGGCCAGCCAGGGGTTGATGTCGGTGGCGACGACGCCCGGCAGCACCGCGTTGACGGTGATCCCGCGCGGGCCGAGCTCCTGGGCGAGCGTCAGCGTGAGGGTGTTCAGCGCCCCCTTGGTCATCGCGTACGAGACGGCCGTCGGGAACGCGACCCGGGTGACCCCGGACGAGACGTTGACGATCCGGCCGCCGTCCCGCAGCCGGCCCAGGCCGTGCTGGACGACGAAGAACGGGGCCTTGGCGTTCACCGCGAAGACCCGGTCGAAGTCCACCTCGGCCACCTCGTGGATCCGCCCGTACTGACCGATCCCCGCGTTGTTCACCAGGATGTCCAGACCCTCGCCGCCACCGTGTGCGGCCAGGCCCTCGTCGAAGGCCGCCCAGAGTGCCTGGGCGTCGCCGGGCACCCCCAGCTCGGCGCCGACCGCGAAGGCCCGCCCGCCGGCCGCCTCGATCGCCTCGACGACCTGCCCCGCCGCGGCCGCGTCGCGGCCGTAGTGGACGGCGACCAGCGCACCGTCCCGCCCCAGCCGCTCGGCGATGCCCCGCCCGATCCCCCGGCTGCCGCCCGTCACCAGTGCCGTCCTGCCCGCAAGCGCGCCCATGGCCACGCCCCCTCATTTCTGTAGCGGTCGCTAATGAAAGGAACCGTACCAGAGCTTCTGTAGTGGTCGATATAGAATGACCGGCATGGACGCCACTCCAGCCGCCGGCACGCCGCCCCTCCCCGGCCGGGGCACCCGCACCCCGCCGCGCGGACGCCCCCGCTCCTTCGACCGCGAGGCCGCCCTGGAGCAGGCCCTCCGGCTGTTCTGGGAGCGCGGCTGGGAGGCGACCTCCGTCGCCGACCTCACCGCCGCCATGGGCATCCGCCCGCCGAGCCTGTACGCGGCCTTCGGCGACAAGCGGGCACTCTTCGAGGAGGTCGTCGCCCGCTACCGGGAGAGCCACGGCGCGTACGCGACCCGCGCGCTGGCCGAGGAGCCCACCGCCCGGGCGGGCATCGCCCGGATGCTGCGCGAGGCCGCCGCCGAGGCCACCGACCCGGACCACCCCTGGGGCTGCCTGCTGATCAGCTCGACGGTCAACTGCACGTCCCCCGAGGTCGAACAGGCGGTCCGGGCGATCCGCACCGCCAACGTCCGCGCGCTGGAGTCACTGATCCGGGCGGACGTCGCGGCCGGTCACGAGCCGGCCGAGGCCGACCCGGCGGCACTGGCGCAGTTCACCGCCACCGTGCTGCAGGGAATGTCCCAGCGGGCCCGCGACGGCGCCGGGCGGGCCGAACTGGAGCGGGTCGCCACCGACGCCATGCGGGTCTGGCCCTGACCGCCACCGCCACCGCCACGGCGGGGGCCGGCCCCGCCGGGCCTCAGCTCCAGCGGGCCAGCGGCCAGCAGCGGACCGTCTCGTAGTGCGCGATGCCACCGTCCGGCTCGCTCTTCATCAGGTGCAGTTCGGCGGCCTCCCACTCCGGCCCGCGGTACTCGCCCAGCGCCAGCGCCAGGGAGTCCAGCTCGGCCGCCGCCATCCGCTGCACCGCCCGCCGGTGCCCCCGGGAGGACCCGGCCCGGGCCAGGGTCAGATGCGGGTGGAAGGTGAACGCGTCCACCTCGCCGACCACGTCCGCGGTGGCCTCGTTCACGGCCTCGGCGAGCCGCCGCAGCGCCCACGCCTGGCCCTCCACACCGGCCCAGAGCACCCGGTCGCCGAACCGCCCGGCACCCGCGATCCTCAGCCGGTGCACGGCGTGCACCTGGGCCACCGCCGCCAGGGCGGCCTCCAGCTCCGGCAGCCGCTCCACCGGCACCTCGCCGAGGAAGGCCAGGGTCAGGTGCCAGCCCTCGACGGACGTCCAGCGCAGCCGGTCCGCCCCCGGCAGCCCGCGCACCGGAGCGACCGCGTCGACGAGCCCCTGCAACGCCTCGACCGGCGGCAACACCGCCACAAAGAGCCTCATGGAATCATCTTCCCCCGCCACACGGTTTGGGCTAGAACCTTTTCCATGAAGATCCGTACCGGTGGACCCACCGACACCGCCGACATCCTCTCGCTGCTCGACGGCGCGGTGGCCTGGCTCGCCGCCCGGGGCCGGGCGGACCAGTGGGGCGACCAGCCCTGGAGCAGCATCCCGGCCCTGATCGAGCGCATCGACGGTTACACCGCCGAACCGTTCCTGATCCGGCTCGCACTGGACGACGAGGGTCGCACCATCGGCTGCTGCGTGGTCTCCGAGCAGGCCAACGCCTATGCCACGCCCGTCGACGAGCGCGAGCTGTACATCCGCAACCTGGTCACCGACCGCTCGCTGAAGGGCTCCGGCATCGGCGCCGCGCTGGTCGCCGACGCCCTGGACGAGGCCCGCCGGCGCGGCATCGGCCTGGTCCGGGTGGACTGCTACGCGAGCGAGGACCGCCGCCTGGTCGGCCAGTACCGGGCGCTCGGGTTCACCGAGACCGATTCCTTCGAGTCCGAGTACAAGGGCAGGCCCTGGCGGGGCCAGATCCTGGAGATCCGGCTCTGACCCCGCCCCCGGGCGCACCACGCGGTGCGTCCGGGGCCGACGATCCGTCAGCAGGCGGCGGCCAGCTCCGACTTGACGGGCGTCACGGTGCGCGGCACGAAGGCCACCACCCGGCCGCCGCGGCCCGGGTGCAGATCGACCCGGACCCGCAGGTCCGCACTGCGGGCCAGCACCAGGCCGATCGTCCCGGCCGCCAGCGCCGAGACCAACCCGCAGGCCAGCAGCCCGAGTCGGGGCCCGTACGAGGCCGTCACCCAGCCCACGACCGGCGCGCCGATCGGCGTGCCGCCGGTGAACACCAGTACCAGCAGGCCCATCACCCGGCCCCGCATCGCGGGGTCGGTGGCCAGCTGGAGCATCGAGTTGACCGAGGTGTTGAAGCTCAGCCCGAAGACCCCGATCAGGGTCAGCAACAGCGCGAAGGACCAGTAGTCGGGCGCGAAGGCGGCCAGCACCTCCAGCGCGCCGAAGGCCAGCGCGGCGACGACCAGCCGGCGCAGCCTGGGGGCGCCGCGACGGGCCGCGAGCAGCGCGCCGGCCAGCGAACCGACCGCCATGGCGGTGTTCAGCAGGCCGTACTGCCCGGCGCCCACCTTGAAGGTGTCGTGGGCGAAACCGGAGAGCAGCGTCGGGAAGTTGAACCCGAAGGTGCCGATGAAGCCGGCCAGCACCATCGGCCAGAGCAGCTCGGGGCGCTCCTTGACGTACCGCAGTCCCTCCCTCAACTGCCCCTTCTCACGGGCGATCGGCGCGGTCGGGCGCAGTTCGCTCGGGCGCATGGCGAGCAGCCCGCCGATCACGGCGGCGAAGGAGAGCGCGTTCACCGCGAAGGCCCAGCCGCTGCCGACCGCGGCGATCAGCAGACCCGCGACGGCGGGGCCGACCAGCCGGGCGGTCTGGAAGTTGGCGGCGTTCAGGCTGACCGCGTTGGCGAGGTCCTTGGGGCCGACCATCTCGGAGACGAAGGCCTGCCGGGTGGGGTTGTCCACCACCGTGACGAGGCCGAGGAGCAGCGCGAACGCGTACACGTAGTACGGCGTCACCACGCCGCCGACGGTCAGCACGGCCAGGCCCGCGGCGAGCAGGCCCATCGCACCCTGGGTGTAGATCAGCAGCCGGCGCTTGGGCATCCGGTCGGCGAGCACGCCGCCGAAGAGGCCGAGCAGCAGCATCGGCAGGAACTGCATGGCGGTGGTGATGCCGACCGCGAGCGGGCTGCCGGTGAGGCTGAGGACCAGCCAGTCCTGGGCGATCCGCTGCATCCAGGTACCGGTGTTGGAGACCACCTGGCCGGCGAAGTAGTAGCGGTAGTTGCGGACGCGCAGCGAGGAGAACATCCCTCCGGGCCGGGTGAAGCGGGCTCCGGTCGGGGATTCCTGAGCGGCGGGGGTGACCGCCGCGGTGCGTTCGTCGGGGTCGTCGTCGCCGTTGCCCGGCAGCCCCGTCGGGGCGGGTGCCTGGGCGTCGGCGGCCGCGGCGGTGGCCGCGGCGGGTTCGGTGGTCGGGTCGTCGGTGCGGATGGCGGCGCTGGCTGCGGCCGGCGGTGTCACGGTGCTCTCCCCTCGCGACGCGACGACCCGTCGGGGGGCCGTCGCGTTCCTGGTGTCGGTGGTCGGTGCTGCGGTGATGCGGTTCTCCTTCGTCCTCCGGCGGCTGACCGGAACGGCTGGGCCCAGAGCGTGTCTTACAGGTGTGCGAGCTTGTAGAGCACCGGCGCGGCCGCCCGCAGGGCGGCCCACTCCTCCTCGTCGAGACCCTCGGCGAGTTCGGCGAGCCAGACGTTGCGCCGGCGGCGGCTCTCCGCGAGGATCACCTCCGCCTGCTCGGTACTGCTGACGACCACCTGCCGGCGGTCCTCCGGGTGCGGCTCCCGCCGCACCAGGCCCTTCTCCTCCAGCATCGCGACGATCCTGGTCATCGAGGGCGGCTGTACGTGCTCCTTGCGGGCGAGCTCACCCGGCGTGGCCTTCCCGCAGCGTGCGAGGGTGCCCAGCACCCCCATCTCGGTAGGGCTGAGCGACTCCTCGACCCGCTGGTGACGCAGGCGACGGGAGAGGCGCATGGTGGACGACCGCAGCTGATTGACGGCTGCGAGGTCCTGCTCGGACATCTCGGGCATGTCCTTAGTCTATGTCATTACTCTCGCTAAGGAAAATTGCTTTCCGCTCCCGCCCGGAGCCCGACGGCCGGCGCGCCGCGCCCGTACGTCCGGGGCCGGGTGTCCACCGCCGCGAGGCCGTCCGGCATCCCCAGCACCAGCAGCGTCCCGGCCAGGGCCAGCGACCAGACCTCCGAGCCCGTCCGCAGGTCCAGCACCCCGCCGGTGCCGAGGTCGCGCACCCGGACCAGCCCGTCGGACCAGGCCGCGGCCACCACCGGGCCGGCCGCCGTCGCCCCGGCGGCCACCGCCGTCACCGGGCAGCCGTGCCGGTCGGACGGCTCGGGCATCGGCGCCGAGCGCGGACCCCAGAGCCGGACCGCACCGTCGAAACCGCCGCTCACCAGCAGCGGGATCTCCGGATCGGACAGCGGGCCGCCCCCCAGCGCGGCGCCGGCCAGCGCGGTGACCGGGCCGTGGTGCAGCCGCTCGGTCACCACCCTGCCGTCCTGGTACCAGTGCACGGCTCCGGCCGCGTCGCCGAAGGCCGGCGCGGAGTCGGCCAGCCCGCCGATCGCCGCGACCGCGCTCAGGCCGCCGCCCGGGCCACCGGCCGCCGCGCGGACCGCGTCCAGCGCTGCCATCAGCCCGTACGCGTCCAGCCCGGGCCGCGGCTCGGCCGGGACCACCAGCTCCGCCCGCCCCCAGGCGTCGAGCAGCACCACGGAGCCGCCTGCCGTCATCGCCAGCCCCCGCAGCGGGCGCGGGGACGGCACCACCACGGCCCCGGCGCGGCGGCCGGTGGCGGCGTCGAAGGTCCGCACCGCGCCGGTCGGATCGGCCACCAGCACCTGTGCCAGGTACGGCCCCGTCCCCGCGGTGATCGCGACGGACGGGCCCGGCCAGTCCCGGTCGGCGCCCTCCCAGCGCGCCCAGCGCCCGGACCAGGGCGCGGGCAGCTGCGCGAGGACGGCCGCGGCGGCGGTGTCCGTGCCCAGCAGCCTGGTCCGCAGCACGGCGGCCCGGACGGCCGGATCGGGCTCCTCGATCACGGCCGGACCGGCGGCACGCCAGGCCCGGCCGAGCGCGTCGTCCCGCCGCTCGACGGCCGCCGTCACCGGAACGGGGCGGGCCAGCGCGTAGAGCAGCGGGTCGGCGGCCAGCGGGCCGGGGTCGCCACCGGCCGCGGCGGCCGTCCAGAGCGCGGACAGCACCTCCTCCCCGGCGGACCGCAGGTCGGCGCCGGCCGGGAGCGCGGGCGGCGCCGGCACCGGCGGGACGGCCGGTGCCCCGAGGGCCGGCCCGGGCAGCGGGTAGGCGGCCGCGTCGGCACCCCGGGCCGCCGCCCACCCCGCGAACCGCGCCCGGTCCGTCCACTGCGGATCGCCGAGGTCCAGCACCGCCGGCGCGGGCACCGCGGTGAACGCCCCGGCCGCCGCGCCCCCGGTGGTCGCCTCGATCACCAGTCGCACGCCGGGCAGCCGGAGCAGCGGGTCGAGCAGTCCAGCCACCAGGCCGGCCGGGTCCTCGGCCGCGTCCAGCCCGGGGACGCCGATCAGGGTCGGCCGACCGTCCGCGGCGATCGCCTCGACCAGCGGGCCCGGAGCGTGCGCGACCAGGTCGAGCTGGCGTCCCAGCGACCAGACGGCCGTCCGGACGGTGGCCCCGGCGGCGGGCAGCACGGCGTGGATCCGCCGCTCGCCCGGCACCGCCTCCGCGGTGCAGCCGCGGACCAGCCAGGCCAGCAGGTGCGACTTGCCGGCCCCGGGCGGCCCCGCCACCCGGCACAGCCGCGGCGCCCGCACGTCGTCCAGCCAGCCGAGCAGTGCCAGTCCGGCCGCCCTGCGCCCCGCCCCCAGCGGCGGCATCCGTCGCCCGTCCCGCACCATTCCCCTGCTTCCCTCTCCCGCGTTCCCGCCGTGCCCGGACCGGTCCTGTCCGGGCTCGGCCCTGCTCATGAACGGCCCTGCCCAGAAACGGCCCTGCTCGGACTCAGCCCTGCTCGGACTCAGCCCTGCTCGGACTCAGCCCTGCTCGGACTCAGCCCTGCCGCTCGGCCAGGCTGATCATCAATGCCTTGACCCCGATCTCGCGGGACTCGGCCGTCTCCCCGTACTCGTAGCTGTGCGTGAACTCCGCCTGCGGGAACTCCCGCGCCATCCAGCGCGCGCAGTAGTGCCCGGGCATCATGCAGGGCTCCAGCTCGCAGTGCACCCGGACCACCTGTTCGGCCTCGACGCCGTCCGCCCGGAGACGGTGCCACAGCACTTCCTCCGGGTGCAGCAGCCCGGGGCCGCCCACCTGCGTGACGATCCGCCGCCCGCCCTGGTCGTCGGCCACCTCGAAGGCCGCCGACGAGTCGACGTTCAGGGGGCGCCGCAGGTCGTCCAGCACCCGGGGCCACCAGCCCTCGCGGTCCTCGAACGCCGCGGAGTCGACCGCCAGCAGCCCTTGGCGCAACTCGCGGTAGGCGGCGAAGGCCTCCTCCGGCCGGTCCGTCGCGGCGACCGCCGGCAGCAGCCGGTCGAGCAGCATCAGCCCGGCCGCGAACTCTGCCACGCCGGAGCTGACCCGCAGGTCGACGGGCTCCTGGCCCGGCAGCAACGCCCGCACCGACCGGTCCGGCGCGAAGTACAGCTCGGCCCCGCCGTCCGTGCCGATCCGCAGCTGCCCCGCGGCCGGTCCCGCGTCCAGCCCGGCCGCGGCCGCGTACTCGCCCACCGAGAGCGGGTCCGCCTCCTCGGCCGCCCGGAAGTACGGGCCCACCTGGAGCGGCAGACCCGGGTGCCGCAACGGCCCCGCGGGCGCGATCGGGAGCGCCCGCAGGCCCTGCGGCCCGAAGTGCGCCAGCAGCGCCGCCGTCAGCTCGTCGTCGTCCCTGTCCGCGTTCACGTCCTGACCGGCCCTCTCACAGCATGGGGTAGGAGTCGAGGAACGACGTCCAGAACTCGCTCTTGAACGGCAGCGAGTCCCACCGCTCCATCCCCTCGCGGACGAGCTCCTCCACCTCGGCCCAGTCGTTGGGGTCCGGGCGCTCGTCCGGCCCCGGCCGCTCCACCTCGAACTTGTAGACGAGGTAGCCCAGCGAGGAGACGTCCCCGTGGATCAGCTCGTACTCGATCTCGGCATCCGGGTCGGAGGCCCAGATCGTGCCGTCGCCGAGGTGCACGAAGACGACCGCCTGGTAGAGCATTCCCAGCGGCTGCAGCCTTCCGTGCGGGGCGTCGACCGGCTCGGCACCCGGCCAGGTCGCGAAGGCCCGCTCCGGGCTGGCCGGATCCCGGTCCGCGAACTCCTCCAGGATCCGGAAGAGCCCGTTGGAGTGCGGGATCCCGACCTCCGTCACGAAGCGCGCGCCGTCGCCGTCCGGCCAGATCCGGGCCGCCACCTCGGGCCGGAACCTCAGCAGGTCACCGGGCTCGGCCCGTTCGACGACCACGGGCCAGTCAATCTGTACCAG
This sequence comes from Kitasatospora sp. NPDC050463, assembly GCF_040655255.1. Lineage (NCBI taxonomy): Bacteria > Bacillati > Actinomycetota > Actinomycetes > Kitasatosporales > Streptomycetaceae > Kitasatospora > Kitasatospora sp. NPDC050463. The sequence continues at coordinate 258,666 of NZ_JBFAJO010000001.1, forward strand.
CACCAGTCATCCATCCTTCGTACTCGCCCGTCACAGGCCCTTGTGCTTCTTCGCGGGGTGCTTCGCGTTGGAGGCCGCCTTGTCCTGCTGCCCCTGCGCGTCGAAGTCCTTCGTGCCCATCGTGCCATCATGCTTGCCCGCGAAGTGGTCCTCCTCGAGCTGGTCCAGATAGGCCTTGTGACCCCAGTCGCGGTCCTTCGTGGCGACCTTGTTGTCGTAGTCGACGCCGTGGGTGACCTTCAGGTCGGGATTCTCCGACTCGAAGTGCCGGGCCAGCCAGCGCTCGCAGTTCGGACCGGCCTGACAGGGCGCCCGTTCGGTGTAGAGATCGCTGACGTTGCCTTCCTTGCCGCCCAGCAGCGGCTTGCCGATCGACCGTTCCGAGTGGCTCCGGACGTAGTCGCTCCGACCGACCAGGATGAACTCGCCGTGCTCGTCGCGGTACCTGAGCGAGGCGTAGTTCTTGCCGCCGTAGTTGCCCTCGGCACGCCGGGCCTCCTCCACGGCCCGGGACAGCTCCGTCGGGCTGTCGATCTTCTTGCTGACGACCTTCTCGTCCTGCTTGGGGTTGCCGTCGTCGTCCTTGTCGGACTTCTTGTACTTCTTCGCGTTGTACGTCGACTTCAGGTCGTCCGGGGAAGCGTCCTTGACCTTGTCCGAGTTCCCGTCCAGCAGCGTCTTGAGGGACTTGTCGCTCCCGTCCAGGTCGACCAGCTTGCCGTCCTTGATCTCCTGGACCCGGCCGTCGTCGTGGATGAAGTACTTCCGGGGCGGCGTCTTCGGGCCGTCGCCCCCGCTGCCGCTGCCCGCCTTGGGCGGCGGCGCGGCCTTCTCCTTGCCCTTCTCGTTGAAGCCGTGGGCGGTGCTGGAGTCGTTGTCCTTGTGGTGCTTGGCGGTCTTGGCCAGGTTGTCGCCGGCCTGCTTGTACATCTTCTTGACGGCCTTGCCGGTGTCTTCGGCCAGGGCCTTGCCCACCTGCTTGGCGCTCTTCTGCAGCGCCTTGACGATCGGATCGGTCACTCGAAGCTCAGCCCCGCCACTCGGGCGCCGAAGAGCTGCGCGTGCTGGGCGACCTTGTCCGCCTGGTCGTGCAGGGCCCGGGCGTGCGTCTCCACGACCGCGGGGTCGATCTTGAACTGGGTGCCCGCCGAACCGCCGCCGCCGCTCAGCGCGGCCTCGGCCGCCTCGAACACCAACCCGGCCACCGCCCCCGAGACGATCTCCACCAGCGGGGTGATCGCCGCCTCGATCACCTCGGAGATGATGTGGTCCTCCAACTGGTGTGCCAGGTAGGACATCAGCTTGCGCCCGGCCTGCTGGATCGCGATCACCCCGGCCTCCGCCAGGCCGAGGGTCGCCACGGCGGCGGCCTGGGCCGCGACGAAGGAGGCGGCCAGCACGATGAGTTCGGCGAGCGCCTCCATCTTCATGGCGATGATCACGTCCGCGGCGACATCCAGCGCCTTCGCCACCACGTGGGCCGCCTGGACGACCTCGTTGAAGTGCTTGTCGGACATCAGCGCCCACTTGGCGATCAGCGCCTCGTACGACGCGCCCTCGTACGCCCCGCCGAGCTGATGGACCGTCGCGGTCGAGTCCGCGTGCAGGTCTTCGAGTCCCTTCGCGAACTCCTTCACGTGCTGCCCGAATTCGCGGACCTTGTCCTCGTTGACCGAGGGCCAGTGAATACCGATGAAGTCGAGGAGCGTCGCCACCTCGCTGGGCAGCTCGATCGCCATCAGGTCCCCCTATGAACACCAATCCGTCGATATGGGAGAAACTTTATCCAATGAACCATCAGACGCCGCCCTCCGGAACGTGCCGATTCTGTACCGAACCGCACTGATCCGGACGGATCCGCTCCACCTCCTGCCGACCGGCCGACCGGTCCCGCCCCCGGGAGCGGACCCCACCCCGGTCCGGGCCACTGGCCGTGCCCTCCGTGACTCCCGGTGCGATGCTGGACCTGGGGCCCGACCCACGCGAGCCCCCGATGCCAGGCCACCCCCGACGGAAGGGCCGACCAGCACCACCCCTCAGCGAAAGGGCCGACCAGAAATGACCGACGTCGCCGCCGAGCAGGCCGAGCAGAACGACACCGGCTTCGCCCGCCTCGCCATGGTCACCATCGACTGCGCCGACCCGGTCGCGCTGGCCGCCTTCTACGGCGAACTGCTCGGGTGGGAGACCAGGCACGTGGACGAGCGTTTCGCCATCCTGGACAACCCCGAGGGCGGCAGTCCGCTCGGGTTCGGGCGGGTCACGGGATACCGGCCGGAGCCGTGGACCGAGCCCGACGGCGGCAAGCACTTCCACCTGGACTTCTACGTCGACGACCTGGAGGAGGCCACCGCCCGGGCGCTCGCGCTCGGCGCCACCGAGCCGCAGTACCAGCACGGCCGCACGCTCAAGGTGCTGATCGACCCGGCCGGCCACCCGTTCGGCCTAGCTCCCCTGGAGTGACGGCACACTGCGGCGGGGCCCGGTCGCGTCGGGCCCCGCAGCCGGTCGCGGCACGGTGACACGGCGGGCCCGGACCGCATGCGCAGGCGGGGTGTGCATGCGCGGGCAGCGTCAGGGCTTGGTGGCGAGATCTTGCCGGTGACGTGAAGAGCACCTCTGACCTGCGGTTTCACCAAATGACCGAACATTGTGCGACTCGCCGATAGTGGTTACTGTCGCCCGTTGTCAGGGGCACCACACGCCAGGTCTCCCCCGGGCAGGACCACGACGCCGCGCGTACCGCGTCCCGGCACTGCCGCCACCCATGACCGGCCGCTCCCGGCCGACGAGTCCGCCCGATCTCCTGGCGTCAGTCCTCCCCCAAACCCGTCCAGGGAGTTCCTCGTGGGTGAGATCCACCATGCCGACCTCGGCTGGGTGACGCCGGCGGTCTCGTACTTCGTCGCCTGTCTGGGCGCCTTCGTGGCGCTGCGCAGCGCCCGTTGGGCGCTGGTCTCGTCAGGCCGCACCCGGACCTACTGGCTGCTGTTCGCGTCGACGTCGCTCGGCGCGGGCATCTGGTCGATGCACTTCATCGCGATGCTCGGCTTCTCCGTCACCGGGGCCGAGATCACCTACCGCCCGGGGCTGACCGTGCTCAGCCTGCTCGTCGCGATCGCGGTGGTCGGCATCGGCATCTTCATCGTCGGCTACAGCCGGCACCGCCGCACCGCACTGCTCGCGGGCGGGCTGACCACCGGGCTCGGGGTGGCGGCGATGCACTACCTCGGCATGGCCGCGATGGTCCTGCCCGGCCACATCGGCTACGACCGCACCACCGTGGCCCTCTCGGTCGGCATCGCGATCTTCGCGGCGACGGCCGCGCTCTGGGCCGCGCTCAACATCAAGGGCACCGTCGCCGTGCTGGCCGCGGCCCCGGTGATGGGCGTCGCGGTGTGCGCCATGCACTACACCGGGATGGCGGCGGTCTCCGTCCGGCTCGACGCCTCGCAGGGCACCCAGGGCGGCGTGATGGCGCTCCAGTTCATCTTCCCGCTGGTGGTCGGGCTGGGCTGCTACATCTTCTTCGGCTCACTGGCGTTCGCGGTCTCGCCGAGCCGCAGCACCCTCAACGCGCAACCGGTCCTGATCGGCCGGGCCGCCCCGCTCGCCCCGCGCGGGCGCTGAACGCCGCATCCGACGGGGGCCGAACGCACCGCCGGCGGGGGCGGCGCACCTGGCGCGACGCCCCCGCCGGACCGCGCTTCACTCCGGGTGGCCGAGCAGCCCCGTCAGGTGCTCCGGCGTGGCCACCGGGCAGACCTTGTGCACGAAGTCACGCCGCAGCCCGTGGTACGGCTCGCCGTCCCGGTAGAAGTTGCGGTGCATCCGCCGCAGCTCCTGCGTCCGGTGGTCGGCCAGCGGCCGGGTCTCCTCGTCCTCGGCCCGGCGGCGCTTCTTCTCCACCAGCCGGCCGGTCAGCTCCGGCGAGCCCGCCAGCCGGTCCGCCTCCCGCTCCACCCAGCGGCGGAACTCGGCCGCGCTGCCGCCCGAGGTCCGGTCCACCAGGCCCAGCCGCGCGGCCCGGGCCGCGCCCACCGGCAGGGTCTGCGTGGTCAGCAGCTCGGCCTGTTCGGCGCCGACCCGCCGGGGCAGCGTGTACGTCCAGTACTCGGAGCCGTAGAGGCCCATCAGCCGGTAGTGCGGGTTGAGCACCGCCGACTCGCGGCACCAGACCTCGTCGGCGGCGATCGCCAGCATCAGCCCGCCGGCCGCCGCGTTCCCGGCCAGGGCCGAGACGGTGAGCTTGTCGGTGGTGGTCAGGATCGCCTCGACCAGGTCGTCCATCGCGTTGATGTTCTCCCAGGACTCCAGCGCCGGGAACGACGCCCCCTCGATCACGTTGAGGTGGATGCCGTTGGAGAAGAAGTCCCGGGGCGCGCCCAGCACCAGCACCGAGGTCGGCCGGTCCGCCGCCTCCCGGTAGGCGGCCAGCAGACGGCGGCACTGCTCGGTGCTCATCGCCCCGCCGGCGAAGGCGAACTCGAGGAAGCCGACGGCGTCCCGCTCGTGGTAGCGGATCTCCGCCCAGGTGTCCCGCCCGGCCGCCGAGGCCGGGGTGACCGGCACCTCGCGGACCCGGTGGAGGTGGTCGGCGAGCACGGTCGCGGCCGGCAGTTTGAAGGTGGCCGGCCCACCGGGGGTCCGGCGCGGGCGCAGCTGCGGGATCCAGACCGCGCCGTCCACGGTGGCCCGGCAGATCGCGCCGTCCCGCTTGGCGATCACCGCACCGGGCCGGGTGCCGCGCAGCTCGTCCTCGGGGTGGCCGCCGTGCAGGAAGTACTCGCGCCCGTACAGCTCGTCGAGCACGCCCGGCTGCGAGTCGCCCGCGCGCAGCTTGCGCAGCACGGTGGCGGTGTCGTCGGCGGACCAGTCGATCCGGCGGGCCTCCTGCTTGAGGAAGGGCCGCAGCTGTCCGCGGACGTCCGGCCGGTCGTAGTCGAGCGGTTCGGGGGTGAACAGCCCGCCCTCGAAGCGGCTGACCGCCAGCAGCACCGCCTCCACGGCGGCGTCCGCGACCTCGCCCCGGTAGAGCTCGCTCTTGCCGCAGGCCCGCACCGGGAAGTCGACGGACGCCCAGATGTCCCCGGCGTCCATCTCCGCCACCGCCTGCAGGACGGTCACGCCCCACCGCTCGGCGCCCTCGGTGATCGCCCAGTCGAGCGACGAGGGGCCCCGGTCGCCCTTGGGGCCGGGGTGGACGATCAGGACGGTCCTGGTCGACCAGACGTCCTCCGGGATCGCCCTGGTCAGCATCGGGCAGATGATCAGCTCGGGGTCGGTGCGGGCCACCGCGGCCCGGACCGGCTCGTCACCGAGCGCGAGCTGCACGGCCACCTCGTGGCCGCGCTCGCGGAGCTCGGTGTGGACGCGCTGGGTCAGGCTGTTGAACGCGGTGGCGATCAGAAGAACGCGCAAGGGGGGCCTCCGGGCAGTGACTGACGTCGTGCGCGGAGGCGATGAAACCAGGGCATGGACACGTAACGATTACGAACGGGCCCTCCCGGGCCGACCCTCACCCACCTTGCACACCTGTGCACCCGGCAGTGCGCGGGCTTCGCCCGATCTCCCCACGACCTCCCGATTTCCCCCGTGACGCGGCCCGGACGGCGGGCGCTGGACACCGCGCCGGTTCACCACCCGGGCCGGTCACCACCGGTCACCACCGGTCCTCACCGGCCCTCACCCGTCTCCTCACCGGCCCTCACCCGTCCTCACCGGGGGAACGCCCGCCGGGCCCGCCAGGTGGTGTGCTCGCGCGAGACCGCGTCCTCCGCCTCGGCCGCCAGCCGGGCCCAACGCGCCTCGGCGTCCGGGGTCTTCAGGTCGAGGTCGGAGAGCTGGTTGCCGACGTTCTCCAGCTCGCGCGCGGCCAGCTGGTACGCGGCGGCCAGCGGGCGCAGCTGCTTCAGCTGGGTCCAGGCGATCACCGCGGCGGCCGCCGCCGAACTGGCACCGAAGACGTGCACCGGCAGCGCACCGACCGCCTGCGCGATCGCCGCCGCCGCACCGATGATGATCAGCGCGGCGATCCCCAGCCCCCAGGAGACCGCCTGCGACTCGCACGATTCGGCCCGCGAGCGGTACCAGGTGCGCTGCCCCTCCACCCGGGTGCGCAGGTAGAGCGTCCGGCGCGCGACCAGGGTCTCGGCCCGTACCCGGCGCATCTCCGGGGTGATCTCCGGCACGGTGCCCGGCGGCACGATCTCCGGGTCCTCGAAGGCGTGCAGCACGTCCTCCAGCTGGAGGAGGTAACCGCGGTCCACCTCCGCCGACTCCGCCTCGCCGTCGAACGGCCGGGCCCGCATCGAGTACTTCCAGGCGAGCGTCTTGACGGACTCGGCCGCCGCCCGCGCCTCGTACCACCGCCCCTGCGGGTTGCTGCGGCGCAGCCGTGACCAGAAGTAGCCGGCCACCAGGAAGGCCACCACCGAGAAGAGCGGTGTGATGTCGCTGTCCCCCCGGTGCTCCGGCCCCGGCAGCGAGCCGACCACCGCGGCGATCACCAGCATCCCGATCAGCCCCCGGTACCAGCGCAGCGTCTCGCGCTGACCGTCCAGCGAGGCCTGGTCAGCCGTCCGGAACAGCTCCGGCAGCAGCTTCGCCTCGTCTCCCCCGGGCGGATCCTGTTGCACCATCGGTAGAGCCCCCTCCCCGTCTCCCGTCCAGGCAGTATGCCCACCACCAACTGCACTACACAGACCCATTTTTGACAGATTCTTCACGTCGGTGATTGAACGCGTCAGTGGTAACCGTTATAAACGGTTACATGCCTCTGCACTGGAAGCTCGTCATCGACTGCGCCGACCCGCACCGCCAGGCCGCCTTCTGGGCCGCCGCCCTGGAGTACCGGATCGAGGACCACAGCGCACTGATCGAGCGCCTGCTGTCGGCCGGCGCGATCACCCCCGACCTCCTCACCGACGTCGACGGCCACCGCGCCTTCCGCGCCCTCGCCGCCGTCCGCCACCCCGACGAGCCCTTCGACCCGGTCAGCGACACCGGCCTCGGCCACCGCCTGCTCTTCCAGCAGGTCCCCGAGGAGAAGACCACCAAGAACCGACTCCACCTCGACCTCCACCCCGGCCCCGCCGACCGCGACGCCACCGTGAAGCGACTGGAGACCCTCGGCGCCACCGCCCTGCGCCACGTCAAGGAGCCCGGCGGCGAACACGTCGTGATGGCCGACCCCGAGGGCAACGAGTTCTGCGTGCAGTAGCCGGCCGCACCGCTCCGGCGTGGGAAGTCGGCGGGTCCGACTTCCCACGAGCCCGTCCACCGGGTCGCCGCGGCCCCGGTGACGGTCAGCGCTCAGGCACGAAGCCGGCTGCCGCCCGGATCATCCGGATCGTCCGGTCCGGTCGGTTCGATCGGCTCGTCCAGCGGCCGGGGGAGGAACGGCAACCGGGGCATGCCCTGGGACCGCGACCAGGTCCGGTACTCCGCTGCCTCTTCGTACCGCCGCGCCAGCCAGCCGCGTTCAGCGGGCCGGAAGTCGGCCGGCTCCACCCCCGCCGCCCCCAGCAGGTCGAGCAGCATGCGGGTGGTCAGCCCTTCGTCGAGCTGCTGGGCGGCCTCCTCCGACCCCCACCGGATCACCGTCTCCGCCGCTCGGGTCAGCCCTTCCGCGCTGGCGGTCGGGAAGGCCAGGGCCAGGGTGGCCCGCACGATCTCGACCGCGTCCTCGGAACGCACCGGTCACCGCCTCCTGTCGCACACGATGCAGTCCCCGGTCCGGCCCGTGAACATGAGGACGATCCGGCCCGCGTTCTGCGCCTGGCGCAGGCACTCGTGCCGGTCGAGATGGGCGTACTGCTGGGTCGACATCAGGTCCCGGACGTAGACCTCCCAGTGGTCCTGGGCCAGGGTCCAGTCGTTGCGGTGGACCACTCGGACCCAGGAGTCGACGAACTCCTGCCGCCCGTACGACCCGTGGAAGTACGGCCCGAGGTCGTCGATCAGCCCCGGCGGCCTCAGGCGCCGGCTCAGCGGGCGGCGCCGGAACATGCTGTCGGTCGAGATCGCCTTCACGCTGCTGATGCGCTGGGCGATGATGTGCCCGGCGAAACCACCGATGATGGCCGGCACCAGGAGCCAGCCGAGCAGGGACGCCACCCACAGGAGCACGTGCTCCGGCGGATCGATCAGGGTGAAGGTCCGGTAGACGGAGCTCGCGCCTCCCGCCCGCGCGGCGAACAGGCAGAGGACGCCCAGGCCGGTGACCATCGGGATCCCCCAGTCGACCACCCACTGCGTGGTGCCCGTGAGGGCCTTCCGCGAGCGCCAGGCCCGACGTATTCGCCTGGCAACGCCCTGCCGCCCGGCCGGCAGCTTCAGATGCCCGGGAATCGGAATGGGTCCGACGACCAACTGCTCCCCCACGTGATCGGACGCCGACCCGGACGGTCACCCGCGAGACCGCCGTCGGCGTGGCCGATTCTGCCCCAGCCCGGCCGCGCATGAGGGCGAAGCCCCACATTGCCCCGTCCGGAGCCGCCGGCGGCCCCCGCGCCCCGGAAAGCACCGAGCCCTCCCCGCACGAGGCGGAGAGGGCTCGGCGGCGCCGGGCGGCGTCAGAGCAGGCCGAGGGCCGGCATCAGGTAGTAGAAGGCGAAGACGGCCGAGACCGCGTACATCGCGATCGGGACCTCGCGGCCGCGACCGGCGGCCAGGCGCAGGACGCAGAAGGCGATGAAGCCGAAGCCGATGCCGTCACGGCGCCGCTGCTGGAGATGGACCACGACGAGCTGATGATCGGCTGCGACCGCCTTCTCAGCGACCCAGCCGGCGCCGGCCGCGCCCTCCACCGCCTCTCGCTCCCCATGGAGCGGATCGACCCCACTCGCCCAACAGCCCACCCGCACGCGCGAGCGCCAATGCCGGAGGAGGGGCGCCCGGGTTGCTTCGGGACCAATAGGCCAACACTTGAGCGCCACGGCCTCGCCTTGAGCTGTTGACGGCCGGCAGCCCGCTTGCAGTTGAAGCCTGCTGACCACAACTCGGCAGTCGCCTACTACTACCGATCAAGAACGGTTCAGACTCTCATCAGCAGGAGGTGTCTTCACCAAGGTCACCCGGTCCGCCTCGATGATCCTGGCCGCCTCGGCTGCTTCCCGGAAGGTGACGACCGCCTCGCCGTTCTCCCGCGCCCATGCGGTGAGCATCCTGATGGGCTCCTCCAGGGTTCGCCCGAGATCGGTCAGGCAGTACTCCACGCGCGGCGGCGCCTCGGCGTACGCGTGTCGCTCGACGAGCCCGTTGGCTTGGAGCCGGCGCAGCGTCTGGGTCAGTACCTTGCGCGAGATGCCACCGCTCAGCTCGACCAGCTCGCCGTGGCGCAACGGGCCATCGGTCAGCGCGAAGAGCGTGACCATGGACCACTTGCTCGCGATGATCTCCATGGCCAGGAGAGCGGGGCAGTCGGCGAGGAAGACAAGTCCGGGTCGCAGGCTCATGCCCGAACGTTACCTGGAGGTACCTATCGGCCGCCTATCGTCGTCGAGGTGCGCACTCCTCTCTACTCGCATCTCGCATGATTGAGGTTTCAGCCGTGTTCGTCTCCCTTGCCGTCGTCACCGTGGTCATGTCGGCGCTTCTCCTCGTATCGGCCGGGGCCAAGTCTCTGCGGACGCGGCACATCACCGAGCAGATGTCCACTCTCGGAGTGCCACAGAGCATGATGGCCTTCCTGATCAGCGCTCAGGTCGCCGGCGCGGCCGGTGCGATCGTCGGCCTCTGGTGGGGGCCCGTCGGAATCGCCGCCGCGATCGGCCTGATGCTCTATTTCGCCGGGGCGGTCACCTTCCACCTGCGCGTCGGCGACCGTAAGGGCGCGTCTCCGGCGGCGGTCCTCACCATGGCCTCCGTCGCCCTGACCGTGCTGCACGTTGCCACCCTCTGATCCGCTGTGACGACGCGGACCGGGCGGCATGGATCAGCTGTCGCGTCCGCTGCCCTGACCCTCGCGACCCACTGCCCTGAGAGTGCCCCGCACCTGGTCCGTGACGGGATCGAGGGCGACCACCACTCCGCCCCGGACCGCCCCCACCTCCTGACTCTCGGCATGGCCGGCTACACCGAGAACGAGATCATCGGCAGCCCGTCCCTCGGGACGGCGAGCAAGGGCCAGGCACTGCTGGACAGCCTGTCGAAGTCGGCGGCCGCCCACCTCGCCCTGCTCCGGAGCACATGACCGGAGGGCCGGGAGGCCGGAGCGTTCCGGCAGCAGAACGGGCCCTCTCCCCGTCGGAGGAGAGGGCCCGTTCGCCGTGCGGTGAGACGCCGTGAGCGCCGCGGTCCATGCCGGATCAGAGCAGACCGAGGGCCGGCATCAGGTAGTAGAAGGCGAAGACCGCCGACACCGCGTACATCGCGATCGGGACCTCGCGGCCGCGACCGGCGGCCAGGCGCAGGACGCAGAAGGCGATGAAGCCGAAGCCGATGCCGTTGGTGATGGAGTAGGTGAAGGGCATCATCACCATGGTCAGGAAGGCCGGGATCGCGATCGTGTAGTCGGCCCAGTCGATGTCCTTGATCGAGTTGGCCAGGATCAGGAAGCCGACGGTGACCAGCGCCGGGGTGGCGGCCTGGGCGGGGACCATGGTGGCGAGCGGCGTGAGGAAGAGGGCGACCACGAAGAACGCGCCGGTCACGATCGACGCGAAGCCGGTGCGGGCGCCCTCGCCGACGCCGGCCGTGGACTCCACGAAGCAGGTGTTGGCGGAGGCGGAGGTCGCGCCGCCGGCGGCGGTGGCGATGCCGTCCACCATCAGGATCTTGTTGATGCCGGGCAGGTCGCCCTTCTCGTCCAGCAGGTGGGCCTCGTCGGCGACGCCGAGGATGGTGCCCATCGCGTCGAAGAAGCAGGACATCAGGACGGTGAAGACGAAGAGGACGCCGGTGAGGACGCCGACCTTCCCGAAGCCGCCGAACAGGCTGACCTTGCCGACCAGGCCGAAGTCGGGGGCGGCCACCGGGTTGCCGGGCCAGCTGGGGACGGTGAGGCCCCAGTTCATCGCCGGGATGTCGGCGATCTTGTCGATCACCACGGCGAGGCCGGTCATCACGACGATGGAGACCAGGATCGCGCCGGGCACCTTGCGGACGACCAGCACCAGGGTGAGCAGCAGGCCGAGCACGAAGACCAGCACCGGCCAGCCGAGCAGGTGTCCGTTGCCGCCGAGCTGGAGCGGGACGGTGGTGTGGGCGGCGTCCGGGATGCGGCTGACGAAGCCGGAGTCGACCAGGCCGACCAGGGCGATGAAGAGGCCGATGCCGATCGCGATCGCCTTGCGCAGGCCGAGCGGGACGGCGTTCATGACGCGCTCGCGCAGGCCGGTGGCGACCAGGATCATGATCGCGAAGCCGGCCAGCACCACCATGCCCATGGCGTCCGGCCAGGTCATCTTGGGTGCGAGCTGCAGCGCGACGATGGTGTTGACGCCGAGGCCGGCGGCGAGTCCGATCGGGACGTTGCCGATCACGCCCATCAGCAGGGTGGTGAGGCCGGCGGTGAGCGCGGTCGCGGTGACCAGCTGGGCGCTGTCCAGGTGGGCGCCGGTCATGTCCGTGGCACTGGCCAGGATGATCGGGTTGAGCACCAGGATGTAGGCCATGGTGAAGAAGGTGGCGGTGCCGCCGCGGATCTCGCGTGACAGGGTGGAGCCGCGCTCGGAGATCCGGAAGTAGCGGTCCAGGGCGCCGGTGGGGGGCTTCGGCGCGCTGGAGGCTGGCTCGGGCGACTCGGTGGTCGGCTGGGCCACAGGCATGCGTGCGTCCTCTGGTGGGGGCTGAGGAGAGGGTGAACGCCCGGAGCGACGGTGGCCGGGCGGGCCCGGTGGGACGGGCACGAACACAGGCGTCCTGGGCATGGCGCGGCCAACCGGAATCACAAGTATGAGTTCCCCGATTGCACACGCGCTATCTTCGCGCGTAGAACGAACGTGGAACGCAGAACCACCCACGGAACGACCCGTGGAACGGCCGTGGAGGGAACGGGCGACCGGAAGCGGTCCCGGGCCCCCGCCGGCGCCCGCCCGCGGCCACCCGCCGACGGGGCCCGGATCGGGCCCGGGAGGTGGCGGACAACGGCGCCCCGCCCCGTACGCTAGGCCTCATGCCGAAGAGCCCGCTGCACCCCTCGCCCCCGCCGCTGGAGGCCAACGACGTCGCCATCGTCGGCGGTGGCACGGTGCTGTGGTTCGTCGCCTTCCTGGTACTGCTCCCCTTCCAGGGCACCCTCTCCGACCACGGGCACGGCACCTGGCCGTGGATCTGCCTGTCCGGGGCGGGTCTCGGCCTGATCGGCCTCTGGTACTGCCGCGCCCGGCGGGACGCCATCGCCCGCGACCGTGCCGCCGAGGCCGCGCCGAAGACCGCCACCGGCGACGGCACGGACCCGGCCACCCAGTCGGACTGAATAGTCCTTTAGTAGCACGCATCGGACATAAGGCGCCCGTAGAGTCGGTGCCATGACGCACCCTGCGCAGCCTGGCGAAGAGACGCCCGGGGACCGGCACGACGGCGCCCACCCGCTCGGTCTGCTGCCCGGCAGGCGCGGCGGGCTGTCCACCGCCGAGGTGGCCGAGCGGGTCGCCCGCGGCGACGTCAACGACGTCCCGGTGCGGTCCAGCCGCTCCACCCGGGAGATCGTCCGGGCCAACGTCTTCACCCGGTTCAACGCGATCATCGGCGTGATGTTCGGGATCATCCTGGTCGTCGGCCCTCTCCAGGACGGACTGTTCGGCCTGGTCATCGTCGCCAACACGGCGATCGGCATCATCCAGGAGCTTCGCGCCAAGAAGACCCTGGACAGCCTCGCGCTGATCGGCGAGGCGAAACCGGAGGTCCGCCGCGACGGCACCGTCCAGCAGATCGCCACCGGCGACATCGTGCTGGACGACACCGTGCTGCTGGGCATCGGCGACAAGGTGATCGTCGACGGCGAGGTCACCGAGGCGGACGGTCTGGAGATCGACGAATCGCTGCTCACCGGCGAGCCGGACCCCGTCCTCAAGCAGCCCGGCGACCAGGTGATGTCCGGCAGCTTCGTGGTGGCCGGCGCGGGCGCGTTCACCGCCACCAAGGTCGGCCGCGAGGCGTACGCGGCGCAGCTGGCCGAGGAGGCCAGCAAGTTCACCCTGGTGAGGTCGGAGCTGCGCAGCGGCATCGACAGCATCCTGCGGTTCATCACCTGGCTGCTCGTCCCCACCGCGATCGGGCTGATCATCAGCCAGCTCGCCGTGGAGGGCCGGGACTGGAAGGAGGCCGTCCGCCGGATGATCGCCGGCATCGTGCCGATGGTCCCGGAAGGGCTGGTGCTGCTGACCTCGGTGGCCTTCGCGATCGGTGTCGTCCGGCTGGGCCGCAAGCAGTGCCTGGTGCAGGAGCTGCCCGCGATCGAGGGGCTGGCCCGGGTGGACACCGTCTGCCTGGACAAGACCGGCACCCTCACCGAGGGCGGCATGGACGTCGTCGAGCTGCGCACCCTGCCGCAGGTGCCGGAGGCCGACGGTCAGCTGCGGCCCGACGCGCCCCTGGCCCGGCACGTCCTCGCCGACCCGGAGGTCGTCAAGCAGGCGCTCGGGGTGATGGCCGGCAGCGACGCCCGTCCCAACCCCTCCATGCAGGCCGTCATCGACGCGTACGGGAGGGACGAGGCGGACGGCAGCGCCGTCGGCGGCTGGCGGGTGATCGAGGCGATGCCGTTCTCCTCCGCCCGCAAGTGGAGCGGCGTTCAGCTGCTGGAACCGCAGGGCGGCGAGGCCAGCTGGCTGCTGGGCGCCCCGGACGTGCTGCTGCCCACCGGCCACCCGGCCCTCGCCGAGGTGGACGAGCTGGGCGCCAAGGGTCTGCGGGTACTGCTGCTCGGGCGCACGCCCGTCCCGCTGGACGCGCCCGATCCGGCCGCCGACCTCCAGCCGCTCGCCCTGGTGGTGCTCCAGCAGCGGCTGCGCGGGGACGCCGCCGAGACCCTGCGCTACTTCGAGGGGCAGCGCGTCCAGGCCAAGGTGATCTCCGGCGACGCCGCCGTCTCGGTCGGCGCGGTCGCCTCGCACCTCGGCCTGCCCGGTGCCGACCATCCGGCGGACGCCCGCCGCCTGCCCACCGATCCGCAGGAGTTCGCCGACACCGCCGAACGGACCACCGTCTTCGGCCGGGTCACCCCGCAGCAGAAGCGGGAGCTGGTCGGGGCGCTCCAGTCGCGCGGGCACACCGTGGCGATGACCGGCGACGGCGTCAACGACGTGCTGGCGCTCAAGGACGCCGACATCGGCGTGGCGATGGGCACCGGCAGCGACGCGACCCGGGCCGTCGCACAGATCGTGCTGCTGAACGACTCCTTCGCCACCCTTCCCTCGGTGGTCGCCGAGGGCCGCCGGGTGATCGGCAACATCGAGCGGGTCGCCGGGCTCTTCCTGGTGAAGACGGTCTACTCGGTGCTGCTCGCGCTACTGGTGATCTTCACGCACTCGCCCTACCCGTTCCTGCCCCGGCACTCGACGGTGCTCTCCACCCTCACCATCGGCATCCCGGCGTTCTTCCTGGCGCTGGCGCCCAACAACGAGCGGGCCCGGACGGGGTTCGTCCGCCGGGTGCTGCGGCTGGCCGTCCCGGGCGGGATCATCGCCGGCACCGCCACCTTCACCGCGTACGCGCTGGCGCGGGCCGACCACGCCACGGACCTGGAGTCCGACACCAGCGTGGCGACGCTGACGCTGTTCCTGGTGGCGATGTGGGTGCTGGCGATCGTGGCCCGGCCGTACAACTGGTGGCGGCTGCTGCTGATCGGGGCGATGGGCGGGGCGTTCGCGCTGGTGCTGACGGTGCCCTGGCTGTCGGACTTCTTCGAGCTCTCGCTCTCCGGCACCCGGGACCCGTGGATCGGCGTCGGCATCGCCCTGGTGGCCGGGCTGCTGCTGGAGGTCAGCTGGCGGATCATGCGGCACAAGGCCGATGATTGACCCCGGAGGGGTGCCGGATGGCGCGCAGGGGTGGGGACTTGGAGGCGTTCACCGCCTTCCTCGGGGGATTGCTGGCAGCCGGGGTGACCGGCCTCGCCCTGGTCGGTGCCCATGAGTTGATCGAGCCCGGCCGGTGGCTGCACAGGGCCGCGCCGGTGGCGGTCGGGGCGGTCTGGCTCGTCGTCACGGTCGGCCTCTACCGGCGACTGGGTGCGGCCGGCCGGGCCGGTGCGAGGGCCGCCCCGGCCGGGCAACGGGCGGGCTCCCCGCGCCCGGCCGGGTCCGACCGGGCGCCGGCCCGGCGCCCCGGCCGCCGGCCCGCCAGCCCGGTCAGCCCTCGAAGTCCCGGGCGGCCGAGAGCTCATAGGCGCGGTCCGGCTCGGTGAGCGCGGCCAGCACCTCGAACCGGCGGTGCCACTGCCCGACCGACCAGGCCAGCCCGGCCGCCAGCCCCTCCGGCGTCGCGGCGTGCAGCAGTCCCGGCACCGGCGGCAGCTCGAACTCGTCGTCCTCGTCGGCGGCTTCGGCCGCCTCCGGATCGTAGGGCGCCTCCGGGGTACCGGCCGAGCTGTCCCACCGCCAGTCCACGGCGGCCTCGTCGCCGTCCGGGCCGACCACCAGCAGCTCGTCGTGCTCCTCGTACGCGACCGGGCAGCCGGGCAGCAGCTCGCGGACCACGGCGGGCACCCGGTGCAACTGCCCCTCGGAGAGCACCCGGCCGCCGGCCACCTCGCTGGCCAGCGAGACGTGCAGCCGCTCGGCGAGGTCGGCGGCCAGCGCCGGGGCGACCGGCAGCAGCGGGTACGTGTGGAGCAGCTGGACGAGGTCCGGGGCGTCGGCGACGACCGCCTCGGTGGCGTCCACGATCACCGTGTGCGCGGGGCGGCGGCCGGTCTCCGGATCCAGTGGCGGCAGCGCCCGGACGACGTCCAGCGGGTCGATCCGGTCGGCCTCGACCCGGGCCAACGCGCTGTGGATGCCGTGCAGTTGGCGGTGGCCCAGCTCGGACGCGGGATCGGTGAGCCGGTCCAGCAGCTCGTCCGGGCCGTGCGGCTCGGCCAGCAGTGCGGCCAGCGTGGTGCGCACCCCGAGCGCGTGCAGGAACTGCTCGTCCAGCGTCGTCCGGGCCTCGTCGTAGAGGCCGCGCAGCAGCGGGTCGGCGCCGGCCGCGCGCAGCCCGGCCGGCTCGCGGCCGTCCAGCACCGGGTGGTCGCGCAGCCACCAGGCGGTGTACGGCGGCAGGTCCGCGTACGAGCCGTCGGGCAGCAGGGTGCGGACGGGGTTGACCACGGCGTCCCGGTACGGCGGGCGGGCGAGCGCGGCGAGCGCCTGCGGCCACGCGTCGTCGTCCACCAGGTCGAGGTCGCGCACGGCCAGCAGTTCGGCGGCGACCGGCGGGACGCCGACCGAGTCGGCGTCGTCGGCGTGCAGCGCCTCCAGGGCGTCCTCGGCCCACTCGGCGAGACCGTCGGGCGCCTCGTCCAGCAGCCCGGTGGGGTGGCCGCCGGCCGCGCGGTCGGCGGGGGCGGTCGGGTCGAGCCGTTCCAGGTCGTCCGGGTCGAGCACCACGTCCTCGGCGCGGACCAGGACGAAGTCCGCCAGCACACCGACCGCGGACAGGACCTCGGGGCCCCAGCGGTCCAGCAGGTCGTCGTCGACCCAGCCGGCGTCCTCCTCCCGGGCGAGCGCCGCGAACGGGCTGTCCGGCAGGATCAGCTCGCCCGCGCGGGCCGGCTCGCCCTCGTCGTCCAGCAGCGCCAGCCGGGCCAGCCACGGGTGCTCGCCGACCGCCGGAGCGGCCGCCTTGACCAGGGCGAGCACCGAGTCGGCGACGTCGGTGGCGGCGTCCAGGTCGTCCTCGGCCAGCTCGTACGAGCGGGCGACGGCGGCCCGCACCTCGGGGGTGTCCAGCACACCGGCCGGGGTGGCGGTGGCGGCGCCGAGCTTGGCCAGCAGGGGGTGCGCGGCCTCCGGGTGGGCCAGCCGCAGGTCGAGCAGGGCCAGCGCGCCGGCCAGCGCCTCGGGGTAGCCGGGGAAGGCCGCCCAGTCGGCGTCCTCCGAGGGCAGCAGGACGCGGCGCGGACCGGTGACCGTCCGCCCGTCGGCGAGCGGCACGGGCAGTGCGCCGAGCGCCTCCGGGTCGGCCGCGCCGAGCGCCGCGTAGAGGTTGCGCCACCAGGCGGGCTCACGGTCCAGGCCGCCGAGCTGGTCGACCACCTCGGCCAGCGGCACCCGGCGCACGTTCAGCACCCGCAGTTCGGTGCGGCGCTCCAGGCCTGCCGGCAGCAGCCCGGGGAAGATCGGGGCGAGCGCCTCGACGACCGAGCCGTCCGCGCCCTCCAGCAGCGTGGCGTCCCGGGGCCGCAGCGCGGGCGTGCCCTCCTCGACCGGCGCCGGGTGCGGCAGGAACGGCGTGCCGGGCAGCCGGGAGAGGATCCCGGCCCGCAGCGCGTTGTCCAGCGCGCCCTGGCCGAGCGGGCCGGGGACGAGCCCGAGCGAGGCGAGGTCCCCGCCGCGGGCGCGCAGCAGGTCGGCGTAGCTGTCGGCGGCGCGCTCGGTGAGGAAGTCGGCGAGCGGACCGGGGGCGACGTGCCGGCGGGTGGAGTCCAGCGGGTAGGAGGCGATCAGCAGCGCGGGCAGGCCGAGCGGCTCGTCGCTGGGCGTGGGCGCGTGCAGCACCGGGGCGATCCCGGTCGGCTGCGGGCTGCCGTCGACGGCGACCGGGACGGCCCAGGTCACCGTCCAGTACGGGCGGGCGCGCTCCTCGGTGGGGCGGTCGGCGAGCAGCGCGGCGTCCAGGGTGCCGGAGGCGCCGGCGGTCTGCCAGACGGTCCGCCGCAGCTGCCCGCCGGCGTCGTCGGTGACGGTCACCTCGGCGACGCCGTCGGGGCCCGGCCCGGTGGCGGTGTCGGGGCGCGGCTCGGTCGCGAGGCGGGTGAGGGTGCGGGTGCCCTCCTCGGTCTCCACCACGATCTCGGCGAGCCCGGGCAGGGTGAGCAGCAGGGCGTCGTCGATCCCGGCCAGCAGCCGCCGGGTGAGGTCCGCGGCGGCGGCGTCGCGCAGCGGCAGCACGACGACCGTGTCGTAGCCGTCGGGGGCCGGGCCCTCGGCGGAGAACGGCAGGCGCAGCAGCGGTACGTGGCCGTCGCGGCGGCGCAGCTCCTCGGTGAGCGCGGGCTGCGCCTCGGCCAGCGAGCGGGCCTCGCCGAGCGACCAGCGCACGCCGCCGGCGGCACCGAGCACGGCGGGCTCGTCGGTGACGGCGAGGACGGCCGCGAAGCCGACGCCGAACCGGCCGACGGTGGGCTGCTCGTCGGCGCGCTTGGAGGAGGCGCGCAGGGTGGAGAGCGACTCGACGGCGGCGGCGTCCAGCGGTGCGCCGGTGTTGGCGGCGGCCAGCACGCCGTCCGTCAGGGTGAGCCGCAGCCGGCCCGGGGCGCCGCCCGCGCGGGCCGCCGCGTCGGCGGCGTTCTGTGCCAACTCGACGACCAGCCGGTCGCGGTAACCACCGAGGGCGAGTTCCTCCTCGGCGTTGGCGTCCTCCCGGAATCGGGCCGGGGAGGCGACCCAGGCGTCCAGTACCCGGCGGCGCAGTGCGGCGGCGCCGAAGGGGTCCGCGTGGTGCTCGTCCGTGCCGCTGCCGATGATCCGAGGTTCCACTGGAACTGCCACCCTCCGCCGCCCTGTACTTCGTACGGGGGGCATTCTCCCCCGGGCGGTCACCCCCGGCGGACCGGGGGCGGCCGGACCCGGACCGTGGCCGGTGTTCCGGCGCTCCAGGGCGGCGGACACGCCGCCGACCCCGCCGGGGCGGGGTCGGCGCTGCCGGGCTCAGGAGTGGCCGAGCTCCTCGGCCGGGCCGTCCGGCTCCACCGAGCCGGAGGTGCGGTCGGGGTGCAACTGGAGCGGCTCGACCACCAGCTCGTCCAGGATCAGCTCGGACGGCGCCGGCGGGGCCGGGATGACGGCCGCCTCGGAGTGGCCGCCGCAGCCGTACGCGAAGGAGACGATCTGGCCGTCGGCCGGACCGAACTCGTTGCCGCAGACGCCGAAGGCCTGACCGAGCGAGCCGCCGATCGGGACGAGGAAGCCGCAGCTCGCGCAGGAGGCCGGCGCGGCCTGTGCCATCGGGGTCTGCGGGCCGTGCGCCTTCTCCCAGCGGTCGGCGGCCAGGTGCAGACCGAGCCGGGAGAGCACCCGGCTGCGGCCCAGTCCGAGCTCCTCGGCGAGGGCGCCGATCTGGGCGCGGGCCGGCGCCGGCTGGACGTTCGGGTCGGAGACGATGACGTCCTCGTCGGCGGCCAGCGCGACCACGGAGTTCGGCGCCGGCTCGTCCTCGCCGGTCCAGCCGGGCTCCAGGCGCAGGTCGTCGGCGTCGGTGGGCAGCAGGTCCCCGGGGCCCATGTCGCCGGGGCGCAGTCGTTCGCTCCACGGCACCCACTGCGGCGCGAGGACGGCGTCGGCGCCCGGCAGCAGCACGACCTCGTCCAGGGTGACGTTCTTGGCGCGCGGGGCACGGGCCACGGTGACGGCCCAGTGCCAGCCCCGGTATGCCGCGTCCAGGCACTCGAAGGTGTGGGTGACGACGCGGTCGGCATCCGCCTGGACGCCGAGGTGCGCCCCTACGGTCTCTGCTCCGACGGCCTCGTCCGCGGCCTGCCGGGCGAGTTCGACGGCCTCGGCACAGAGCCGATCGGGGGTACGGCTTCGCATCGCAGCACTCACGGCGTCGATTCTCTCCCAGTTCTTCTGTTGCCCACGGCGTGTTGCCCTGTCCGTCGCGGCTCGGTGTCCCTCGACCATTCTGCGCGACCACGGGCCGCCACGGATACCGGCCGCGCCGCTCGTCCGGTCCCCCGGAGTCCGGTGCGCGTTCGGGCGGACCCTGGGCAGGCTACCCGCCGGTCGGCCACCCGGCACAGTCCGGGGCGGCCGCCGGCCCCGGAAGGGCCGCGCCGAGCGGACCGGAATCCCGCGTCGCAGAACCGATTCTGGGGCAGGATGGGCTTGTGGCGGACGAAAAACCGTCGCAGCACGCACTGCGCGCCTCGCAGGCCGGCAGCCCCGACGAGGCGAACGCCGTGCCGCGACAGCAGGCTACGGCCCTCGCTGCGGGCGAACCGCAGCCGGTGGGCGCCTCCACGGCGCCCGGACCGGGCGGCGACGGGCCGCCGGTGGATCTCGTGAAGCACCCGGACCGGCCGGTCGACGCGGCGCTCGACAAGGCCGCGGAACACGACGGGGCGACAGAACTCGACGAGGCCGCGGAGCCGCGCCGTCACTTCCTGGTCCGCACCGCCTCCGCCGCCGGCTCCCGGACGGGCAAGGTCGTCCACGGCACCGGCCGGCGGATCCGCCGGGCCACCTCCGCCGAGGGCGCCGGGGAGTCCGGCCTGGCCAAGCTGATCGAGCTGCACGCGCTGAACTCCTTCGGCGACATGCTGATCACCGTGGCGCTGGCGTCCACCATCTTCTTCTCCGTCCCCACCGGCGAGGCCCGCGGCCGGGTCGCCCTCTACCTGCTGATCACCATGGCGCCGTTCGCCCTGCTGGCCCCGGTGATCGGCCCGCTGCTGGACCGCCTGCCGCACGGCCGCCGGGCCGCGATGGCGATGTCGATGCTGGCCCGTGCGGTCCTGGCGTGGACGATGGCCGGCACGGTGGCCGGCGGCGGCCTGGCGCTCTATCCGGAGGCGCTGGGCGTGCTGGTGGCGTCCAAGGCGTACGGGGTGGTGCGCAGCGTGGTGGTGCCCCGGCTGCTGCCGAGCCGGCTGTCACTCGTCAAGGCGAACTCCCGGGTCACCCTGGCCGGTTTGCTCGCCACCATGGTGGCGGCGGGGGTCGGCGGGCTGCTGCACCTGATCGGGCCGGGCTGGCCGCTTCGCGGCGCCTTCCTGGTCTTCGTGGTCGGCACCCTGATGGCCTTCCACCTGCCGCACAAGGTGGACTCCGCCAAGGGCGAGCAGCGAGCCGTCCTGCACGCCGAGGTGCATGCCGAGGCCGCCCCGGGTGCCGAGGCGGCGACGGGCGCCGGTGCGGCGGCCCCGAAGGCGTCCCTGCGCACCGTCGGTCCGTCGGTGATCTTGGCCCTGCGGGCGATGTCGGCGCTGCGCTGGCTGGTCGGCTTCCTGGTGATGTTCCTGGCGTTCCTGCTGCGCGACGACCCCGTCGGCGGACTGCAGCCGACCCTGGCGCTCGGCCTGGTGGCACTGGCCGCCGGTACCGGCAACGCGCTCGGCTCGGTGCTCGGCTCCTGGCTGCGGACCCGCGGCTCGGAGGCGACGGTCACCGCGATGCTGCTGCTGGCCACCTGCGCGACGGCCGCCGCCGCGCTCTGGTACGGCGTGGTGACGGTGGTGGTGGTCGCCGCGGCGTCGGGGGTGGCGGCCTCGCTGGGCAAACTGGCGCTGGACGCGCTGATCCAGCGGGACGTCCCGGAGTCGGTGCGGACGTCGGCCTTCGCCCGCTCGGAGACGTTGCTCCAGCTGTCCTGGGTGGCCGGCGGCGCGGTCGGCATCCTGCTGCCGCTGGACGGCGCGCTGGGCCTCTCGGTGGCGGCCGCGGTGGTCGGCCTGGTGCTGCTCTGGACGATCCGCTCGCTGTTCAAGGTGGGGGTGCGGCGGCGCGCGGGCGCACCGCGGGTGGCCTAGGGTGCCGACCGCAACACGCGGTTGCCGACCCCCGCGTAGCGTGATCGGCAAAGCCCGGTAGCCTCTGACGCATGAGCCTCAGCACCCGTGTCATCGCCGCCGTCGGCGCCGTCGTCGTGATCGGCGCCGGCACGGTCGGCGGGTCCATCGCCTACGCGATGGGCCAGGAAGAACCCTCCAGCCACCGTGTGACCCTCACGGTCGGCCGTTCCTCCATGGAGGTCGGCCCGTTCTGCTTCAACGACGGCAAGCCGCTCACCGAGCAGCAGCAGGAGGAGTGCCAGGACAGCGCGAGCCGGGCCCTGGACGCGGGCAAACTCCCCACCTCCGACGTGGTCGCCAGTGACCAGCTCGGTCTCGGTGTGACCCCGGACGTGGCCGACCGCGGCTGGTGGGCCAACACCAATGGCGGCCAGCAGGCGCAGGGCGGCCGCTTCATCCTCGCCTCCGCCGCCAAGGGCTCGACCTACTCCGGCTCGGTGTCGGCCTCCAAGGCCCTCAACGCCACCGGCAAGACCCTGGTCACCGTGGTCGAGTCGGACCCGAAGCAGCCGGACGCGATCTACGGCGTCTGGTACTTCCAGCTGAACACCCAGGACGCCTGACCGGCCGTCCGATGACCGCGCGACTTCCCGCACGTCACGACGACGAGCAGTCGGCCCCCGGGTGGGGCCGGCTGCTCGTCGTCGTCGCGGTGCCGGCCGAGGCCTCGGCCGTGCTGCGGGGTCTGGGCCGGTCCGAGGGCGTCGCCGAGCCCGACCCGGTGCCGGTGCCCGGCGGTGAGCTGCACCGCGTCGAGCACCCCTCGGGGGTCACCGTGGACGTGCTGGCGGGCGGGGTCGGCCCGGCCGCCGCCGCCTCGGCCGCGTCCGCCGCGCTCGCGGTCGGCAGCTACGACCTGGTGGTCTCGGCCGGTATCGGCGGCGGGTTCGCCCCGCAGGCGCCGGTCGGCGCGACCGTGGTCGCCGAGGCGATCGTCGCCGCCGATCTGGGCGCGGAGACCCCGGAGGGTTTCGCCGACGTCACCGAGCTGGGTTTCGGGACGGTCCGGCACACCCCGGCCCCGGCCGCCGTGGCGCTCGCCACCGAGGCGCTGGCCTCCCAGGCACTGGGCGCCGCCGCCGATGCCGCTGCCCCCACCGCCTCGACCGCCCCTGCCACCTCCACCGCCGTGCCCGCCGTCGTCACCGGCACCGTGCTCACCGTCTCGACGGTGACCGGCAGCGCCGAGCGCGCCGCCGCCCTGATCGCCCGCCACCCCCGCGCGGTGGCCGAGGCGATGGAGGGCTTCGGGGTCGCCGAGGCCGCCGCCCGGCACGGGGTGCCGGCCTTCGAGCTGCGCACCGTGTCCAACCCGGTGGGCCCCCGCGACCGGGCCGCCTGGCGGATCGGCGAGGCACTGGCCGCACTGGAGCGGGCCTTCGCCGCGCTCCCCTACCCGGAGCTTCTGACGACGTCCAAGGAGGCCCGCCGTGGCTGAACGGCTGAGCATCGCCTACTCGCCCTGCCCGAACGACACCTTCGTCTTCCACGCCTGGACGCACGGCCTGGTGCCCGGCGCGGAGGCACCCGAGGTCACCTTCGCGGACATCGACATCACCAACGGGCTGGCCGAGCGCGGCGAGCTGGACCTCCTCAAGGTCAGCTACGCCGCCCTGCCCTGGGTGCTGGACGAGTACACGCTGCTGCCCTGCGGCGGCGCGCTCGGCCGGGGCTGCGGCCCCCTGGTGCTCACCCGCCCCGAGACCGGCGACGACCTGAGCGGCCGGACGGTGGCCGTCCCCTCCGAGCGGTCCACGGCCTACCTGCTGTTCCGGCTCTGGGCGGCCAAGGCGGTGCCCGGCGGCCTGGGGAAGATCGTCGTCCTGCCGTTCCACGAGATCATGCCCGCCGTCCGGGAGGGCCGGGTGGACGCCGGTCTGGTGATCCACGAGGCCCGGTTCACGTACCGGCAGTACGGGCTGCGCAGCCTGGCCGACATGGGTGAGGTCTGGGAGCGGGAGACCGGCCTGCCGATCCCGCTCGGCGCGATCATCGCCAAGCGTTCGCTGGGGGCCGAGCGGCTGCGCGCGATCACCGAGGCGATCCGCGCCTCCGTCCGGCAGGCCTGGGCGGACCCGTCGGCCGGCCGGGAGTACGTGCTCGCGCACGCCCAGGAGATGGACCCGGCCGTCGCCGACCAGCACATCGGCCTGTACGTCAACGAGTTCACCGCCGACCTCGGCGAGGACGGCTACGCCGCCGTGCGGGCGCTGCTCACCCGGGCCGCCGCCGAGGGGCTGGTGCCCCCGCTCGACCCGGGCGCGCTGGACGCCTGAGGACGACCGGCCGGCCGGACGCGGCCCAACCCGGCCCGGCCCGGCCGGACGCGGCCTACACGTCGAACTGGTCCGCCACCGCGCGCAGCACGCCGGCCAGCTTCTGACCGGTCGGCTTGGCCGGGTAGCGGCCGTGCTGGAGGCCGGGCAGCACCGCGTCCATCATGGTGATCAAGTCCTGTACGAGCGCCGCCATGTCGTCCGGGCTCTTGCGGGTGGCGGCGGCGACCGACGGCAACGCGTCCAGCAGCTGCACGGCCATCGCCTGGTCGCCGCGGTGGCCCGCGACCACCCCGAACTCGACCCGCTGGCCGGGCTTCAGCACGGTGACACCGGCGGGCAGCGCCTTGGTGTGGACGAAGACGTCGCCGCCGTCGTCGCGCGAAAGGAAGCCGAAGCCCTTCGTCTCGTTGAACCACTTGACCTGGCCGGTGGGCATCTCGAACAGTCCTCGATGTGGGTGTGAGGGATCCCGGCCCTGGCCGGGGATCACTGGGTGGAAGGGCGGGCCGACCTCGGCTCCGCGCCCGTGGGGGCGCTCATGGTCAGCACGCTGTGGGGAGCAGACTAACGGTCCGTCACTGCCTCATCCGCGGTCCGCGGAAGATCCGTACCGGGCTCTGGTGGCCACCGGCGATCCGGTATCGGCATGGCCGGGGCGCGACTTAGCGCTTTCCACTGGCTCACACCCCCGGTCTGAGGAGACGGGGCGCACCTGTCGCACCCCTCGGCACAGCCTGCATACCCCCGCCCAGCAGGGATCAAAACTCCCAGCTTCCGGGAAACTGCGCAACGTGACCGGACGAGTCGTCTGCGAAGCGCTCCACCGCCGCCGCGACCGGCTGCCTCTGCCAGACTGGGACGGCAGACCGACCGCAGAGGAGCACCCAGTGAGCAGCCAGAGCGCCGACCGCGGCGACGCCTACGTCAAGGCCGGAGCGATCGTCTTCGGGCTCGGAGCGCTCGCCACCCTGGTCACCTTCGTCCCGCTGTTCCTGCACCTGACGCCGCTGCCGACGGCCGCGTACTGGCTGAGCATGCTGATGCCGCTGGGCTTCCTGCTCGCCCTGACCGGCCTGCTGCTCTCCGCCCGCGCCCAGCGCCGCCGGGTGCACGCCGGCGCCTGAGCGCCGGAGCGCCGGCACGCGCGGATTCGCGCCGGGGCCCGCGCCCGGCGCCCGCGCCGGGCGCGGCTAGCCGACCGGGCGCGCGGCCAGGTGCCCGGCCAGCCAGGCCGGGAAGTCGGTGAGGTCGTCCAGCACCACGTCCGCGCCCGCCGCCCACAGCTGCTCGGCCCCGTACGGTCCGGTGGCCACGGCCACCGCGACGGCGTCCGCGTGCCTGGCCCCCACGATGTCGCCCAGGTGGTCCCCGACGTACACCGTCGCGCCGTGCTCGCGCAGCGCGACGCCCTTGGTCTCCGCCCAGAGGTCCCCCACCAGCGCGTCCGCGTGCAGCCCGGCGTGCTCCAGGTGCAGCCGGGCGTTCGGCTCGTACTTGCCGGTGATCACCGCGACCCGGCCGCCGTGGGCGCGCACCGCGTCGATCGCGGCGTGCGCGCCGGGCAGGGCGACGGTGGGGGCGAAGGCGTGGTCCCGGTACAGCTCGCGGTAGCGGTCGGCGGCCGCCGACACCCGCTCGGCCGGGAACCAGTTGCGCATCTCGTCCAGGAGCGGCGGGCCGAGCCGGGTGACCACGAGGTCCGCGTCGATGTACGCACCGGTCTCGGCCGCGAGCGCCAGGTAGGTGGCCCGGATTCCGGGCCGGGTGTCCAGCAGGGTCATGTCGAGGTCGAAGCCGACGGTGATCGGGACATCCGCAGTCGCAGGCATACCGGTCAGGCTATCCAACCCCGCCGCCGCACCGCCGGGGCTCCGGCCTCCTGGCCCCCGCTTCGGACCGGGAGCCCCGACCTCCGGCCGGGAGCCCCGACTTCCGGCCGGAGGTCCGGAACGATTTGCTCCGACTTCTCCGTGGAACTTAGGTTTGCCTGAGCTATCTGCGAGAGAGAGCCATGACCGACACCACCGCGCCGACGGCCGCACCCCGGTCCGCGCCCGCGCCCGGCAGGCAACTGCTGCTGCGCCGCCGAATACTGTGGCTCGCCGCCGCCCTGACCCTGCTGGCCGCCGCCGTCCTGCTGAGCCTCGCCGTCGGCAGCCGCACCATCCCGTTCGGGGAGACCCTGCACGCCCTGCTGTACGGCGGGGACACCACCGACGCCGTGGTGATCCGCGAGCTGCGGGTGCCCCGGACGGTGGTCGGCCTCGCGGTCGGCGCGGCGCTCGGTCTGGCCGGCGCCGTGATGCAGGGCATCACCCGCAACCCGATCGCCGACCCGGGCATCCTCGGCGTCAGCCAGGGCGCGGCGGCCGGCGTGGTGCTGGCGATCTCGGCGTTCGGCATCTCCACGCTCACCGGGTACGTCTGGTTCGGCTTCGCCGGGGCCGTGATCGCCACCGTGCTGGTCTACGGGCTGGCCGGCCGGGGCCGGGGCGGGGCGACCCCGATCAAGCTGGCGCTGGCCGGCTCGGCGATGTCCGCGTTCATCGCCTCGCTCAACACCATGGTGCTCACCACCGACGCGGCCGCCATGGACCAGTTCCGGTTCTGGCACGTCGGGTCGCTCTCCGGGCGCACCGCCGACGTGGCCTGGCAGCTGCTGCCGTTCCTGCTGGTCGGCACGGTGCTGGTGTTCGCGGTGGCGCGCGGGCTGGACGCGCTGGCGCTCGGCGACGACACCGCGAAGGGGCTCGGCGCCAGGACCGGCCTGGTGCGGGCGGTCGGCGCGCTCGGCGCGACGGTGCTGACCGGCTCGGCGGTCGCCGCGGCCGGCCCGATCGCCTTCGTCGGCCTCGCCGTCCCGCACGCCGCCCGCGCGGTGGCCGGGGCGGACCACCGCTGGGTGCTCACCTTCTCGGCCGTCCTCGGCCCGGCGCTGCTGCTGCTCGCCGACGCGCTCGGCCGGGTGCTCTTCCCGCCCTCCGAGGTGCCGGCCGGGGTGATGACCGCGCTGGTCGGGGTGCCGGTGCTGGTCGCCCTGGTCCGGCGGCGCAAGGTGGTGGCCGCGTGAGCGCGTCCGCCGTCCCCCTGCGGGGCTACACCGTGCTGCGCGCCGGGCGCGCCTCCTTCCTGCTGCACCGCCGCTCGGCCGTCGCGGTGTTCGGACTGCTGCTGGCGCTGGCCGCCACCGTGGTCGCCTCGCTCTGCCTGGGCGAGTCCACCGTCTCCCCCGCCGAGGTGGTGAAGGTGGTGCTGGGGCAGCCCAGCGCGCACGAGCTGGTGGTCGGCGAGTTCCGGCTGCCCCGGGTGGTGGTGGGGCTGCTGGTCGGCACCGCCCTCGGCCTGGCCGGGGCGCTGATCCAGACCGTCGCCCGCAATCCGCTGGCCAGTCCCGACGTGGTCGGCGTCTCCTGGGGCGCCACCGCCACCGTGGTCGGCCTGATGGCGTACGGGGTGGTCGGCTCGGCCGGTCAGGTGCCGTACGCGGCGGTGGCCAGCGGCCTGGTGGCCGGTCTGCTGGTGTACGCGCTGGCCTGGCGGCGCGGGCTGCACGCCCAGCGCTTCGTGCTGATCGGCATCGGCATCAGCGTCGCGCTCTCCTCGCTCACCTCGGTCTTCCTCACCAAGGGCGACGGCTTCCAGGCGCAGGCGGCGAAGGTCTGGATGACCGGCAGCCTCAACGGCTCCGGCTACGACCAGGCCGGCTGGCTCGCCTGGGTGCTGCTGGCCGCCGTGCCGGTGGCGCTCTGGGCGGCGCGGGCGCAGCGCTCGATCTCCTTCGACGACGCCACCGCCGTCGGGCTGGGCCTGCGGCTGGACCGGATCCGGCTCGGCATGGGCCTGCTCGGCATCGTGCTGGCCTCCTGCGCGGCGGGTGCGGCCGGGCCGGTGGACTTCGTCGCGCTGATGGCCCCGCAGATCGCCCTGCGGCTGGCCCGCTCGGCGCAGGTCCCGCTGTTCTGCTCGGCACTGACCGGCGCGCTGGTGGTCGTCCTGGCCGACCTGCTGGCCCGGCGGCTGCTCTCGCCCACCGAGCTGCCGGTCGGCGTGGTGACCGGCCTGGTCGGCGCGCCGTACCTGATGTGGCTGCTCGTCCGATCCCGCCGTGGAGGTTCCTGATGTCCGCCCGTCCGATGCCGGCCCACCGTCTCGAGGCCCAGGGCCTGACCCTCGCCTACGAGGCGCGCACGGTCGTGGAGGGGCTGGACCTGACCGTCCCGGACGGCCGGGTGACGGTGATCGTCGGGCCCAACGCCTGCGGCAAGTCGACGCTGCTGCGCGCACTCGGCCGGCTGCTGAAGCCCGCGCGCGGCGCGGTGCTGCTGGACGGCGGCGAACTGGCGCGCCTCCCCACCAAGCGGATCGCCCAGCGGATCGGGCTGCTCCCGCAGTCCCCGACCGCGCCCGAGGGCATCTCGGTGGCCGACCTGGTCTCGCGCGGGCGCCAGCCGCACCAGAGCTGGTGGCGGCAGTGGTCGGCCGAGGACGAGCGGGCGGTGGCGGAGGCGCTGGAGCGCACCTCCACCGCGGAGCTGGCCGAGCGCAGCGTGGACGAGCTGTCCGGTGGCCAGCGCCAGCGGGCCTGGATCGCCATGGCGCTCGCCCAGGGCACCGACATCCTGCTGCTGGACGAGCCGACGACGTTCCTGGACATCGCGCACCAGGTCGAGGTGCTGGACCTCGTGCGGCGGCTCAACGTCGAGCGCGGGCGGACGGTCGTCGCCGTGCTGCACGACCTCAACCAGGCCGCCCGCTACGCCGACCACCTGGTGGCGATGCGCGCCGGGCGAATCGTCGCGCAGGGCCCGCCCGCCGAGGTGGTGACGGCGGAGCTGGTGCGCGAGGTGTTCGGCCTGGACTCGGTGGTCGTACCGGACCCGGTGACCGGCACCCCGCTGGTCGTCCCGGGCGCGCCGTGGGCGGTGAAGGCGGACGCCTAGCGGGCATTTCGGACATAATCGACGCGCCTGCGGCCGCCGCCGGCACGCCCGTCCCCTGTCCGCCCCGCCCGAGGACCGCCGAGGACCGCCGATGCCCCCGATCACCCGCCGCACCCTGCTCGCGGGGCTCGGCGCCGCCGCCCTCGCCGGGTGCAGCACCCGGCAGACCGCCCTGCCCGCCGACAGCGCCGCCGCGGTCGTCACACCGAGCCCGACCCCGGTGCCCGACGTCACGGTCACCGCCGCGACGGGCCCGGTGACCGTACCGGGCGCGCCGGTGCGCGTCGTCACCCTGGACACCGCCGAGCTGGACTCCGCGCTGACCCTCGGCATCACCCCCGTCGGCGCGGCCCTGGCGCCCCTGGACTCCGGGTTCCCCGACTACTGGCCCACCTCCCGGCTCACCGGGATCACCCGGGTCGGCGACATCGGCGCCCCGGACCTCGCCGCGATCCGCGCCCTGCGGCCCGACCTGATCCTCTCCAACCAGACCCGCGACGGCGGCCGCTACGACCAGCTGCGCGAGATCGCCCCCACCGTGCTGACCCAGACCACCGGCCACCCCTGGAAGGCCGGCGTCCAACTGCACGCGCAGGCGCTGAGCCGCCAGGACGCGGCGGCGGCCTTCGCCGGCTCCTACCAGCGGCACGTCTCCCAGGTGGTCCAGGCGCTCTCCAACGCCAAGGCGTCCGGACGCCGGATCAGCCTGGTCAGGTTCGTCGAGGGCGGCGGCATCCGGCTGTACGGCAAGCAGAACTTCCTCGGCACGGTGCTGGCCGACGTCCAGCTCGGCCGGCCGGACGCGCAGAACGTCGACCAGTTCGACGTGGAGGTCCCGGCGGACCAGATCGCCAAGGCCGACGGCGACCTGCTGCTGTACGCCACCTACGGGGACCCGGAACGAGCCGGTACCCGGGCCGCGCTGGCCTCCCCCGGCTGGCAGGGGCTCGGCGCCGTCCGCGCCCACCGGGCCTTCGAGGTGGACGACCAGCTCTGGTTCCAGGGCATCGGGTACACGGGGGCCAACTTCGTCCTCGCCGAGCTCCAGCGCTTCCTGGGAGCCTGAGTCGGGCTACCGGGCCGGCGGGGCCTGGTATCCCTCCGGCGGGCCGGGCGCTCGGCACTCTTCGCCCAATCGGACAATGATCACTACATCGGGCCGGAACCGGACCATCCGGACTCGCGTCACCTATCCCGGGCGTCCGTACGGCGCCCGGTCGGCACACACGGGGAGGGACTCATGGCAGACGGATTCAAGGTCGATCTGGGTGCCTTGGACGACGCGGCCTCAGGGATCACGAACACCCTGGCGAAGCTGCAGTTCAAGAAGGTCAGCGACCTCGACCCGAAGAAGGAGGACTTCGGGCACGGTCACCTGGCCGACGTCGTCGAGAAGTTCTGCACCCGCTGGGAGCTCGGCGTGGAGAACCTGGCCAAGGACGCACAGTCCGTCACGGCACGGCTCAACGCCAGCGTGAAGGCCTACCGCCAGGTCGACGGACACGTCGTCGGCCACTTGAACGGAACCCTCAGCCGTGACAGCGGCGAGGACCCGGGGGCGAAGTGATGGCGAAGGAACTGGGCAGCACGTCCGACCCGAAGGAGCTCGTGCCGGGCGACCCGGAATCGATCTCCTCCACCTGCGCCTGGCTCAAGAGCTACGGCGACACCCTGCACTCGACCGGCGAGGGCCTGAAGAAGATCGACACCGTCGAGGGGTGGTCGGGCAAGGCCGGCGACGCCTTCCGGGAGGCCTTCGAGGGCGAGCCCGGCAAGTGGCTGGAGGCCGGCGACTGCTTCCACAACGCCGCCACCGCGCTCACCGCCTACCAGTCGACCCTGACCTGGGCGCAGGGGCAGGCGGCCGAGGCGATCCGCCAGTGGGACGCGGGCCAGAGCGCCAGCGGCAAGGCCAAGACGGACCACCGGGAAGCGGAGAAGAACGCCGGCCACGAGCTGCCGTTCACCGACCCCGGCGAGAGCACCCGCAACGGCGCGAAGGCGACGCTGAACAACGCCCGCAGCCAGCTCAAGTCCGCCGGTGACACGGCGGCGAAGACCGTCGCCACCGCGCGCGACAAGGCTCCCGAGGAGCCCGGCTTCTGGGACGGCGTGGGCGACTTCTTCTCCGACGCGGGGGACTTCCTGGCCGACGTCGGCCAGGTCGTCGTGGAGGACCTCGCCTCGGTCGGCAACGCCATGCTGCACAACCCGGGCGCCGCCCTGGAGGTCGCGGGAGGGCTCGCCCTCGCCACGGTCGGCGCGGGCGGCGAGGTCCTCGGCGTCGGCCTGGACCTCACCGGCGTCGGCGCGGTCGTGGGCGTGCCGGTCGGCGTGCTCTCGGCCGGTGTCATCGCCACCGGCCTCGGCGTGGCCGGCATGGGCGCGAGCGAGATCGGCAAGGACGCCATGGGCGCCAACCGGGTCCACATGGAGGGCGAGGGCGGCGGCGGTGGCAGCGCGTCGAGCGAGCTGCACACCCAGCCGTCGAAGGGGGTGGACCCGGCCGCGACACCGGAGGGGCACACCACCAACATCCCGAGGAACGCCGACGCGACGACCGTCCGCGCGTTCCAGCGGGAGAACGAGTCCGCCGAGATCATGGCGCGCAACGGCTACAAGGTCGAGCAGAACCCCAACGTCACCGGGACGACCAAGAACCCCGACTACCGCATCGAGGGCGAGGTGTTCGACTGCTACGCGCCGACCGCCTCGAACCCGCGCTCCATCTCCACCGGCATCCAGAAGAAGGTGGAGTCGGGGCAGGCCGACCGCATCGTGCTGAACCTCTCCGACAGCGGTGTCGACGCGGCCGCCATGCGCAAGCAGCTGCAGGACTGGCCGATCGAGGGCCTCAAGGAGATCAAGGTCATCGACTCGTCCGGCAACGTCGTCCACTTCTACCCCTAGACAGAGCGAGAGAGACGCCCAGCATGGCCATTGCCTACAGCCTCGACCTGGTGACGCCGCTCACCGCGTCCGAGGTCGCCCGGAAGCTCGACGAAATCGCCCGTCCGCAGGGCCTGTTCGGCGCCGAGGAGGACGCCGGCACGCTGGTCGGCGACGGCGCCGTCACCGTCCACGGCACCTGGGTCAAGGTGGTCGCGACCAAGGCGATCCCGTGGGGGGACCCGCTGATCGGCGGGCGCCCGTTCGGGGCGACCGTCTCGGTGGCCTTCCGCCTGGACAAGGACGCCGACATCTCCGGCCAGCAGGACGACACCGTCCGGCTGACGCTCGGCCTGCTCGGCCAGGTGCCCGGCGATGCCGTGCTGCACCTCGACTACGAGGACGTCTGGCTGGTCCGCCAGGGCGGCGCGCTGAGCCTGAGCGAGCGCTCCGACCTCTGGCCGGCGCACCGCCTGGCCGCCGTTCCACAGCCCTACCGGCGGGAAACGCAGGACTTCTTCTTCCCGGAGGACTGAACCGCCTGATCCTGGCGGCGAGGCCCCTGCCCTGGTGGGCGGGGGCCTTCGGGTTGCCGTGTCAGGTGGCCGTGATGCGGGAGCAACTGGACCATCTCGTGGAGATCAGCCAGCTCACCCATGTGACCATTCAGATCCTGCCGTTTCGCTGCACTGAGTATGTATCCACAGATACTTCCTTCATGATCGTGTGTGGCCCCCACGGCGATCTCGACACGGTATTGATGGAGCATCCAGGCGGCTCCTCCTACCTACGACGTCCACTACGGCTTCGCCGGCGTGCTGTACTGACCGACCGGCAGCTGCGGCGACGGCCCCCTCGCCCCCGGCGGTTTCCAGGGGAGCGCCGACCGCTGTCCGACGAGCTGCCGCTGCCCCCTGGTGGCGACAGCTGCCCCCCGCCTGGCTCTTCGACGGGCCAGGCGGGGCTTTCGGAGGCTCGGGAGAATCTTCGAGGCAGCGGGCCACGATCACCTGTCAGAGGACACGGCTGGGTGGCCCGTTCCGTCGAGGGGGTCCGACGGGGCACCCACGGTGGCGATCAGAGCCGCCAAGCCGTCGAGGTGACGGTCGAGCCCGAAGGTGAACATGGATTCGCCGGACAGGTCCAGGCCAGGATCGGCGCGGGCAGCGGTGAAGGCGGGATAGGTACCGTCCGACAGCAGCGTGGCCATCCGGGCCTCCTGAACCTGCATCCACTGGTCGCCGGTGACGCCGCTGGCACGGTCCGCTTCCTGCTCCGCCGCGAGGTCGACCGCGCAGCCCCGGACGAAGGCGAAGAGGGAGACTGCCGCGTGCATCCGGGCGTTGGCGTCGAGACCGAGGCCCTCCAGGGCCGCCAGGGCCCACTCGACATGGCGCATGCCGTTGGGTGCGAGCAGCGGGCGGGCGAGGTTCATCGCGGCCGCGAGCCAGGGGTGAGCCTGGTAGAGCCCCCACTGGGCCCGGGCCGAGACCTCCAGGCGGGACCGCCAGTCGGCCGGGGCCGGGGCGGGCAGCCGCGCCTCGGCGTAGGCAGCGTCTACCATCAGCGCGAGGAGCTGATCCCGGTTCTGCACGTGCCGGTACAGCGACATCGCCGAAGTGCCGAG
Source organism: Kitasatospora sp. NPDC050463 (assembly GCF_040655255.1). Lineage (NCBI taxonomy): Bacteria > Bacillati > Actinomycetota > Actinomycetes > Kitasatosporales > Streptomycetaceae > Kitasatospora > Kitasatospora sp. NPDC050463. Next base: position 292,059 of record NZ_JBFAJO010000001.1, read on the forward strand.
TTCGGCGGCCAGCCGCCGCATGGTGAGCGCGGCCGCCCCCTCCGCGTCGGCGACGGCGATCCCCGCCCGCACCAGGCGCCGGCGCGCGGCCGACTCCTCCGACGGCCCGTCCGCCAGTCGTCCCGTCACCCGCCCGGCCGTCCGCGACGCACGGGGGGCGGCGCAGACCACGGTGCCCACCCCGGGCACCGCCCGGGTCAGGCCCTCCTGCCGCAGGACGGCCAGGGCCTTGGTCGCCGTGGCCATGGCGACCCCCCACCGCTGGGTGAGTGCCCGCGTGGAGGGCACCCGTTCCCCCGGGCGCAGCTCGCCGGTCTCGATGCGATGCCGCAGTTCGGCGGCGATCCTCGCGTACGGGTGCTCCGAGGGCATGATGCACTCCTTAGTGTACTAGTGCACGAAGCCTAGTGCACTAGCATTCCTTCCTCAATTCCGCACTTCACACAGGGATTTGCCGGTCATACGTTGTACACATCGAACGGAGAGAGGAACCAGAGATGACCACCACCACTACCGCCGCTCGCACCGTGCTGATCTCCGGCGCCAGCGTGGCCGGCCCCGCACTCGCCTACTGGCTGCACCGCCACGGCTTCACCCCCACCGTGGTGGAGCGCGCCGGAGCGGTGCGCCAGGGCGGCTACGCGGTGGACTTCCGCGGCGAAGCCCTGGACGTGCTGCAGCGGATGGGCCTGCTGGAGCGGATCCGCGAACTGGACACCGAGATGGGCGACGCGGCACTGGTGGACGCCGAGGGCCGCCAGTACGCGACCCTGCCCGCCGTGATCTTCGCGGGTGACCTGGAGGTCCTCAAGGGCGATCTGACCGGGATGCTGTACGAGGCCACCCGCGACGACGTCGAGTACGTCTTCGGAGACTCCATCGCGAGCCTGACCGAGGACGAGCAGGGCGTGGAGGTCACCTTCGAGCGCGGCGCTCCCCGCCACTTCGACCTGGTCGTCGGCGCCGACGGATTGCACTCGCGGACCCGGGCGCTCGCCTTCGGCCCCGAGGAGCGGTTCGTCCGCCACCTCGGCATCTACACCGCCATCTTCAGCCTGGACAACTACCTCGGCCTCAAGAACACCGGCCGCCTCTACGCCACCCCGGGCAAGGCCGCCAACATCTTCACCGCCCGCGCCGACACAGAGGCCCGCGCCGCCTTCCACCTCGCCGCCGAGCACCTGGAGTACGACCGCCACGACCGCGCCGGGCAGCAGCGCATCATCGCCGAACGCTTCGCCGACGACGGCTGGGAGGTCCCGCGCCTTCTCCACGAGATGGCGCAGGCACCCGACTTCTTCTTCGACGCCAACGCCCAGGTGGAGATGGACACCTGGTCGAAGGGGCGGATCGTGCTGCTCGGCGACGCCGGCTACTGCGCCGGCCCGACCTCCGGCCGCGGCACCTCGCAGGCGTTGATCGGTGCCTACATCCTGGCCGGTGAACTCGCCGCCTCCGGAGGTGACCACCTGGTGGCTTTCGCCGCGTACGAGCGCGAGATGCGCGGCTACGTGACGGAGCACCAGACCCTCGGCCGCGAGGGCGCCGAGCGGTTCTTCATGCCCGCCCCCACCCAGGAGATCCTGGACATGCTGGCCGCCCAGACACCCGAGAACACCCGCACCAGCCCGGTCCGGCTGCGTGACTACGCCGCATCGTCGCCGGCCGGGCCGACGGCGGTCGCAGCGGCCGCGGGCACCGTCTGACGGACAGAGCCCGACGTGGCAGCCGTAGACGGGCGGAAGGGCCCGGACCACCCGTAGCCCTCGGCCACCGCGCCGCCCACCCGGGGATACGTCGGCGTGCCGTACCGACCGCCCGGCCGCCCCCCGAGGACGGCCGCCGCGCCCCGTCAGTGCTCGACGGTGACCACGATCTTGCCGAGCTGGTTGCCGGCCTCCAGGTAGCGGTGGGCCTCGGCGATCTCGTGCAGGCCGAAGACGCGGTCCACCACCGGGGTGAGGGATCCGGTGCGCAGACCGGAGGTGACGAAGGCCTCCGCACGGCGCAGCCGCTCCGGGTCGAGCGTCGTCTCGTGGATCACGTAGCTGCGCATGTTCACTGCGGGCATGCCGAGTTCGAAGTTCGGATAGGGGGTCGGCTCGCCGCTCAACCAGCCGTAGAACAGCAGCGTGCCGCCGGGCGCGATCGCCCGGACGAGGTCCACCGCGCCGGGGCCGGCCACGGCGTCGAAGACGAACTCGGCGCCCCGGCCCGAGGTCAGGGCCAGCACGCGCTCGGAGACGACTTCCTCGTCCGTGACGATCACCTCGGCCGCTCCCGCCTTGAGCAGCGCCTCCCGCTTGGCCCGGGTACGGGTGGTGGCGATCGGCACCGCCCCCACCCGCTGGGCGATCTGGATCGCGGCCAGACCCACGCTGCTGGAGGCGGCGGTCAGCACGACGGTGTCCCCCGCCCGCAGGCCGCCGACCTCCACCAGCGCGCCGTAGGCCGTCACGTACGGCATCCAGACCGCCGCGCCCTCGACGGCTCCGAGCCCGGCGGGCCGGTGCAGCACGGCGGCCGCGGGGACGATCGCGCGCTCGGCGTAGACGGGGTAGTCGTTCATCGAGAACGCGGGCACCACGCTGACCGGCTGCCCGGCCTCGAACCCGGTCACGCCGGCCCCGACCGCTTCGACCACGCCCGCCGCCTCGGCGCCGAGCCCGGCGGGGAACCGCCGGGGGGTCTCGATGTAGGTGCCGCTGCGGAACAGTGCCTCGGCCCGGTTGATCCCGATCGCGTCCACCCGGATCAGCAGCTCACCGGGGCCGGGCGAGCCGACCTGCACGTCCTCCAGCCGCAGCACCTCCGGCCCGCCGTGCTCGTGGAACCGTACCGTCCTGGCCATCGCGCATCGCCCCCTTCCGATCGGTGACGGCGGTGCGGGGTGCGCTCCGCCGCAGTTCACTGAATCCGAAAGTACGTCAGCTGTCAAACTTTGATGGCCGACGTACTTTGATGGCTGCCGTACCATGGCCGCGAGAGACAGGGACATCGATGGTGACTACACAGCGCAACGGGCAGCGGGACCGCGTCCCGCCACACCCGGACCTCCGGGAGATCGGCCTTCAGCAGGTCCTGGAGGCCGTGGTCGATCCGGTCCGCCGCCGGATCGTCGCCGAGCTGGACGCGGCCGCCGAGGACCTCGCCTGCGGGACGATCGACCTACCGGTCAGCAAGTCCACCGCCACCCACCACTTCCACGTACTGCGCGAGGCCGGGCTCATCCGCCAGTACTACAGGGGTACTTCGCGGATGAACGCGCTGCGCCGCGAGGAGTTCGAGGAGGCCTTCCCCGGCCTGCTCGGCGCACTGCGGATCGAGCGCGAGCGGGGCTGAACCGGCCCACCGGCCGCTCAGCCCGGCCCGCCCGCGGCGTAACGGGCCGGCGGCATGCCCACGGCCGCGGTGAAGTCCCGGGTGAGGTGCGCCTGGTCCGCGTAGCCGAGGTCGGCCGCGAGGGCGGCCCAGTCGACGTCCAGGCCCTGGTCGGCGCGCCGGGCCGCCTCGTGCAGACGGGCGCGGCGCAGGACCCACTTGGGGCTCGCACCCACGTACTCGGCGAAGAGCCGCTGGAGCCGGCGGACGGAGACGCCGAACTCCGCGGCCAGCTCGTCCACCCGGCGCAGATCGGACCCTGCGGTGACGCGCTCCACCATCGCGGCGGCCAGCTCGGCCGAATGGTCCGCCACCGGCTCCGGCAGCCGCGCGAGCAGGAACGCGTCCACCGACCCGACCTGCTCCGAACCACCCCGGAGCACCGCCTCGTTGAGCCGGTCGACCGCCGGGCCGAAGACGTCCGCCGCCGGCATCACCCGGTCGGCGAACCCGGCCGCCGGACGGTCGGTGAACGGAGCGAGCCCACCCGGCCGGAACTTCACCCCCAGCACGTGCCCGGCCCCTTCCAGCCGCCGGACGAACAGCGACCGGTCGACCCCGTAGACGCCGGCCCGCGGCGCCTCGAAGACCAGGTGGACGTTGGGGTGGGCGAGCACCTTCTGCTCGTGGCACGGCAGACCGCGACGGTCCCAGCGCACCAGCCAGTAGAACTCGACGAGGCGGGCCAGCCCGGGAGCGGGCTCGTAGCGGGCCAGGTCGACCACGCCCGCCGCCCGCCCGGGGTGGAGCACGCCGGGCCCGAGACCGCCCGCCCCGGGGCTGGTTGAGCCGGGGCCGGTTGGCCCGGGGCCGGTTGACCCGGGGCGAGTTGACCCGAGGTCGGGCGATCCGGGGTCGGGGGAAGCCATGCCACCAGGCTAGCCGTCGCGTTTCTTCAAGACCCCGCACGGCCCGCGGTCCCAGGATCGGCACATGAACGGTCACGCACTCCACCCCCTGCTCGCCCGCGCCGCGACGGAAGCAGCACGCCTCGCCCACGGCGTCCGGCCCGAACAGCTGGAAGGCCCCACCCCCTGCGCGGAATTCGACACCCGTGCGCTGGTCAACCACTGGGTGCTCTACACCTCCCACGGCCTGGAGCACCGGGCCCGCCGGGAGCCGCTGCCACCGGAGCTGACCGATCGCGACTTCACCGCCGACCCCGCCTGGGCCGACGCCTACGCGGCTCAGCTGGACCGGGCCGTGGCGGCCTGGGCCGACCCGGCCGCCTGGGAGGGGGACATCGACCTCGGCGGGACGGCGATGCCCGCGACCGCCGTCGCGCGGATGCTGATCAAGGAGCTGGTGGTGCACGGCTGGGACGTCGCCCGGGCCACCGGCCGGCGGACGGAGGTCGCGGACGACCTGGCCGCAGCCGTCCTCGGGGTGGTCGAGGAGTACGCCGGGATCTACCGCCAGTACGGGGGGTTCGCCGACCCGGTGCCACTGCCCGCCGACGCATCCCTGTTCGAGCGCACCCTCGCCGCCTCCGGTCGTGACCCGCTGTGGACCCCCGGCCCGGCGAACGCGGCACCCTCCGCCTGAGCGGCTCCGTCCGTCGTACACCCCCGCAGGTCACGTACAGGCTCAACCCTCCGGCCGGGCACGCCTCTTCATCGCCACGGCCAGCAGGAACACCGCCGACAGCACGGCCGCGAGGCGGATCACGCCCGGAGCGGCCGACCAGGCGATCTCGCCGGCCGGCTGTCCGGGCTGCAGGCCGCCGCCCCAGCGGCCCTGGGCGCGGCCCCAGTACCAGAGGCTGGTGCCGCTGATCGTCGCCAGCGGGATGCCGAGGATGGCGAACTTGCGGGTGAGGTCGCTCAGTTGCCGTGACATGTAGCCGAGGGCCCAGCCCACCAGCATGACCAGGATCTGGCCGCTGACGGCGCCGCCGACCAGCGTCACCGAGGCGAGCAGCAGGAGCGGGGACGGTCTGCGGCCGGCCGACACGGACGACTTCGGGGACTTGCCGGCAGCGGGCTCGGCCTGCGGCGGCGTCTTCGCCCGGCCCCGGCCCCGGCTTCTGCCCCGCGCCTTGCCGGCGGCCTTCTCCCGGCCCTTGACCGGGGCGGGCTCGGCGGGTGGCTCGGCCACCTCCGCCGCCGCCTCCTCGCCGTCCATCCGCTGCTCGGGCATCGGCTTGATCGCCGCCCCCGGGCCGTCCGAGAAGTTGAGCATCACCAAGTCCCAGCCGCCCGTGTCGGCGGACGCGTACAGCTGCGGCGGCGGCAGGGCGTCCGGATCCGCCGGCGCGTCCCGGACCGACTCCGTCACCCACGGCGAGCCCGGCTCCCCCGGCCCGGCCGCCGGCCTCGACCGCGAGGGCGCGGGCACGGTCGGGGGCGCGGCAGGGGGCGCGGACGGCGGGGAGGACGGGCGCGGGGGCACCACCGGCGCGCCGGCGGCGTACACGCTGTCCCCGTCCGCCGCGCCGGCGGCGCCACCACCGCTCGCCCCACCCCCGGCAGCGCCCGCACCGCCGCCCGACGGCCCGCTCCACGGCCCGCGCTTACGCCACCACTCGCCGTCCGCCATCACCCAGCACCCCGCCTCACCCGAGCCCGTCCCCGAAGACCTCGAAGGACCGCGCGAGGCTCCACCGATCCCCGCGGATCCCCGCTGATCGTGACGCTACCCACCCGGCCCCCGCCCACGCGAGCCCGTCCCGCCCAGCGGCCCGGGCACGGACCCGAACACGGACACCGCCACCCCGCCCACCCGGCGCAACCACCCTCCGACGACGGATCCCCACCGACACCCGACGCGACTAACCTAGGTCGAATGACCACACAGCAGGGCCCCCAACGCACCGGCAAAGCGCCCGCCGGCCCCCGCACCCTGGCCGAGGAGCTCCGCACCCGCGCGGACGACGACCTCGCCGCCCTGCTCCGGTCCCGCCCCGACCTGCTCAACCCCGTCCCCGGCGACCTCACCCAGCTCGCCGCCCGGCTCTCCTCCCGCGCCTCCGCGCTGCGCGCCCTGGAGCGGCTGGACCGCTTCACCCTGCAGGTCGCCGAGGCCCTGGCCGCCGCCCCCGACGGCGCGTCCCCGGCCACCGTCCGCACCCTGCTGACCGGCCCCGCCAAGGTCAAGCCGCACCCGGGCGCCACCCCGCTGAGCGCCGCCGACCGGGCCGCCGTCGCCGCCGCCCTGCCCCGCGCCCTGACCACCCTGCGCGAGCGCGCACTGCTCTGGGGCCCCGACAACGGACTGCGGCTGGTCATCGCGGCCCGTGAGGCGCTGGCGCCGACCGCCGCCAACCCGGGCCGAACCGGCCTCGGCCCGACGCTCGCCGACGCGACCGCCGGCATGTCCCCGGCCCGGATCCAGCAGTTGCTGGTCTCCGCCGGGCAGCCCGCCACCCCCGACCCGGTCACCGCCGTCGCCGCGCTCGCCGACCTGTTCACCGACCGGGCCCGGTGCGACGCGCTGCTCGCCACCGCCCCCGAGCCGGCCCTGCGCCTGCTGGACCGCCTGGTCTGGGGCCCGCCCACCGGCACCGTCCCGGACGCCACCCGCCCGGTCACCGCCGAGGACGCGCAGAGCCCGGTCGAGTGGCTGCTGGCCCGCGGCCTGCTGCTGCCGAGCAGCCCCGGCAGCGTGGTGCTGCCCCGCGAGCTCGCCCTGCACCTGCGCGGCGGACGCACCCACCGCCTGGTCGAGCCCGTCCAGCCCGAACCGGCCCCGGCCGGCGCCCGGCGCGATCCCCAGGCTGTGGACGCGGCCGCCGCCGGGCAGGCGCACGCCGCCGTCCGGACGGTCGAGGAACTGCTCGACCTCTGGGGCCTCAACCCGCCGCCGACCCTGCGCGCCGGCGGGCTCGGCGTCCGCGACCTCAAGCGCACCGCGCAGGCCCTGGAGAGCACCGAGCAGCAGACCGCGTTCTGGCTCGAACTCGCCTACACCGCAGGCCTGCTGGCCCCCGATGGCGAGGCCGACGAGCGCTGGTGCCCCACCCCCGCGTTCGACGTCTGGCTCCAGCGGGACACCGCCGACCGCTGGGCCCTGCTGGCGGCCGGCTGGCTCACCGCCACCCGCGTCCCCGCCCTCACCGGCAGCCCGGACGGCAAGGGCAAGCAGCGCGCCGCCCTCGGCCCGGAACTCGACCGCACGCTGGCGCCGTCCGTGCGCCGCGCCACCCTCGCGCTGCTCGCCGAGCTGCCCCCCGGCACCCCCGCCACCGCCGACGAGCTGCTGCCCACCCTGCGGTGGCAGCGCCCGCTGCGCGGCGGACCGGTCACCGCGCCGCCCGCCGCCGGCGGACACCCCACCGGCACCGGGGCGACCACGGCCACCGGCCAGGGCCGCGACCTGCGGGACGACCTCACCGCCTGGACCCTCGCCGAGGCCGAACTGCTCGGCATCACCGGCCGCGGCGCACTGGCCGCCCCCGCCCGCGCCCTGCTCACCGCCGAGGCCGACCCCGCCGAGGTGCTCGCCCCGCTGCTGCCGCAACCGCTGGACCACGTCATCCTCCAGCCGGACCTCACCGCGATCGCCCCCGGCCCGCTGCTCACCCCGCTCGCCCAGGCGCTCGCGCTCTGCGCCGACATCGAGTCCAAGGGCGGCGCCACCGTCTACCGGTTCACCCCCGAGTCGGTCCGCCGCGCCCTCGACGCCGGCCGCAGCGCCGCCGACCTCCAGGCCTTCCTGGAGCAGCACTCGCGCACGCCCGTCCCGCAGCCGCTCAGCTACCTGATCGACGACGTGGCCCGGCGGCACGGCATCCTGCGGGTCGGCGCCGCCTCCTCGTACCTGCGCTGCGACGACCCTGCGCTGCTGGGCGAGGTCCTGGCCGACCGGCGCTCCGCCGACCTGCGGCTGCGCCTGCTCGCCCCGACGGTGCTGGCCTCCCAGGCGCCGCCGGACGTGCTGCTCGCCACCCTGCGCACGATGGGCTACGCGCCCGCGGCCGAGTCCGCCGAGGGCGACGTCCTGATCACCCGCCCGGACAGCCACCGCACCCCGCCGCGCGCGGCCCCCGTCCCGGTACCGGACGGCCCGCCGACACCCGACGACACCCTGCTCGCCGCCGCCATCAAGGCCATCCGGGCCGGCGACCGCGCCGCCACCGCCGTGCGCCGCGAGCCCGCCCCCGACCCGCGCCGGCTCCCCCGCACCGCGGCGGCCGAGACGCTCGCCTCGCTGCAGACCGCCGTCCTGCTCGGTGAGCGGATGTGGATCGGCTATCTGAACGCCGAGGGGGTCGCCAGCCAGCGCATCATCGACCCGGTCAAGGTCGAAGGCGGCTTCGTCACCGCCTTCGACCACCATGCGGACGAACTCCGGACGTTCGCCCTGCACCGGATCACCGGCGTGGCGGAGCTGGAGGACTAGGCGCCGGCCGGCGGATACCGCTCCCTCCCGGTCAGTGCCCCTTGGCGGCCTGCTCCTTCGCCTTCTCCTCCATCGCCTTGTCCGCCAGCTTGGCGATGTCGCCCTGGCCGACCGGCAGGCTGCCACCGCCGGCCGTGTCGGCGAGCAGGAAGGCGGGGGCGGCCAGCAGCCCGCCCGGGCCCTCGCCGATGCCCGCGAGGGCGTGGGCGGAGCCGGCGGAGGAGGCGGTCGCGGCGAAGGCCGAACCGAGGAGGGCGAGAGCGGTGAGGGCGCGCTTCGACTTGTTCATGACCTGCTCTAACGAGCGGCGGCGGCGCTGGTCACCGCCGTGCGTTTGACGCGCCCGGAAGGGCGGCGTAGTCCGGAGAGAGAGGGGGGGTTTCCCGGAAGGAGTCATCATGCTCGGCGATCTGATCGGTGAGGTACAGGGCCAGGACACCGGCCGGCGGGTTCTCGCCGCCGAGGCCGGCCACGTCGTGGTCGAGGTCTCGTTCGAAGGCACCGGCACCTACTACGGCATCGCGGTCTCGGGGTTCGGCACCTACGACTCCGAACTGCGCCCCGACGGCACGCTCCTCGGCGAGGGCCAGGGGGTCGACATGACCGCGGACGGCCAGACCATCACCTGGCAGGGCCGCGGCATCGGCCACTTCACCGAGGGCGGCGGCACCAGCTGGCGCGGTTCGCTCCTCTACTCCAGTGCCTCGGCGCAGTTCGAGCGGCTCAACGGCGTCGTCGGCCTGTTCGAGTACGAGGTCACCCCGGACGGCAAGTCCACCGGCAAGTTCTACGAGTGGAAGTAGCCCGCACGAAGCAGCCTCCCGCCTTTCCCGCGGAATGCGCGACACTGGAGGGTCTGCGTCCCTGCAGACCTGTCAGCCAGTGGAGGGCTTCCCCGCGTGAACGACGGACCGCTCATCGTCCAGAGCGACAAAACTCTTCTTCTGGAGATCGACCACCCCAGGGCCTCCGACTGCCGTCGTGCCATCGCGCCGTTCGCCGAGCTGGAGCGCGCGCCCGAGCACGTGCACACCTACCGCGTCACCCCGCTCGGGCTCTGGAACGCGCGCGCCGCCGGGCACGACGCCGAGCAGGTGGTCGACGCCCTGGTCACGTACTCCCGCTACCCGGTGCCGCACGCGCTGCTGGTGGACGTGGCGGACACCATGGCCCGCTACGGCCGGCTCAAGCTCACCAAGCACCCGGTCCACGGGCTGGTGCTCTCCACCACCGACCGGCCCGTGCTGGAGGAGGTGCTGCGCTCCAAGAAGGTCGCCCCGCTGGTCGGCGCCCGGGTCGACCCGGACAGCGTCGTCGTGCACCCCTCCGAGCGCGGCCAGATCAAGCAGGTGCTGCTCAAACTCGGCTGGCCCGCCGAGGACTTCGCCGGGTACGTGGACGGCGAGGCGCACCCCATCGAGCTGGACCAGAACGGCTGGCAGCTGCGCCCCTACCAGGCCCAGGCCGTCGAGGGGTTCTGGCACGGCGGCTCGGGCGTCGTCGTGCTGCCCTGCGGCGCCGGCAAGACGCTGGTCGGCGCCGCGGCGATGGCCGAGGCCAAGTCGACCACGCTGATCCTGGTCACCAACACCGTCTCGGCGCGCCAGTGGAAGCACGAACTGGTCAAGCGCACCACGCTCACCGAGGACGAGATCGGCGAGTACAGCGGCACGCGCAAGGAGATCCGCCCGGTCACCATCGCCACCTACCAGGTGATGACCACCAAGCGGAAGGGCGTCTACGCCCACCTCGAACTCTTCGACGCCCGCAACTGGGGCCTGGTCGTCTACGACGAGGTCCACCTGCTGCCCGCGCCGGTCTTCAAGTTCACCGCCGACCTCCAGGCGCGCCGCCGGCTCGGCCTGACCGCCACCCTGGTCCGCGAGGACGGCCGCGAGGGCGACGTCTTCTCGCTCATCGGCCCCAAGCGCTTCGACGCCCCCTGGAAGGAGATCGAGGCGCAGGGCTACATCGCGCCCGCCGACTGCTGCGAGGTCCGGGTCACCCTCACCGACTCCGAGCGGCTCGCCTACGCGACCGCCGAGCCCGAGGAGCGGTACCGGTTCTGCGCCACCACCGCGACCAAGCGCCGGGTGGTGGAGGCACTGGTCAAGAAGCACGAGAAGGACCAGACGCTGATCATCGGTCAGTACATCGACCAGCTCGACGAGCTCGGCGAGGTGCTGAACGCGCCGGTCATCAAGGGCGAGACCAGCAACGCCCAGCGCGAGAAGCTGTTCGAGGCCTTCCGGACCAAGGAGATCAGCGTCCTGGTCGTCTCCAAGGTCGCCAACTTCTCCATCGACCTGCCCGAGGCGACCGTCGCCATCCAGGTCTCCGGGACGTTCGGCTCCCGCCAGGAGGAGGCCCAGCGGCTCGGCCGCGTCCTGCGCCCCAAGGCGGACGGCCACTCGGCGCACTTCTACTCCGTGGTGGCCCGCGACACCGTCGACCAGGACTTCGCCGCCCACCGCCAGCGCTTCCTGGCGGAGCAGGGCTACGCCTACCGCATCATCGACGCGGACGACGTGCTGTAGCTCCCGGCAACGCTCAGTACCTGACGCCGTCGCGCCCGAGGAAGACCACGCGCGCGGCGGTGTCGAGGGCGATGCCGACGTTGCGGACGGCCTTGCTCAGCGGGCTGTGGCGGCGGCCGGGGCCGGCCGCGGCGGTGGCCCCGGCGGGACGGCCGGGGGCGGACTTCTGGGACGGCACCCGCGGCGCCGTGATGCGTACGGTGCTCATGTCTCCACGGTAGTTTCCGGGCGCGCCGGACACATCACCCCAAAGGCCGTATCGAGCAGGACGTAGGTCGTCCTCCAGGTGTACGGAGCCCTGAGGGCCACCCCCCGGGCCTCGGGGGTGGAACCCCGGGGCCCACGGGTCTAGGATCATCCGTCTGCCCCCTCCCGAACCGTGGTACCTGCTGAGTCGCGCAGGCAGCCGGGGGAGGCGCCGACCGTTCGGCAACCGGTCGGCCGTACCCACCGTGAGCTCCGACGATCCGCTGCACCCGTGTTCGGGGCAGCCGGGAAGGTTCGCTGTGCCCGCCACCCCCACCACCGACCCCCTCCAGCGCGAACGCGACCACCTGGCCGCCTCCCGCTCCGCGCTGCGTGCGATGCGCGAGGACGTCGAGTCCCTGGACATCAGCGACGTGACCGGTTCCTGGGTCACCGCCGTCATCCTGCACAACCAGATCGAGGCCCGGATCGCCGCCCTGGCCGACCTCTCGCACACTCCGCTCTTCTTCGGCCGCCTCGATTACCTGCACGCGATCAGCGAGGAGCTCTCGGAAGGCTCCGGCGGAGAGAACTTCTACATCGGCCGCCGGCACGTCCACGACGCCGACGGCGACCCGATGGTGATCGACTGGCGCGCGCCGGTCTCCCAGCCCTTCTACCGGGCCAGCCGCACCGAGCCGATGGACGTCGAGCGGCGCCGCCGCTTCGGCTACACCGGCGGCGAACTGACCGCCTACGAGGACGAGCACCTCACCGACCCGGCCGAGACGGAAACCTCCTCCGCGCTGCTCGCCGCCGAGATCGAGAAGCCCCGCGTCGGCCCGATGCGCGACATCGTCGCCACCATCCAGCCCGAGCAGGACGAGATCGTCCGCGCCGACATCACCGGCACGGTCTGCGTCCAGGGCGCCCCCGGCACCGGGAAGACCGCCGTCGGCCTGCACCGCGTGGCGTACCTGCTGTACGCGCACCGCGAGCGGCTCGCCCGCACCGGCACCCTGGTGATCGGCCCGAACAACGCCTTCCTGTCCTACATCGAGCAGGTGCTGCCCGCCCTCGGCGAGCTGGAGGTGGCCCAGGCGACCGTGCAGCAGCTGGTGGGGCACGTGGAGGTGCGCGGCGAGGACGGCGCCGAGGCGGCCCGGCTGAAGGGCGACGCCCGGATGGCCGAGGTGCTGCGGCGGGCCGTGCGCTCGGGCATCACCACGCCCACCGAGCCCTGCGTGGTGGTCCGCGGCTCCCGCCGCTGGCGCGTGCCGGCGTACGAGCTGAGCGAGATCGTCGAGGAGCTGAAGAGCCGCGACATCCGCTACGGCGCGGCCCGGGACGCCCTGCCGCAGCGGATCTCGCACGCCGTGCTGCTGAAGATGGAGCAGGGCGGTGAGGCCCCGGACGACCGGGTGCAGGACGCGGTGGCCCGCAACCCGGCGGTCAAGGCGGTGGTCAAGGAGTGCTGGCCGCTGGTCGAGCCGGCCAAGCTGGTGCACCGGCTGCTCTCCGACCCGGAGTTCCTGGCGCGGTGCGCCGAGGGCGTGCTCACCCCCGAGGAGCAGCGGGCGGTGCTCTGGCCCAAGCCCGGCCGTTCGGTGAAGACCGCCCGCTGGTCGCCGGCCGACGCCGTCCTGGTGGACGAGACGACCGACCTGGTGCAGCGCACGCCCTCGCTCGGCCATGTGGTGCTGGACGAGGCCCAGGACCTCTCGCCGATGCAGTACCGCGCGGTCGGCCGCCGCTGCACCACCGGCTCGGCGACCGTCCTCGGCGACCTCGCCCAGGGCACCACCCCCTGGGCCACCGCGAGCTGGCCGGAGGCCCTGCGCCACCTGGGCAAACCGGCCGCCCACATCGAGGAGTTGACCAAGGGTTTCCGGGTGCCGGAGGAGGTCATCGCCTACGCCTCCCGGCTGCTGCCGGCGATCGCCCCCGGTCTCGCCCCGGCGAGCTCGGTCCGTGAGGCGCCCGGCTCGCTGACGATCCGCCGGATCGAGGCGGGGGAGCTGGTGCAGGCGGTGGTCGAGGCCTGTCACCGGGCGCTGGAGCACGAGGGCTCGACCGGCCTGATCGCCGCCGATGCGCGCGTCCCGCTGCTCGCCGAGGCCCTGGCCGCGGCCGGTCTGCCGTACCTCTCCCCCGGCGCCGAGACCAGCGCCGAGGCCCGGCTGACCCTCGTCCCGGCCTCGCTGGCCAAGGGTCTGGAGTACGACTACGTGGTGCTGGACGAGCCGGCCGCGGTGGTGGCCGGTGAGCCGGACGAACGGACCGGCCTGCGCCGTCTGTACGTGTCGCTCACCCGTGCCGTCTCCGGGCTGGCGGTGCTGCACGCCGAGCCGCTGCCCGAGCAACTGGGCTGACCCGCGCGAAGGGGACCGGCGGATACCGCCGGTCCCCTTCTTCGCACCGAGTCGCCGGCCTCCGATCACTCAGCCGTCGGCGCTCTCACGCTCAGCCATCGATCAGGGACCGCCACTCGGCGACCTTGGAGGCGTCCACCGGGGACTGCCAGCCGTCGACCCGCACCGCGCCGCCGACGTGGAAGCCGTCGAACCCCGCCGCCCGCAGGCCCGGCAGGTGCTCGGCCCGCAGGCCGCCGCCGATCAGGATCCGCTGCCCGTACCCGGGCTCGCCGGCCCTGGCCAGCTCGGCCAGCAGCACGTCCCGGCCCGCGTCCACGCCGGCGGCCGCGCCCGAGGTGAGGAAGGTGTCCAGCCCGGGCAGCGCGCCGACGGCCGCGCGGACGGCGGCCCGGTCGGCGCTGTGGTCGATCGCCCGGTGGAACGTCCAGCGGCAGCCCGCCACGGCGTCGGCGACGGCCGCGGTGGCGGCGAGGTCGACGGCGCCGTCGGCCGTCAGGAAGCCGAAGACGAACTCGTCGGCGCCCTCGGCCCGCAGCGCGGCGGCGCGGGCCCGCAGCTCGTCCGGGTCACCCGGCGCGAAGCCGTCCCGGACGCGCAGCATGACGCGCAGCGGCAGCTCCACGGCGGCGCGGATCTTGGCGAAGTCCTCGACCGACGGGGTGAGCCCGTCCGCGGCCATGTCCGTGACCAGTTCGAGCCGGTCGGCGCCGCCCGACTCGGCGGCCTGGGCGTCCTGGGGCGTCAGCGCGATGACTTCGAAAATTGGTCTAGACATATCAGACAGCCTGCCACATCCCGAAGCCCCCGGCGAGACCTGGGCGGCCGAGCGCTCACGCCTCCGACCGGCGCATGCTTTCGAGACCCCGCCAGCCGAGCCCGGCCACCGCCACGAACGCGGCGCCGGCCCCGCCGACCGCCAACAGGTTCCAGATCCCACCGGCCGACTCCCAGAGGCTGAAGAGGCTGAACGTGACGGTCAGCGGCAGCACCGCCAGGCCGATCGCCGCCGGGACCAGCCAGCCACGCGCCGCGGTGGCCACCAGCAGCAGCGGAGCCATCAGCAGCAGGCCGGCCCACGGGTCGTTCATCAGGTAGCGGGTGTCGTAGCCGCCCTGCGCCGCGACCACCAGCAGGCCGCCGACCACCCCCAGCGGCACCAGCGCCCGGGTCTGCCAGGTCGGCCGGCCCAGCAGATCGCCCGGCGCGAGGAGCACCAGCAGACCGGACAGCACGAACGGCAGCGCGGAGGTGGAGCTGTAGAGGGTCCACCACGCGTCGACGTGCCCGATCGAGAGGGAGTCCGCCAGGTTCAGCAGGCCGGCACCGATCACCGCCGCCGAGAGGACCCGCGCCGCCGTCCACTGCCCCAGCATCGCGGCCACGGCCAGCAGCAGCGTGGCCACCGGGGCCGCGAACACGGCCAGCACCATCAGGACCGATGACCGAGGGCCGTCGAGCTGCCAGGCGATCAGGTCCGGGTCACTGACCCACGGGAAGAGGCCGACCCCCGCGGCGGAACCGGCCACCAGCGGAACGGCCAGCGCCAGCAGCCGCCCGGCGGCCGAGGAGGAGGTCAGCCGGGCGCGCATCCGCAGACCGTAGGCGGCGAGGTCCAGCGCCTCCCGGAGCAGGGTCGGCTTGTCCGCCTCCGCCGTGCTGTCGGCGAAGACGGCGGCCAGCTCCTCGCCGCGCTCGCGGCGGTAGCGGGCCGGGTAGAGCTGGAGCGCCGCCCGCAGGGCGATCGGGCGGTCGATGGTCTGCATGCTCATGCGAAGGTCCCCCTGACCCTCGAGAGGACGACGGACAGCCGGCGTTCGGCCTCGGAGGCGACCGCGCGCAGTCGCCCGGCCTCGGCCGCCAGCGCGGCGCGGCCGCCCGCGGTCAGCGCATAGGTGCGCCGGGCCCGGCCGTCCACGACCTCCTCGGCGGCGACCTCGATCAGGCCCTGCTGGAGCAGCCGGTCGAGCGCGCCGTAGAGGGTGCCGGTGCGCATCTTCACCCGGCCGTCGGAGATCGCGGCGACTTCCTGGATGAGCGCGTAGCCGTGTCTGGGCGCATCGGCCAGCGCGGTGAGCAGAAGCAGCGTCGGCTCCTGCATGGCTCGTTCTGTCATGGAACTACATATATCGTCAAACTACATATGCGGTCCAGTGGACCCGCCGATCTGCGACCCTTCCGCACCCGCGAGCCGCCAGAATGTGCCCATGCCGAACCAGCCCGCCGCCCCCGTCCCGGCCGATCAGCCCGCCGGGCTGCTCGCCGACTGGACCGCCCTGCTCCACCGCTGCGGCGCCGCCGCCGACCCCGTGCCGTACGGGCGCGACCTGCTGGGCCGCTGGGCCGAACCGCAGCGCCGCTACCACACCACCGGCCACCTGCGGGCGGTGCTCGGCCACGTCGACACGCTCGCCGCGCACGCCGACGACCCGGACACCGTCCGGCTGGCCGCCTGGTTCCACGACGCGGTCTACCGCCCGGACCGCTCCGAGAACGAGGAGCGCAGCGCCGCCCTCGCCGTCCGGGCGCTCACCGAGGCGGGCCTGTCCGAGCGGCGGACCGCCGAGGTCGCCCGGCTGGTCCGGCTCACCGTCACGCACCGACCCGAGCCCGGCGACCGCGACGGCGAGGTGCTCTGCGACGCGGACCTCGCCGTCCTCGGCGGCGACCCGCAGGCGTACACCGCCTACGCGGCGGCGGTCCGCGAGGAGTACGCCTTCGTCCCGGAGCCGGACTTCCGCGCCGGGCGCGCCGAGATCCTGCGCCGGCTGCTGGCCCTGCCCGCGCTCTACCGCACCCCCACCGCCCACGAGCGCTTCGACGCCGCCGCCCGCGCCAACCTGGCGGCCGAACTCGGCCGGCTCGACGGCTGACCGGGCTGCTCGGCGGCCGACCGGGCTGCTCGGAGCGTCCGGGGCCGACCGAACGCGAAGGCCCGGCCCGGCGCACGGAGCGCCGGAGCCGGGCCGGTCACGTCAGGCGAGCTCCCCGACGGGCGCCACCACCACCCCCGCCTTGCCGCAGACCCAGTGCGGCTCCGGCCCCAGCTCGGGCTCGACACCGAGCGCGTGCGGGTCCCCGTCGGCCGCGCAGGAGGTGCAGAGCGGCCAGCGCCCGTACGCCTCCAGCAGCGCGTCCTGGACGTCCTGGGCGACCAGCCCGAGCACGTAGTCGGCACCGTCCGGCCACTGTTCGAGCCACCACCGGCGGTGCGTCACGGCGTTCTCCACCAGCGACACCACGGCGGCGTCCGCCACGTCCCGCGCGGTCAGGTCGGCCAGGATCAGCGCCCGCGCGTTGTGCAGGGCGTTCTCGATGTCGTCAGCGGTGGCAGCCATCCGTCCATTGTCCCAAACCGGCGCCGGACACAACGCCGCACGGGCGGCTCCCCGAGGGGAACCGCCCGTGCGATCGGGAACCGACCGATCCGGAGAGGATCAGAAGTCCATGTCACCGCCCGGCATGCCGCCGCCGGCGGCCGCGGCGGCCTTCTCCGGCTTGTCGGCGATGACGGCCTCGGTGGTGAGGAACAGCGCCGCGATGGAGGCGGCGTTCTGCAGCGCGGAGCGGGTGACCTTCGCCGGGTCGATGATGCCCTCGGCGATGAGGTCGACGTAGGTGTTGGTCGCGGCGTTCAGACCGTGACCGGCGGGGAGGTTGCGCACCTTCTCCACCACGACACCGCCCTCGAGGCCGGCGTTGGTCGCGATCTGCTTGATCGGGGCCTCCAGCGCCACGCGGACGATGTTGGCACCGGTGGCCTCGTCGCCCTCCAGCTCCAGCTTGTCGAACGCGACACCGGCCTGCAGCAGAGCGACGCCACCACCGGCGACGATGCCCTCCTCGACGGCGGCCTTCGCGTTGCGAACGGCGTCCTCGATGCGGTGCTTGCGCTCCTTGAGCTCCACCTCGGTGGCCGCGCCGGCCTTGATGACGGCCACGCCGCCGGCCAGCTTGGCGAGGCGCTCCTGGAGCTTCTCGCGGTCGTAGTCCGAGTCGCTGTTCTCGATCTCGGCACGGATCTGGTTCACGCGGCCGGCGACCTGGTCGCTGTCGCCGCCACCGTCGACGATGGTGGTCTCGTCCTTGGTGATGACCACCTTGCGGGCGGTGCCCAGCAGGTCGATGCCGGCGTTCTCCAGCTTGAGGCCGACCTCCTCGGAGATCACGGTGCCACCGGTGAGGATGGCGATGTCGCCGAGCATGGCCTTGCGGCGGTCGCCGAAGCCCGGGGCCTTGACGGCGACGGACTTGAAGGTGCCGCGGATCTTGTTCACGACCAGGGTCGACAGGGCCTCGCCCTCGACGTCCTCGGCGATGATGACGAGCGGCTTGCCGCTCTGCATGACCTTCTCCAGCAGCGGGAGCAGGTCCTTGACCGAGCCGATCTTGGAGTTCGCGATGAGGATGTACGGGTCCTCGAAGCTCGCCTCCATGCGCTCCAGGTCGGTGGCGAAGTAGGCGGAGATGTAGCCCTTGTCGAAGCGCATGCCCTCGGTGAGCTCGAGCTCCAGGCCGAAGGTGTTGCTCTCCTCGACGGTGATGACACCTTCCTTGCCGACCTTGTCCATGGCCTCGGCGATGAGCTCGCCGATCTGGGTGTCGGCGGCCGAGATGGAGGCGGTGGAGGCGATCTGCTCCTTGGTCTCCACGTCCTTGGCCTGGGCCAGCAGCTGGTCGGAGACGGCCGCGACGGCCTTCTCGATGCCGCGCTTCAGGGCCATCGGGTTGGCGCCGGCGGCGACGTTGCGCAGACCCTCGCGAACGAGCGCCTGGGCGAGCACGGTGGCGGTGGTGGTGCCGTCACCCGCGACGTCGTCGGTCTTCTTGGCGACCTCCTTGACGAGCTCCGCGCCGATCTTCTCGTAGGGGTCCTCGAGCTCGATCTCCTTGGCGATGGAGACACCGTCGTTGGTGATCGTGGGAGCGCCCCACTTCTTCTCCAGCACGACGTTGCGGCCCTTGGGGCCGAGCGTGACCTTCACCGCGTCGGCGAGCTGGTTCATGCCACGCTCAAGGCCGCGGCGAGCTTCCTCATCAAAGGCGATGATCTTGGCCATCAGAAGTGGTCCTCCGGGACACGGTCGACTGCTCGGACCAAGGGGTGCCCGCGACGGACGGCCCTGGTGTGCGGGGGTCCTTTCCCCTACCGCTCCCGGGGGCCTCACCGACCCGATCCGCTGTCAC
This sequence comes from Kitasatospora sp. NPDC050463, assembly GCF_040655255.1. Lineage (NCBI taxonomy): Bacteria > Bacillati > Actinomycetota > Actinomycetes > Kitasatosporales > Streptomycetaceae > Kitasatospora > Kitasatospora sp. NPDC050463. The sequence continues at coordinate 311,062 of NZ_JBFAJO010000001.1, forward strand.
TCTCACACTGTGAGTGCTAACGCCAATGATTAGCACTCCGGGTAGGCGAGTGCAAGCCCAATCGCCCGACCCGCGAGCCGCGTCCACCCCCGCGGGCCGCCCCCGCCGGACCGCCGGCAACCCTCGCGAAGCCCTCGTCGGGCCCTGCGACGGCCCCTCGTCGGGCCCTGCGCCGACCCGCCGTCGGCCCCCGCGCCGACCCGCCGACGGACCCGCCGACGGACAGGTCGGCAGACATGCCGACGGGCCCGTACGACATGTGTCGTACGGGCCCGTCGTGAAGCAAGAGGTGCACCAGCCGATCGGGCCGAGCCGAACTCCTGGGGTCGGAAAGGTCAGACCGCCGCGCGGACCATGTCCGCCTGCGGGCCCTTCTGCCCCTGAGAGATCTCGAACTCGACCCGCTGGCCCTCCTCAAGGGTGCGGTAGCCGTCCATCTGGATCGCGCTGTAGTGGACGAAGACGTCCGCACCACCGTCGACCGCGATGAAGCCGTAGCCCTTCTCCGCGTTGAACCACTTGACGGTGCCCTGAGCCATTCCGAACTCCCCTAGTGCTGTGCTGGCCCTTCACGCGCCCGCAGGTCGCGGACCCGGGTCTGGTTTGAGGCCTTGCCCGGGGAACCCCCCCTGGGCGCAGCCGTGCACGCCACAATCGTCCGCGGAGACCACCGGAAGGCATCCGGTGAGCGGGTGATTGCGTCGACCGCGGCTGAATGTATCCGGATCGACGCCCTCTGCAACAGGGTCAATCGCCGGGAATTCACTGGGCCCGCCAGGGGACAGGCCAGGCCAAAGCGGGAGGAAATCGGCATTTCACGCCGGACATAGCGGACGAATTACCCAAATGCCTTCGAGAATTCTGACATCGGCCTGACATGTTTCACGGTCACGGCCCCGGCGCCGGTCTCAGCGGCCGGACAGACACCGGCAGTACGGGCGCGGACGGATTCAAGTACCGGAAGCGAGGAGGGAAGGGAAGCCCTCTTCCCGGACGAGCGACACTCTACTCCCCCGGACCGAAAAATATTCCCGCCGGAATGCGACGGGCCGCTCGCACGTACGGAGAGCGGAATTCCGTACGTGCGAACGGCCTGGCCGGAAACGACCCGGCCGATAAACGACCTGGTCGGAAAGGGGCGGGTCAGCAGCCGCCGGCCACCGCGGGAATGATCGAGACGCTCGCGCCGTCCTTGATCTCGGTGGCCAGGCCCTCCGCGAACCGGACGTCGTCGTCGTTGACGTAGATGTTGACGAACCGGCGCAGCTTGCCGGCGTCGTCCAGGATCCGGGCGGCGATCCCGGCGTGGTTCTTCTCCAGGTCGGCGATGACGTCGCCCAGGGTGGCGCCCTCGGCGGTCACCTCGGCGGTGCCGCCGGTGTAGGTGCGCAGGATGGTCGGGATGCGGACGGTGGCGCTCATGGGGGTCTCCTCGGGCGGAACGGCGCAACGGCCGGGCTGCGGGGGCTGCGGGTGGGTCAGGCGAAGGCGAGGCCGGCGTCGCGGAACGAGGCCAGCGTCGGGCGGATGACGGCGGTCATCCCGGAGTCGGAGACGGCGTCCAGCGTCTTCAGACCGTCACCGGTGTTGATCGCGACGGTCTCCTTGGCCGGATCCAGCTGCCCGGTCTCCACCAGCTTCTTCAGCACGCCGACGGTCACCCCGCCCGCGGTCTCGGCGAAGATGCCCTCGGTCCGGGCCAGCAGCTTGATCGCGGCCACCACCTCGGCGTCGGTGACGTCCTCGACGGCCCCGCCGGTGCGGCGGGCGATGTCCAGCACGTACGGGCCGTCGGCCGGGTTGCCGATCGCCAGCGACTTGGCGATGGTGTCCGGCTTGACCGGCCGGATCACGTCCTGGCCGGCCTTGAAGGCCGCCGACACCGGCGAGCAGCCGGCCGCCTGGGCGCCGAAGATCCGGTACGGCCGGTCCTCGACCAGGCCCAGCTTGATCAGCTCCTGCAGGCCCTTGTCGATCTTCGTCAGCTGCGAACCCGAGGCGATCGGGATGACGATCTGCTCCGGCAGTCGCCAGCCGAGCTGCTCACAGATCTCGTACGCCAGCGTCTTGGAGCCCTCGCCGTAGTACGGGCGCAGGTTGACGTTCACGAAGCCCCAGCCCTCACCGGCCGGATCCCCGATCAGCTCCGAGCAGAAGCGGTTCACGTCGTCGTAGTTGCCCTCGATGCCGACCAGCTCGCCGCCGTAGACACCGGCCATCACGACCTTGCCCTGCTCCAGGTCGTGCGGGATGAACACGCAGGACTTGAACCCGGCCCGGGCCGCCGCCGCGCCCACCGCACCGGCCAGGTTGCCGGTCGAGGAGCAGGAGAGGGTCGTGAAGTGGAACGCCCGCGCCGCCTCGATCGCACAGGCGACCACGCGGTCCTTGAACGAGTGCGTCGGGTTGCCCGAGTCGTCCTTGACGTGCAGCTGGGCGGTGAACCCGAGCTCGCGGCCCAGGTTGTCCGCCTTCACCAGCGGGGTCCACCCCGGGTTGAGGTTCGGCTTGCCGGCGACATCGGCCGGGACGGGCAGCAGCGGCGCGTAGCGCCAGATCGACGCCGGACCGGCCTCGATCCGCTTGCGGAGCTCCTCCGCGCCCTCGCTCCCGAAGTCGTAGGCGATCTCCAGCGGCCCGAAACACTCCAGGCAGGCGAAGCTGGGGCCGAGCGGGAAGCGGGTGCCGCACTCGCGACAGGACAGTGCGACGGCGGGGCCGAGATCAACGGTGGCAGGTGCGGCGCCGGAAGCGGATGTCGCTGTGATAGCCATGATGGCGGAGGCCTCTCTCCTCATCTTCCCCGTGACGCGGGCGCGCCACAGGACGGAATTGGCACCTGTCCCGCCGGGGCCCGAGGCCTGCCGTGCGAGAAGGTTGCCGGGACGTCAACGGGCCGTTCCCTCAGTCCCTCTGGATGAGCTCTGTGAAGTTGTGGTCCTGCTCAGCGGTGACCCCGACGTGCGAAGGTCCGATCGCTGTACGAAGACTGTATCCGAAGGCGTCCACCGTGAACGGGACCGTCCGCCACGCGAGATGCCCCGTCCCACCCCGATCCGCCGAGGAGAGTTCCGTGCCCGCCGAACCGACACCCGCGCTCCTCCCGAAGGCGGCGTCCTGGCTGCGCCGCCGCTCCTGGAGCGCGGCCGACCGCCCGGTGCGCGCGCTGCTGGAGGCCAAGCAGGCGGCGGGCCCGGCCGGCACCATCAGCGTGGTGCTGCCCGCCCTGGACGAGGAGGCCACCGTCGGCGACATCGTCCGCACCGTGCGCCGCGAGCTGATGGAGGAGCTGCCCCTGGTGGACGAGCTCGTCGTCGTCGACTCCGGCTCCGTGGACGGCACCGCCGCGGCGGCCGCCGCGGCCGGCGCCCGGGTGGTCCACCGCGACGACATCCTGCCCCGGCTGCCCGCCGCCCCCGGCAAGGGCGAGGTGCTCTGGCGCTCGCTGCTGGTCACCAGCGGCGAGATCGTCTGCTTCGTCGACGCCGACCTGCGCGCCTTCGACCCCACCTTCGTCTCCGGGATCATCGGCCCGCTGCTCACCGAGCCGGACATCCAGCTGGTCAAGGCCATGTACGACCGCCCGCTCGAAGTGGCGTCGAGCGGCTCCGCGACCGGCGACGCCGCCATCGTCCCCTCCGGCGGCGGGCGGGTCACCGAACTGGTCGCCCGCCCGCTGCTCAACCTGCACTGGCCGGAACTCGCCGGTTTCGTGCAGCCGCTCGGCGGCGAGTACGCGGCCCGCCGCTCACTGCTCGAACGGCTGCCGTTCCCCACCGGCTACGGCGTCGAACTCGGCCTCCTGGTGGACGCCCTGGAGGTCGCCGGCCTGGACGCCCTCGCCCAGGTGGACGTGGGCGTACGCCACCACCGCCACCAGGACGGTCAGGCACTCGGCCGGATGGCCGCCACCATCTACCGCACCGCCCTGGAACGCCTCGACCGCACCCACCGGCTGAAGGCCTCGGCCGACCTCGTCCACCCGCTGCTCACCCAGTTCACCCGCGACCCGCGGACCCGCGCCTTCACCGCCCACACCCACCCGGTCACCGCCGTGGAACGGCCCCCGATGCACACCGTCCCCGAGTACGCGAACCGTCACGGCCGTTAGGGCCGGGGGCCCGGCGGGGTTTGCCGACCCGGACCCACGGCAACATGCCAACCATGGGCGATCTCACGACCGAACGTTCGAGTGCGACCGGCTCCGCCGCCGTCCTGGTGGCCTCCAACCGGGGACCGGTGTCCTTCAGCACCGCGGACGACGGCACCCTGACCCTGCGCCGAGGCGGCGGCGGGCTGGTGTCCGGGCTCTCCGCGATCGACGACCCGCACGCCGTCTGGGTCTGCGCGGCGCTCGGCGACGCCGACCGCCGCGCCGCCCGGGAGGCCCCGCAGGGCCGCCTGGACCGCGCCGGCCACGAGGTCGGCGGGCAGGCGGTCCGGATGCTCGACATAGCTCCGGAGACCTTCGCACGCGCCTACAACGGCGTCGCCAACTCCACCCTCTGGTTCGTCCACCACCTGCTCTACGCCACCCCGACGGCTCCCTCCTTCGGCGCGGAGTTCCGCACCGAGTGGCAGGCCTACACCGCCTACAACGCCGCCTTCGCCGACGCCCTCGCCGCCGAGGCCGCGCCCGGGGCCGCGGTGCTGATCCAGGACTACCACCTCTCGCTGGCCCCGGCCCTGCTCCGGGCCACCCGCCCCGACCTGCGCATCGGCCACTTCTCACACACCCCGTGGGCCCCGCCCGAGTACTTCCGACTACTGCCGGACGACGTCGCCGAGAGCGTCCTGACCGGCATCCTCGGCGCCGACCGGGCCGGCTTCCTCACCCGCCGCTGGGCCCTCGCCTTCGCCGACTGCTGCGAGGCCGTCCTCGGCGCCGCCATCGACCGCGACGCCCTCACCGTCACGCACGCCGGCCGCACCACCCGGCTCGGCGTGCACGCCCTGGGGGCCGACGCCGACTTCCTGCGCGAGCGGTCCCACCGCCCGGACGTCGACGAGCGGCTCGCCACCCTGCGCGGGGCCGTCGGCGGGCGCCGCACCGTCGTCCGGGTCGACCGCACCGAGCTGAGCAAGAACATCGTCCGCGGCTTCCAGGCCTACCGGCACCTGCTGCGCACCCGCCCCGAGTGGCTGGACCGCGTCGTCCACATCGCCTTCGCGTACCCGTCCCGCACCGACCTCGCCGAGTACCGCGACTACACCGCCGAGGTCGAGCGGCTCGCCGCCGAGATCAACGCGGAGTTCGCCACCGCCGACTGGCAGCCGCTGATCCTGCACGTCAACGACGACTTCCCGCGCTCGCTCGCGGCCTACCGGCTGGCCGACGTCGCGCTGGTCAACCCGATCCGCGACGGGATGAACCTGGTCGCCAAGGAGGTCCCGGTGGTCTCCGACCACGGCTGCGCCCTGGTGCTCTCCCGCGAGGCCGGCGCCCATGCCGAGCTGGCCGACGACGCCCTGACCGTCAACCCGTACGACGTCATCGCCACCGCCGAGGCCCTGCACACGGCGCTCACCATGCCCGCCGACGAGCGCGCCGACCGCACCAAGCGCCTCGCCGTCGCCGCGACGGCGCTGCCGCCCCAGCAGTGGTTCCTCGACCAGCTGGCGGCGCTGGGCTGACGGCCACCGCACCGGCCGGCGGGCCGCCGGCCGGTGCGGCGCGTCACTACGGCGTCACCGGGGGGCGAGCACCGCCGCCAGCTCCGTCAGCAGCTCCACCACGCCGGCCGGGCCCGCGACCACCAGGTCCGCCCGGTCGGCGAGTTCGCGCACCGGCGCGTCGCCGTCGACCGTTCCGCTGCACACCAGCAGCCCGGCCAGCCCCTCCCCGCGCAGCTTCTCCACCGCCGCGAAGGCCGCCACGTCCCCCAGGTCGTCCCCCGCGTACAGCACCGCCCGGGCGCCCCGCTCGCGCAGGAAACCGGTCAGTGCGGCGCCCTTGTCCACCCCCGGCGGCCGCAGTTCCAGCACCAGCCGCCCCGGTTCCACCACCAGCCCGTGCTCGGCGGCCAGCGCCTCCACCGGCGCGCGCAGCAGCTCGAACGCCTGCTCCGGTGCTTCCGTCCGCCGGGTGTGGACGGCCAGCGAGCGCCCCTTGTCCTCCACCCACGTCCCCGCCGGCGCCCCGGCCCGCGCCAGTACGCCGTCCAACGCGGCCCGTGCCCGCGCCACTCCCGGGTGCGCCGGCGGCGCCGTCAGTTCGCCGCCCTCCCAGCGCTCGGCGCCGTAGTGCCCGAGCACCACCACGCCCTCGACCGCGCCGAACCCCCCGTACTCCACCGCCAGGGCCGCCGGCCGACCGGTCACCACCACGATCGCCCCGACCCGGGGCGCCAGCCCCGCCAGCGCCCCCGCCACGCCCGGATGCGCCCGTGCCTCGCTCGGATCCGCCACGATCGGCGCCAGCGTCCCGTCGAAGTCGAGCGCCACCACCGTCTCCCGGGGCGCCCGGAGGATCGCCTCCAGCCCCGTCCGCCCGGCCTCGGTTCCCGGCTTCGCCATCTCCTCAAGAGCCATGTCCGGACCCTACCCAGCCTCCCGGCCCCGACCCTCCCGCGAAGCGCCCGAACGGCCGCGCGGCAGCGCCGGCCCCGACCCCGACCCTGCTAGCGGGCCGCGCGGCGCGCCTCCCGCACCCGCCGCAGCCGGTTCACCAGCACCGGCGCGTGCGCCAGCGCCTCCGGCCGGTCCAGCAGGGCGTTCAGCAGCTGGTAGTAGCGCGTACTGGAGAGCCCCAGCTCCTCCCGGATCGCCCGTTCCTTGGCCCCGGCCGTCCGCCACTGCCGCCCTTCGAGCTCCAGCACCGCCGCGTCCCGCTCGTCGAGCCCATCCGTGCCCGCGCCCATCCGCGCCCACCTCCGTCCACCACTACGGAGTGTCATTCTCCCCCGGGGACCGGACACACCTTGCGGCCCCCGCCGGGCGCCGGCCCGGGTTAGCGTCACCCCCATGACGCCCAGCTTCGCCGTGCACATCCCGACCGCCGACCTCGAACCCGACCCGCTCGACCCGGCCCAGATCGTCTCCGGCGCCCCCGAGGTCTCCGGCCGGGTGCTCTCCGAGTCCGCCGACGGCCGCCAGCTGCGCGGTCTCTGGCAGATCACCCCCGGCGTGGTCACCGACGTCGAGGCCGACGAGATGTTCGTGGTGCTCAGCGGCCGGGCCACCATCGAGATCGACGGCGGCCCGACCCTGGAGGTCGGTCCGGGCGACTGCGCCGTGCTGCGGGCCGGCGACCGCACCACCTGGACGGTCCACGAGACCCTCCGCAAGGCCTACGCCATCACCCTCTGACGTCCGCCGCACCCGCCGGCCGGCCCGGGATCCGTCACTTGCGGACCCGGGCCGCCTCCTTCACCGCGGACTCCTGGAGCCCCTCCAGCACCTGCTTGGCGTCGCCCGTCACGGCCCCGCCGATGCCCGCCTTGATCCGGTTGCTGACGTCCGCCCAGGCCGGGTCCCCGAACGGGTAGAAGCTCGCGTTGGTCAGCCCCGCCGCGAACTGCTTGAGGTCCTCGTGCCTGCCGCCCTTGGTCACCTCGGTGAAGGCGTCCTGGGTGACCGGCAGCAGGTTGTACGTCTCGTCGAACTTGAGCTGGTTGTCCTTGGCGTACACGAAGCTCAGGAACTTCCGGATCTCGTTCCGGTGCCCGTTCGCCTTGAACGCCATCATCCAGTCGGCCACCCCGAGGCTGCCCGTCCTCGCCAGCCCGTCCTTCTTCGGGATCGGCGCCGTACCGAAGTCGATCTTCCCCTTGGCGGCCATCCGCAGCAGCGTCGGGTGCCCGTTCAGCATCGCGACCTTGCCCGCCGCGAAGTCGGTGAACACCGGCGTGCGGTTGGTCCTGCCCGGGTCGGGGTTGGTCAGCTTGGTGTCGACCAGGTTGGTGCGCAGCCAGTTGAAGGTGGCCTGGTTCTCCGCGCTGTCGATGGTGTAGTTGCCGACGTCGTCGGAGAGGCTCCCGCCACCGCTGAGCGTCCACAGCATCGACTCGGCCGGGGCCTCCTCCGGGCCGAGCGGCAGCCCGTACGGCGTGACCCCCGGCACCTTGGCCCTGATCTTCTCGGCGGCCTGCCGGAGCTCGTTCCAGGTGGCCGGCGGCTGGGTGATCCCGGCCTTCTGGAAGACCGCCTTGTTGTAGAAGAGCACCCGGGACGAGGAGACGAACGGAATGCCGTACTGCGTCCCGAGCACCTGTCCGGCATGGGCGAACGACTCCATGATGTTGGCCTGGGTCTCCAGCGAGAGCACGTCCCCGGCCGGGTACAGCCGGTTCGCCACGGCCTGGTCGGCGAAGCCGCCGGTCTGCAGCAGGTCGGGCGCCTTGCCGGCGGCCACCAGGTCGTCGACCCGCTTGCCGATGTCGGTCCAGCTCGCCACCTCGACGTCGACCTTGATGCCCGGGTTGGCGGTCTCGAAGCGCCGGGCGACATCGTCCCAGTACAGCTTGGAGCTGGTCGCCGCGTCCTCGCCGTAGTCGGCCGCCACCAGTTTGAGCGTGACGGTGCCGTCGTCCTGGCCGCCGCAGCCGGTGAGCAGCAGCGCTCCGGCCAGCGCGGTGCCGAGCAGCCGGGTGGGGGCCTGGGCGCGCCTGATCAACGCGGGTACCGCCTTCGGGGGGTGAAAGGAAGCGGGGGAGCCGGACGGGGGATCCGACAGGGGGGAGGCGGCCACACTGCCAAACACGGTGCACAGTGGTCCACACCTGTGGGCTGTCCCCGCCGGGTAGTTATCGAAGTGCGGAGGTCATTGCACGATGCGCAATGAAACGGCGTGAAGGCCGCCCGCGCCGGGCCCCGCAAAGTGCCGCACACCACATGGTTCTGCGACAAAGCTCACCTACTTTGGACCAGACCAATCCGATAACTGGACTAGACCTCTCCGACCCAGCCAAGGGAAACTGTCCTCCGTGAAGCACGTGATCGCACTCGATGTAGGCGGCACCGGCATGAAGGCCGCGCTGCTCGCCCAGGACGGCTCCGTGCTGTTCGAAGCACGCCGACCGACCGGGCGGGAGCACGGCACCGATGCCGTCGTCGCCGCCATCCTGGACTTCGCCGCCGATCTGGCGGACGAGGGCCGCAGCCGCTTCGGCGTCGCCCCGCTGGCGGCGGGCGTCGCCGTCCCGGGGACGATCGACGAGAAGAACGGCGTCGCGGTCTTCTCCGCCAACCTCGGCTGGCGGGACCTTCCGCTGCGCAGGCTGCTGGGCGAGCGCCTGGCCGGGGCGGGTGGCACCGCGATGCCGGTCGCCCTCGGCCACGACGTGCGCTCGGGCGGCCTCGCCGAGGGCCGCCTCGGCGCCGGGCGGGGTGTGGAGCGCTTCCTGTTCATCGCGCTGGGCACCGGCATCGCCGGCGCCATCGGCATCGGCGGCCGGATCGAGGCCGGTGCCCACGGCTACGGCGGCGAGATCGGCCACGTCGTGGTCCGCCCGGGCGGCCCGCAGTGCGGCTGCGGTGCCCGGGGCTGCCTGGAGACCCTCGCCTCCGCCTCCGCCGTATCCCGTGCCTGGGCCGAGGCCGGCGGGGGCCCCGACGCCGACGCGGCATCCTGCGCCGTCGCGGTGGACGCCGGGGACCCCCGCGCGGTCGCGGTCTGGCAGCACGCGGTGGACGCCCTCGCCGACGGCATCGTGCTCGCCCAGAGCCTGCTCGACCCGTCCACGGTGATCGTCGGCGGCGGGCTCGCCGAGGCCGGCGACACCCTCTTCGCTCCCCTGCGCGCAGCGGTTTCCGAGCGGCTGACATTCCAGATGCCCCCCGAGGTCGTACCCGCCATGCTCAAAGACACCGCCGCGTCCCTGGGCGCGGGCCTGCTCGCCTGGGATCTGCTCTCCATGGAGGTGACCGCGTGACCACCGCGCGAATCGAATCGGCGGCCCGGCCCGAGGGCACCGCACTGGCCGGCGCCCGGCTGGTCCTGTCGGGCGGTGTGGTCGAGGGCGACCGCCTCACGGTCGCGGGCACCCGGATCCGCGCCGTCACGACCGGCGGGGCCGAGCCGGGCGACCTCGACCTGACCGGCTACACCGTGGTGCCCGGCTTCGTCGACCTGCACGTGCACGGCGGCGGCGGTGCCTCCTACGCCTCCGGGATCGCCGAGGAGGCCCTCAGGGCCGCCCGCACCCACCTCGAACACGGCACCACCACCACCGTCGCCTCCACCGTCACCGGTGAGATCGACGAGGTCGCCCGGCAGGCCGGCGTGCTCTCCGAGCTGGTCGAGGACGGCGTCCTGGCCGGCGTCCACTTCGAGGGCCCGTTCATCTCCCCGGGCCGCTGCGGCGCCCACCGGCCCGACCTGCTGCGCGACCCGGACCCGGCGCTGGTTCGCAAGCTGGTCGACGCCGCCCGCGGCCACGCGAAGATGGTCACCCTCGCCCCGGAGCTGCCCGGCGGCCTGGAGTCCGTGCGGATGCTCGCCGACCTCGGCGTGATCGCCGCCGTCGGCCACACCGACTCCGACTACGCCAAGACCCTCGAAGCCATCGAGGCCGGCGCCACCGTCGCCACCCACCTGTTCAACGCCATGCCCGGCATCGCCCACCGCGCCCCCGGTCCGATCGTGGCGCTGCTGGAGGACGAGCGGGTCACCGTCGAGTTGATCAACGACGGCGTGCACCTGCACCCGTCCGTCCTCGACCTCGCCTACGGCACCACCGGCGCCTCCCGGGTCGCGCTGATCACCGACGCCATGGGCGCCGCCGGCATGGGCGACGGCCTCTACCCCCTCGGCCCCCTCCAGGTCGAGGTCAGGAACGGCGTCGCCCGGCTGGTGGAGGGCGGTGCGATCGCGGGCTCGACGCTCACCCTGGACGTGGCGTTCAAGCGGTCCGTCACCGTCAACGGCCTGTCGCCGGCCCAGGCGGTCGAGTCGCTCAGCGCCGTCCCGGCCCGGCTGCTCGGCCTCTTCGACTCGATCGGCTCGCTGGAGCCCGGCAAGAGCGCCGACCTCGTCGTCCTCGACTCCGAGACCTACGACCTGGTCGCCGTCATGCGCCGCGGCGAGTGGATCACCGGCGGCGAGACCTTCGCACCGGTCCGAACCGCCTGACCCGCCGACGACGACGGCCGCCCGCTCCCCTCGGGGAACGGGCGGCCGTTTCGCGTCCGGACGGGGGGCCGGTCAGCCGCCGTACGGCTCGACGGTCACCTGGTCGATCAGCACCGAACCACCGCTCGGGTTCATGATGGCGATGGAGTTCGAGCCCGCCTGGAGCTGCGGCAGTATGAACGTGGTGTACCAGGAGGACGCCGGGTCCTTGCCGGGCGAGTAGTTCTTGAACGACAGCCCGCTCGGCCAGTCCTTGCCGTTGACCGCGGCCGAGGCCTTCACATCGGTCGCCGCGTTGTTGAAGTGCACGGTCAGCTTGTAGGTGCCGGCCGCAGGGACCTCGCCGGTCCAGCTCACCGTGGCGCCCGGCTGAAGGGTCAGGTAGGCGCCGTCCGCCGACTTGGCACCCTTCACGGTGTTGCCGGAGGGGGCGTTCTGGCCCTGCAGCTGGCTCGCGTCGACGGTGGCCGGGCCGGCGGTGCCGGTCGCGCCGGGCGACGCCGTGGTGGAGGCCGACGGCGTGCCGCCCGTGGCGCTCGGGACCGGCGGCGCGACGGTCTGGGCGGCGTTCTTGCCCTTCTTGTCGCCGCCCGGGTCACCGGTGGAGAGCGCTATGCCGGCGCCGATCGCGATCGCCGCGACCACCGCCACCGCGCCGATCACCGCACCCTTGCTCCTACCGCTGCTCGCCCGCTCCTCGCCCGGCTGCGGCCGGGAGCGCTCGGCGTACCGGGTCTGCTGGGTGGGCGCGGAGCCGTACTCCTGCTGCTGCGCGGGCTGGTGCTGCGTGGGCGCACCGCCGTACTCGGCCTGTTCCGGAGGGTACGGCTGCCCCTGCGGGTAGCCCTGCTGCGACGGGTACTGCTGCGGGCGCTGCTGCCCGTACTGCGCACGACCGACCTCCATCGGGCGGTTGTACGACGTACGCGGCACGCCCTGCTGCGGCTCGGCCGGCTGCGCGGCGCCGCCGCCGGCCGGACGGTAGAGGTAGCCGAAGGGATCGTCGTCCTGGGGGGCACCGCCCTCCGGGCTCTCGGGCACTCCGTTGCTGCCGGCGGTCGTCACGGTGGTCAACTCCCCGTCGCGGTGGCGCCGCCGGGCTGCCGTGCCGTCGGCGCAAGTGGTGGTCGCTCGTACCCGGGCACCCTACCTGCCGCAGCCGACTCGCCGAAAAGACCCCTTGACAACCCGCGAGTAGTTTTCACCTCACCACCCCAGGTCACCGGCGCCGGACCGCCCGGGCCCGGGCCCGGGCCGGACAGGTCCTAACCCGCCCGGCGGTGCGAGCGCTCGCCCCGGGCCCCGCGCACCGCGCCGCCCCGGGCCCGCTTCTCGTCGTACATCCGCTCGTCGGCGGTGTGCAGCACCTCCTCGATGCTCATCCCGCAGCCCGCCCAGCCGACGCCGAGGCTGACGCCGACCCGCATCCCCCGGCCGTCGATCCGCATCGGCGGGATGATCGCGTTGCGCAGCCGGTGGGCGAGGTCCTTGGCCTCTTCGCGGCCGATGCCGTCGGCCAGCACCACGAACTCGTCGCCGCCGAGACGGGCCACCGTGTCGCCGTCCCGGACGGCCTGGCTCAGCCGGCGGGCGACCTCGACCAGCACGGCGTCGCCCGCGTTGTGGCCGAACCGGTCATTGATCGACTTGAAGCCGTCGAGGTCGCAGAAGAGCACCGCGAGCCCCTTGTCCGCCGTGGCCGCGCCGCCCGAGCGGAACGGGCCCGACCAGACGTCGCCGCCCGGGCCGTGGTCGGCGGGGACCACCGCGTGCACGTGCTCGCCGTAGCCGGAGCCCGGCAGCGGGTAGCCCTCGGACACCACGTAGCCGTGCGTCGCGCCGGCCCGCGGGTCGGCCCCGTCCAGGCCCTCGTAGGCGGTGTGCGTGCTGTAGGAGTCGACGGCGTAGCCGCCGTACGGCTGCGCGTACGAGCCCTCGCCGTACCCGGCCGGATGCCCGGCGACGGCGCCGACCGTCTGTGGTTCGTTGCAGAGCCGCCGCCCCAGCCGGGCCTTCAGCTCGGCGCCGTTCGGCAGGCCGGTGAGCGCGTCGTGGCTGGCCCGGTGCGCGAGCTGGAGCTCGTGCCGCTTGCGGTCCTCGATGTCCTCGACGTGGGTGAGCAGGAAGCTCGGCCCCTCGGCCGCGTCCGCGACGATCGAGTTGCGCAGACAGACCCACTGGTAACCGCCGTCCCGCCGGGACAGCCGCAGTTCCGCCCGGCCGCTCTCGGCGCTGGTGCGCTCCAGCAGGGCGCGGTCGTCGGGGTGGACGAGGTCGGCGAAGCTCTGCTGGCGCAGCACCGCGCGGGGGCGGCCGAGGAGCCGACAGAGCGCGTCGTTGACCCTGGTCAGCTGGCCGCGCCCGGCGCCGTGCAGCTCGGTGATGGCCATCCCGCTGGGGGCGTACTCGAAGGCCTGGCGGAAGCTCTCCTCGCTGGCCCGCAGCGCCTGCTGCTCCTTCTCCAGGCGGGCCAGCGCGCGCTGCATCTCGGCCCGCAGCCGGGCGTTGCCGATCGCGATGGAGGCCTGGAGCGAGAACATCTCCAGCGCTTCGCGGGTCCAGGCGCCGGGCCGCTTGCCGCTGCGCGGGCGGTCCACCGAGAGCACGCCGAGCAGGTCGCCGCCGGCGCTGTACATCGGGGCGAGCAGGCCGTCCGCGGGGTGCCAGTCGTTGGCGTAGACGGGCATCGGGCCGTCGCCGATCCAGCGCGGAATGTCGCTGGCCACGGCCCAGCCGCGGTCGTAGGGCAGGAAGCGCAGGGTGCCCCAGTGGTCGCTGACGCCGAGCAGCCGGTCCCAGGACTCGCGCGAGCCGACCTGGCCGAGCAGCACGGAGGGGCCGCCCATGGCGCTCTCCTCCAGCTCCCAGACGGCCGCCACCACGAGGTCGCCGTCCGGGCGGACCAGGCTGACCGCCGCGGCGTCGAAGCCGAGCCCGTGCACCGCGCCCTCGACCACAGCCTGCAGCGTGCCCGCCAGGCTGCGGGCAGCGTTGAGGTCCGCCACGACCCGGTGCAAGGTGCGGAGGGTCGCGAGACGGACGTAAGGCTCCGACTCGGCTTCCATGCGGGGGCTCCCCGGCTGCTTCGGATAGTTCTTGAATGGTTATCGTCCGATTGCCAGAAGAACTGAATCACAGGGAGCACAGCGTTCGGCACGCTCGGTCAGCAATAGGCCACCACTTGTGACTTAAATCACACGACACTTATGCGCCCTTAATCAGCTCATCCGCCCCATAACGGGACATAGGGCTTTATGGGAACATTTCTAATGGTCGGCCGCATTGACCGCGCACTGAAGCCTCCTGCCGCCCGGCAGGCCCCCCGCTTCACCCCTGGGGGTGAGCCTCGGCGCAGACCGTGACCTCTGCGCCGCTGGTCCTACGACCACGGCCCGATGCCGTTCCGCCCGGCCGCCGACTAGCGTGCGGTACGTGTACTCGGCTCCGCAGCCCGAAGCTGCCTCCCAAGCGACGCCCGACGAGTTCCGGGCGGCACTCTCCCAGCTCGCCTCCGGCGTGAGCCTGGTGACCGTCCACGACCCCGAGGACGGTGAGGACGTCGGCATGACCGCCACCTCGTTCCTCTCGGTCTCCCTGGAACCGCTGCTGGTGCTGATCTCCGTCCGGGAGGACTCCCGGATGGACGAGGTGCTCTCCCGCACCGACACCTGGGCGGTCTCACTGCTCGCCGAGGAGCAGAAGGCGCTCGGCTCGCGGTTCGCCATGAAGGGCCGGCTCAGCGACCGCCTGCTGTTCGCCGACACACCGCACCACCGGGGCCGCCGCAGCGGGGCGCCGCTGATCGACGGCGCGCTCGCCACCGTCGAGTGCCGCACCGAGCAGCGGATAGCCGCCGGCGACCACACCCTGCTGCTCGGCCGCGTCCTGGAGGCCGCGGTGCCGAACGCCGGCGGCCGCCCGCTGCTCTACTTCCGCGGCGGCTACCGCCGGCTGACCTGACCGCTGCCGCCGGCTACTCGCCCTTCGGCGAACGCCGGCCCTGCTTCAGCTCGGCCCGGTGCCGCTTGTTGGTCAGTCGCCGCTCGACCATGCCCCGGCTGGGCTTCGTCGCCCGGCGGGCCTTCGGCGGCGGCGCCGTGGCCTCGCCCAGCAGGGACGCCAGCCGGGCCGCGGCGACCTCGCGGTTGCGCCACTGCGAGCGGTGCTCCGACGCGCGCACCACGAGCACCCGCCCGTCCACCAGCCGCCCGGCCAGCCGCTCCAGGGCGCGCTGCTTCCACACCTCGGGCAGCGCCTCGGAGGCCGCCAGGTCGTAGCGCAGCTCCACCTGGGTGTCGGAAGTGTTGACGTGCTGGCCACCGGGGCCGGAGGAACGGGAGAAACGCCAGAGGAGCTCGGCGTCGGGGACGACCACCGATCCCCGGACGCGGATGGGCTCGGGCATGCGCCCATCATCCCGCGCCCGGGCCCGCCGGTCACGCGGTTATCCGGTCACCCGGCCACGGTTGTCCGCGGCCGCCGGCCACCCGGTTATCCGAAGCCGCCCGCAGCCCCGACAATGGCGTACGTGATCGAGCTCGGCTACTCCCTCTCCAACCGCTTCCCCGACCCCCCGCAGACCGACTACCGCAGCGCCTCCGTGCACGCCCTGCGGTACGACCTCTTCTGCGGCGACGTCTACCTGGACGCCGACGGCACGGAACTCTCCACCGCCTGGGGCTGGGTGCCGGTGCTGGACTTCGCCTGGGCGCTGTGCGACGTCGTCGAGGAGCTGGACCGCGACCCGGACGGCAGCCGCGCGGCCCGGGTGCAGAGCTCCGACCTCGACTTCACCCAGAACACCGAGCTGCTGCGGTTCGCCCGCAGGTTCAACTGGGTCGAGGTGACCGCCACCTGGCTGCCGGACGAGCCGCCCGCGGTGGTCCGTCACAGTGAGCTGCGCCGCGAGGCCCGGGATTTCCTCCAGGACACGCTGGCCGATCTCTTCGACATGCACCCCGACCTGGCCGACAATCCGAACATCTGGTCACTTCAGGGCCGCTTCCGCAGAATCTGAGCGAGAATCCGGGCGAACTTCGACCTGGCCGAGCACCCATCCGTCATTCGCCGGGACAAGCGCGACAAGGTGAGCCACGAAGCGTGGAACCAAGTCCACGGTCTCCCGCGTTATCCCGGGCAAAAGCAACGAAGGGACAGCAAACACCATGCCAGTGAGCCTCTCCAAGGGTGGCAACGTCTCGCTGACCAAGGAGGCCCCCGGCCTGTCCGCGGTCACCGTCGGCCTCGGCTGGGACGTCCGGACCACGACCGGTGCCGAGTTCGACCTCGACGCCAGCGCGATCGTGCTGAACGCCGACGGCAAGGTGCTGTCCAACGGCCACTTCGTCTTCTTCAACAACACCAGCACCCCGGACAGCACCGTCGTCCACACCGGTGACAACCGGACCGGCGAGGGCGCCGGCGACGACGAGGCGATCAACGTCAACCTCGCCGGCCTGCCGGCCGAGGCCGTCAAGATCACCTTCCCGGTCTCGATCTACGACGCGGTCGCCCGCTCGCAGAACTTCGGCCAGGTCCGCAACGCCTACATCCGCGTGATCAACGCGGCCGGCGGTGCCGAGATCGCCCGCTACGACCTCTCCGAGGACGCCGCCACCGAGACCGCCATGATCTTCGGCGAGCTCTACCGCAACGGCGCCGAGTGGAAGTTCCGCGCCGTCGGCCAGGGCTACGCCTCCGGCCTCGCGGGCATCGCGCAGGACTTCGGCGTCCAGCTCTGACGCTCCCGAAGCGCCCGGCCCCCACCCAGGAGGCCGGGCGCTTCGCCGTTCCCGCGCCTCCCCGCCCCGCCGGCCCCGGACGGCCGCCAACACCTCGGCGCGCGTCCCCGGCCGGGCCGGGGGCGCGCGCCGGGGGCGGCAGCGGGAGCTTCAGCGCGAGGCGCGCAGCTCCGGGAGCTGGAGCAGCTCGGTCTCGTCGTCCGGGGTCAGGTCCACCACGGCCGGCCCGGCCCCGGGGCGCTCGCCCCCGGCCTGCTCGGCCTCGTCCCGCTCGACCTCGGGCTCCAGGTCGACCTGCTCGACCGGCGGCTGCGGCCGGCCCTGGACGACGGCCACCGGCCCGGCCTTCGCCGCGGCCACCGCCTCGTCGCCCACCACGTCCGCCAGGTCGGTCCGCTCGCCCAGCTCCGCGACACTGCCCACGGCCTGCGCCGGAGCCGCCGGCCGACCGGTCGCACCGGAGCGGCCGAAGAAGCTGAAGCCCTGCCCACGGGCCTGCTGCGGCCGCGGCCGCTGCCGCTCGGCCGCCACCACGGGCGTGCCCGGCGTACCGCCCGACTGCCCGCCCAGCTGCCCGACCGTCGCCGTCAGCGCCGGCCGCGGCGCGGGCGCCGGAGCGACCACCGCGGGCCTGGACGCCGCCGGCGTGGGCACCGCGGGAGCCACCGGAGCCGGCACCGGACGGGCGGGTGCCGCCACCGCGGGGACGTGAGCCGGCGCGGTACGGGCCCGCACCGCGACCTCCGCACCCGCCGCACGCTCGCGCTGCGCGTCCCGGGCCGCCGCCTGCCGCCCCAGGTGCCGCAGCACGGCCGCGGCCCGGAGGAACGCGGCCGGACTGGCCGGGTACTTGGGGCGGGCGGCCGCGAGCGCCCGCTGGGTCGCCTCGGCCTCCTTGAGCGCCTGCTCGGCGACCGCCACGGCACGCTCGCGCAGCAGCCGGGCGATCTCCGTCTCGGCCTTGGCCAGCCGCGACTTCTCGGCCGTCAGCCGCCGCCCGAAGCGGGTGGCCCGCTCCTCGGCGACCTCCGCCGCGTACTCGGCCTCGGCGAGCTGCTCCTCGAAGCGCTCCTCGGCCCGCAGCCGCTGCGCGACGGACACCTCGGCGGCGGCCCGGGCGGCCCGGTCGCGCTGGCGCAGCAGCACGGCGATGCCGAGCGCGGCCAGCACGGCGGCGACGCCCACCGAACGGACCAGGACGGTGTCCTGACTGAAGAGCAGCGCGGCCACCGCGGCGACGATGAGCACGCCGGCGGCGGTGGGGGGAAGGACCCGGCCGAGGACGGAGGAATGACGGTGGCGTCCGCGAGACATGCCAAGAAACTAGCGTGCGAATTGGGGGCGTGTCAGCCCAGGGTCCGCTTTGGCCCTTGACACTGCGCAAGCTCTACCGCACGTGTCCGGATCCTCACCCAAGATCACCGGAGGATTCCGCTCAGCGGTGCGAGATCGCCGGCCCGCTCGGGTCGTCGTGGTCCTCCGGCAGCTTGCACACGTGCTGCAGCCAGAGCGCCGCCGCGATCACCGCGGCGCCGGCCAGCACCGAGAGGCCGGCCGTGACGGCCTGGTCCTGGCGCGCCGGCACGTCCAGCTCACCGAGCAGGTAGATCCCCGCGCCCGCGTAGATGCCGGTGACCACCGCCGAGACCAGTGCGCTCGCCTGCGCCAGCACCACCGCGCGGGCGGCGCCCAGCGGGTCGACCCCCTTCGCCCCGGGCTGCCGCTCGCGGGCCGCCTTCAGCCGGGACCGCAGCGAGATCGCCGTGGCGAGCAGGATCACCGCCACCGCGGCCAGCACTACCGGCGCCGCGCCCGGCACCGCGGGCAGGGTGTCCAGGGAGGCCCACAGCTTGGCACCGGCCCAGGACAGTGCCGTCGTTGCGGCGGTGATGCCGACCAGCAGACGGAGGCGAAGCAGCTTCACTCGGACGTGGTCCTTCCCGGATTGCGGAGTCGGTCGGCCGCCCCCGGGCCTGGCCCTGCCCGCCCGGCCCGGCGGCTGGGAGGCACCCCGGCCCGGCGACGGGCGGGGAGGACGGTACGACGGCGCCAGGCCACCGTACCGGGCCCGAACCGGCGGGCACCGGCGCGGACGGCGGACACCTACTGGTACGGCCGGGGCCCGGTCCGAGTTCCCCGGCCGCCGAGCCGCCGAGGCCTACTCCGGCAGGGTCAGCCCGATGTCCTCACGCAGCCGGACGCCCTGGGCGTCGGCGCCGCCGAGCGCCTGGAGCAGCGCGGCGACCCGGCCGTGGCCGGGCACCTCGGCATCCGGCTGGGCGTCCAGCCAGGGGGCGAGCACGAAGGCCCGCTCGTGCGAGCGCGGGTGCGGCAGCAGCAGCTGCGGGTCGTCACTGGTGACGCCCTCGTAGGCGAGGATGTCGACGTCCAGCGTCCGCGGGCCCCAGCGGACGGTGCGGACCCGGCCGAAGGCGTCCTCGATCGCGTTGCCGCGCTCCAGCAGGTCGTGCGGGGGCAGGGTGGTGCGCAGCACCACCACCGCGTTGTAGTAGTTGGGCTGCTCGTCGGGCCCGCCGAGGGCCTCCGTCTCGTACACGCCGGAGACGGCCTTGATCCTGAGCCCGGGGGTGTCGGCGAGGGCGTCCACGGCACCCTGGAGGGTGTCCAGGCGGTTGCCCAGGTTGGAGCCGAGGGCGATCACGGCGCAGCGCTGGCCGTGCAGCGTCGCGTCGGCGGAGTCCACCCGGCTCTCCAGGTCGAACGTGGTCGGCGAGGCGGTCGGGTCGCTGGTGCTCATCGGACTTCCCCTACAACTGGAACGGGCTCTGCGGCTGGCACGGGGTGCGCGGTGCGGGTCATGCGCGGCCCCGGTGGATGGTCACGGTCACGTCGTCGAAGGGCACGGTGATCGGGGCGTCCGGCTTGTGCACGGTGACCTCGACCTCCTCGACCGCCTCGTGCTTCAGGCACTGGTCGGCGATGCGCTGGGCCAGCGTCTCGATCAGGTCGACCGGCTCGCCGGCGATGATCGCGGTGACCTCCTCGGCCACGACGCCGTAGTGCGCAGTGCGGGTGAGGTCGTCGCCGGACGCGGCGGGGCGGGTGTCCAGGTGGAGCACGAGGTCCACCACGAAGGTCTGGCCCTCGACGCGCTCGCGCTCGAAGACGCCGTGGTGGCCCCGGGCACGCAGGCCCCGCAGGGTGACGCGGTCCAGCAAACGAATCACTGCTCCCAGTCGGACGGGCCCTGCCCCGGAAGAGCGGCGGGAGGGCAGTACGGAGACGGGCACCACGCCCGCCACTGCGTTGTGAATCTACCCGCGAGCGCGGACAACGCCTGACCGTCCTACCCGGCACGAACCGACGCCACGCGCACCGGAATGGCGATTGACATGAACGTTCGGTGACCGCCCGGGAATTCCCGGGACGCCGCCGGGAGACGACTTCCCGATGACCCGCGGATCAGTCCTCGTCCTCGTCGTCCCCGCTGGTCAGAACGGGTGAACCGTGATGGGACCAGAGCTTCCAGCCCGCGGGGGTGCGGCGGAAGAGATTGGTCGAGACGACCTTTCCGCCGACCAGCGGGCCGAGTTCGCCCTCCTCCTCCGCCTCACCGCCGGAAAGGATGTTCTCGGTGCACGTGACAAGGGCCACATCGCCCTGCACCTCGGCCTCGACGTCGGTCAGGATGAACTGGATGTATTCCGTGTTCGCCATGATCAGCATGTACGAGCGGGTCACCTGGGCCCGCCCGCGCAGTACCGGCCAGCCGGGGTGCACGCACACCACGCCGCCCTTGTCGTCGGCCTCGTCGGCCCCCAGCCAGGCCTCCTCGACGGCCTCCGGATCGCCGTTCTCCAGCGCCTCGTACAGCATCCGGTTGGCCTCCAGTACGGCCTCCCGATCCGCTTCACGGGCCCGCTGACCCGCGGTCTCGCCGCTCACCCTGCCGTCACCTGCCACAGACCCTCCCGTTTCACCTGCCCACCCGGCCCGCCGACGGGCCGGACGGATCCTGCCGGGCCGCGCGCTGCCAGGCCGCGACCACCCGGACGGCGTCCGCCGTGCCGGACACGTCGTGCACCCGCACCGCCCAGGCACCGGCCCTGGCCGACAGCACCGACACCGCGGCGGTCGCGTCGTCGCGCTCCCTGGCCGGGCGCAGTTCCCCGGTTTCCGGGTCGGCGAGCAGCGTACCCAGGAACCGCTTGCGCGATGCGGCCACGAGGACGGGACGGCCGAGCGCGGTGAGTGCGGAGAGCCCGCCGAGCAGGGCCCAGTTGTGCTCGGCGGTCTTGGCGAAGCCCAGGCCCGGGTCCAGGATCAGCTGTTCCTCCTTGACGCCGGCGGCCAGCAGCGCGTCCACCCGGGCGGTGAGCTCGCCGACCACGTCGGTGACCACGTCGCCGTAGACCGCCTGGCTGTCCATGTCCGCGGACTGCCCCCGCCAGTGCATCACCACGAAGGGCACGCCGGTCGCGGCCACCACCCGGGCCATCGCCGGGTCGGCCAGACCGCCGGAGACGTCGTTGATCATCCGGGCACCGGCCGCGACGGCCTGCTCGGCGACGCGGGCGCGCATGGTGTCGACCGAGACGACCACCCCGGACTCGGCCAGCTCGCGCACCACCGGCAGCACCCGGCCCAGCTCCTCCTCCTCGGGCACCCGCTGCGAGCCGGGGCGGGTGGACTCGCCGCCGACGTCCACCAGGTCCGCGCCGCGGGCCCGGAGCGCGAGGCCGTGGGCGATGGCCCGGGCGGGGTCGTGCCACATCCCGCCGTCCGAGAAGGAGTCGGGGGTCACGTTGACCACGCCCATCACGGCGCAGCGGTCGAGCCGCGGCAGTCCGGCCGGCAGCGAGAAGGACAGCGAAGTGCTCATAACCCCATTATCAGTTCAAGCCCCCGCTCCCTCGGATACGGCCGGACCCCCGCCGGGGGGTGTCCGACGGGGGTCCGGCGACAGGGGCCGGTGACGGGCCCGGGCGCTCTCAGGCGGCCTCGGTGACCTCCGGGTGGGCCGGGGCCGGCAGACCCTGGCGCTGCGGCTTGCGGCCGAAGCGCGGCATGCCCAGGGTGATGAAGGCCTCGGCCTGCATCGCGGCGAAGCCGATCCGGGGCAGGTCCCGGGTGTTCGGGAAGACCAGGAAGCGCGGCTCCCACTCGGGCTGGAACTTGGCGTTGAACTTGTACAGCGACTCGATCTGGAACCAGCGCGACAGGAAGACCAGCAGCCCGCGCCAGGCCCGCAGCACCGGGCCGGCACCGATCCGCTCGCCGCGCGCCAGCGCCGAGCGGAACATCGCGAAGTTGAGCGAGACCCGGCGCACGCCCATCGCCGGCACGGCCTGCAGCGCGGCCACGATCAGCAGCTCGTTCAGACCGGGGTCGGCGGCCCGGTCGCGGCGCATCAGCTCCAGCGAGATGCCGTCCGGCCCCCAGGGCACGAAGTGCAGCACGGCCTTCAGGTCGTCGCCGCTCTCGCCCTCCTCCGGCGCCTTGTGGGCGGTGACCACCACGCAGGCGTCGTCGCCCGGCTCGCCGAAGCGGCCGAGGGCCATCGAGAAGCCGCGCTCGGTGTCGGTGCCGCGCCAGCGGGCGGCGGCGTCGGCGATCCGGTGCCGCTCCTCCGCCGTGAGCTCCGCGACCCGGCGCACCTGGCAGGAGTAGCCGTTGCGCTCGATCCGCTTCACCATCTGCCGGACGTTGCGCATCGCCCGTCCGGAGAGCGAGAACGTGCTCGTGTCGACGATCGCCTCGTCGCCCAGCTCCAGCGCGTCCAGCCCCGCCTCCCGGGTCCAGACCTCGCCGCCGACCTCGCTGCAGCCCATCACGGCCGGCACCCAGGCGTGCTCGCGGGCCTCGGTCATGAACACCTTGATCGCGCCGGGCCAGGCCTCGACGTCACCGACCGGGTCCCCGGAGGCGAGCATGACGCCGGAGACCACCCGGTAGGAGATCGCCGCCTTGCCGGAGGGCGAGAACAGCACGCTCTTGTCCCGCCGCAGCGCGAAGTAGCCGAGCGAGTCGCGCTCGCCGTGCCGGTCGAGCAGCGCGCGGACCTTCTCCTCGTCCTCGGCGGTCAGCTCGGGCTTGGGCTTCTCCGGGCGCAGCGCCAGGTAGGCGGTGGTGAAGGCGGTGATCAGACCCAGCCCGCCGAGCAGGTAGGCGACCAGGTCGGAGACCCGGTCCGAGCTGTAGTCGACCGGTCCTTCGAAGCCGAACAACCCGTATCCGACATGCTCCAGGCGGTGGAACAGGCTCGGGTGGCCGATCTCGTAGCCGGTCCGGGTGGAGACCACCAGCAGGCCGAGCGCCACGCTGATGGCACCCATCACGGCCAGGTTGACCACCGCCCGCCAGCGCGTGCGGGGATCGGCCTTGGCGTAGAACTCGCGCCGGTGCACCAGCATCACCGCGAACAGCACCAGCGAGACGACCGCCGGGCCGATCTGGTGCCAGCGCAGGATGTGCAGCGCCGCGCCGACCGGCAGCAGCACGCAGACGGCCCGCCAGGCGCGCCGCTTGCGGCGGCGCAGCGCGTGGGCGAGCAGCACCAGCAGCAGGCCGACCATCAGCGTGCCGGCCGCGGCCAGGGTGGTGGTGCCCCCGGGCAGCTGCCCGGCGAAGGTGTGCACCTTGGTGTGCCGGAGCTTGGGGAACACCGCGCTGGCGATGTCCACCAGTCCGATCAGCAGACAGGCGTAACCGACCGCGCCGGGCAACCAGGCCCGGGGGACGGTGGCCGCTTGGGTACGAAGCGTCTGCAGGCCGCGGCGGCGGGGCGGCGGCTCGGGGCTCGGCTCAACGGACACGGGAACGCTCATGGGAGCTCAGCGTAGAGGCTGCGGAGCGCAGTCCTGTCACTCCGGGGGAGGAGTTGTGAGGGACCTTCATGCCTTTTCCTTCATCAGGCAATGCGCCCGCCAAACATCCGGAAACGGGGGGTAAACCGGGGTCGGGTGGGCGCTGCGATTGAGCCGAGGGGTGGGCGCCGGGGCCCCGCGCCGTGTGGCGCGACGGACCCCCGCATACCCGGTACGTACGGTGGACGCCGCATTCCAGGGCGCCGGTTGCGCCGGACCACTCCCGGACTCCGGCCTGCCCCGACGTCCGGACAGCCTAGCCGCGATGGCCGCGACTGACGCACCGCCAGACGATGAAGCCTGCCCCGAGAGAGTTTCCCACCGGAAGGCCGACGGCATGGAACTGACCAGCGACGCGCTGGCGAACTCACTGCTCGCGCTCGGCGCGGCGGCCCTGCTCGCCACCCTCTGGCTCTGGCCCCGGCTGGCCCGCCAGCGCCCGCTCCCGGTGCTCGGCCGGATCGCGCTGCTGATGGTCACTCAGGTCTCGGTGCTCGCGGTGCTGGCGCTGTCGGTCAACAACTCGTTCGGCTTCTACACCTCATGGGACGACCTCCTCAGCCCCGGTGGCACCAAGCTGGCGCTGACCAGCAGCGAGAACCACCACGGCAACACCCCGGCCTCCGACGCGCTGGTCCAGCCGACCGACGAGGGCGGCCTGGAGACCGTCACCGATCTGCCCACGGGCCCGCCGGAGGAGGTCGGCAAGATCGAGTCGGTCCGGGTCGCGGGCAAGGAGACCGGTCTGTCCGACCAGATGTTCGTGTACCTGCCGCCCGAGTACTTCGACCCGAAGCTCGCCATGGTGCGCTTCCCCGTCCTGCTGACCGTCGCCGGCTTCCCGGGCACCACCATGCACCTGGTCAAGGACCTGCCCGTCCCGCAGACCGCCTGGGAGCTGCGCAAGGCCGGCAAGATGGCCCCCGCGATCATCGTGATGACCCGCCCGACCGTCGCCCCGCCGCGCAACACCGAGTGCGTCGACGTCCCCGGCGGGCCGCGTGCCGAGTCCTGGTTCGCCAAGGACGTGCCCGAGGCGCTGCGCTCGGCGTACCGGGTCAGCCGCTCGCCG
Source organism: Kitasatospora sp. NPDC050463 (assembly GCF_040655255.1). Lineage (NCBI taxonomy): Bacteria > Bacillati > Actinomycetota > Actinomycetes > Kitasatosporales > Streptomycetaceae > Kitasatospora > Kitasatospora sp. NPDC050463. The sequence goes on from NZ_JBFAJO010000001.1 coordinate 335,773, forward strand.
TCGTCCTGGGGCGTGCTCGGCTTCTCCACCGGCGGCAGCTGCGCGATGCGGCTCGCGATGCGCCACCCGGACGTCTACGGCAACGGCGTGGGCATGCACGGCGACTTCAAGGTCGCCGAGGACCAGTTCACCGGCGGCAACCTCTTCGGCGGCGACAAGGCACTGGCCGACCAGAGCGACCTCGGCTGGCGGCTGCAGAACCTCCCGGCACCGAACCTCTCGCTGCTGGTGATCAGCACCCGCAAGGAGAGCGACTACCCGGAGACGGTGAAGTTCGTCGACCTGGCCCAGCAGGTCGCGGCCGCCAACCCGCAGTTCAAGGTCGAGTCGCTCTACCTGGACGACGGCGGCCACAACTTCGACAGCTGGATCCGCGAGCTGCCGGCCGCCCTGGAGTGGATGAGCGCCCGCCTCACCTGGACCTGACCACCGCCGACCGCCGCCGGGCGGGTGATTACCGGCCGGTCCGGTCCGCTCGGGCGCCGTCCCGGGGAACGTATCGCGACCGCCCGGCCGAACGGCCGGCGCAGGCCCGGATCCGTGCAGGAGGCCCCATGCTCAGCACCAGATCACTCTTCACCGAGATCTACCGCAACGACGAGGCCTACCAACTGTTCTGCAGCATCGCGGCCGGCGGCGAGGACCAGGGCGGCTGGGAGAACGAGCGGATCACCGCCCTCACCCGCGACCCGGTCCTCGCCCCCAAGATCGCCCGGCACGGCGCCGACGAGCGCAAGCACGGCCGGATCTTCACCCAGCTGCTGAACAAGCGCGGCCTGTCCAGGGTGGACGTCCCCGCCGAGGCCGACTACTGCATGCTGCTGGAGCGCCAAGGCGTCGGCCTCTCGCACGAGCGATTGAACAGCGAGGTGCCGCTGGCCGAACGCGAGATCATCACGTACCTGGTGCACAGCCGGGTCACCGAGCAGCGCGCGGCCGAGCAGATGCGCCAGCTGGTCAAGGCGTACGGCGACAACCCGGACCTCGGCCGGGCGATGCGGATGATCTCCGCCGACGAGGACAACCACCTCGCGTACTGCCACGAGGAGCTGCTCCGACTGGTCGCCGAGGGCCACGGCCCGTACATCCGGCACACCCTGGAGACCAGCGCGCGCGGCGAGATCCGCACCCACCGGGACGTCGGGCTCGCCGTCACCGCCCGGATGGCGCGGATCCTGCGGTGGCCGCGCTGGCAGCTCGCGGTGGTCACGGCCGGCGTCCACGCGCTCTACCTGTACGACCGCGCGTTCGGCTGGCGGCGGATGGTGAAGCTGCGGATGCCCCGGCACCGCAACGCCCTGGGCACCCCGGCCCCGCCGCACATGGAGCACGAGGTGGTCTGAGCCCCGGCCCGGCGGAGCCGCCGGGCCGTCAGCGGCTGATGATCAGGCTCATCGCCTCGGCCCGGGTGGCCGGGTCGCGCAGCTGGCCGCGCACGCAGGAGGTGATGGTCTTGGCCCCGGGCTTGCGGATGCCGCGCATCGACATGCACATGTGCTCGCACTCGATCACGACGATCGCGCCGCGCGGTTCGAGGATCCGCATCAGCGCGTCCGCGACCTGGCTGGTGAGCCGCTCCTGCACCTGCGGGCGGCGGGCGTAGACGTCGACCAGCCGGGCCAGCTTGGACAGGCCGGTGATCTTGCCGTTGACCGACGGGATGTAGCCGACGTGCGCGACACCGCGGAACGGCACCAGGTGGTGCTCGCAGACCGAGGTCAGCTCGATGTCCTTGACCAGCACCATCTCGTCGTGGCCCAGGTCGAAGGTGGTGGTGAGGACGTCCTCCGGCTCCTGCCAGAGGCCGGCGAATATCTCCTTGTACGCCCTGGCGACCCGGGCCGGGGTCTCCAGCAGACCCTCGCGATCCGGGTCCTCCCCCACGGCGAGCAGCAGCTCGCGGATGGCGTTCTCGGCCCGCTTCTGGTCGAAGGTCCCGACGGTGGACGGACCGTCGAGCGTCACCGGGTCGATCATGCGGGCCTCGCTAACTAGTGGGACGACTTGGCTGAACAGCACGGATGCCGCGCCTCCAGGGTACAAACCCCGGTGGCACGGCATCCATTCCGTCCGTTTCGCGGGCGGATCAGCCCTCGGCGGGCGGCTCCGCCGGCAGCGGCGGGAGCTTCACCACGTCGACCGGAGAGACCTCGGCGGCGGTGGCGGCGGCGCCGTTGGTCAGCGCCAGCTCCTTCGGGGACTGCACCGGCGGCCGGGTGGACGGCGTCCGGCGGGACGAGCCCGTCCAGGCCGGCCGGGCCGGGCGCTTGACGATGGTCGAGAAGATCTCGGCGATCTGCTCCTTGTTGAGGGTCTCCTTCTCCAGGAGCTCCAGGACCAGGTTGTCGAGCACGTCGCGGTTCTCGACCAGGATCTCCCAGGCCTCGTTGTGCGCGTTCTCGATGAGCTTCTTGACCTCTTCGTCGACCAGCCCGGCGACCTCTTCCGAGTAGTCGCGCTGGTGGCCCATCTCACGACCGAGGAACGGCTCCGAGTTGTCCGAGCCGAACTTGATCGCGCCGAGGCGCTCGGTCATGCCGTACTGGGTCACCATGGCCCGCGCGGTGGCGGTGGCCTTCTCGATGTCGTTCGAGGCGCCGGTGGTCGGGTCGTGGAAGACCAGCTCCTCCGCCGCGCGCCCGCCCAGCATGTACGCCAGCTGGTCGAGCATCTCGTTGCGGGTGGTGGAGTACTTGTCCTCGTCCGGCAGCACCATGGTGTAGCCGAGGGCCCGACCGCGGGACAGGATCGTGATCTTGTGCACCGGGTCGCTGTTGGGGCACGCCGCCGCCACCAGGGCGTGGCCGCCCTCGTGGTACGCGGTGATCTTCTTCTCCTTCTCGGACATGATCCGGGTCCGCTTCTGCGGGCCGGCCACGACGCGGTCGATCGCCTCGTCCAGCGTGACGTTGTCGACCAGCTTCTTGTCCGAGCGGGCGGTCAGCAGAGCGGCCTCGTTGAGGACGTTCGCCAGGTCCGCACCGGTGAAGCCGGGGGTGCGCTTGGCGACGGCCGAGAGGTCGACGTCCGGCGCGACCGGCTTGCCCTTCTGGTGCACCTTGAGGATGTCCAGTCGGCCCTGGAGGTCGGGGCGCTCCACCGCGATCTGGCGGTCGAATCGGCCCGGGCGCAGCAGCGCCGGGTCGAGGATGTCGGGGCGGTTGGTGGCCGCGATCAGGATCACGCCGCCCTTGACGTCGAAGCCGTCCATCTCGACCAGCAGCTGGTTGAGGGTCTGCTCGCGCTCGTCGTGACCGCCGCCGAGACCCGCACCGCGGTGCCGGCCGACGGCGTCGATCTCGTCGACGAAGACGATCGCCGGGGCGTTCGCCTTGGCCTGCTCGAAGAGGTCGCGGACCCGGCTGGCGCCGACACCGACGAACATCTCGACGAAGTCCGAGCCGGAGATCGAGTAGAACGGCACCCCGGCCTCGCCCGCGACGGCACGCGCCAGCAGGGTCTTGCCGGTACCGGGCGGGCCGTAGAGCAGCACGCCCTTGGGGATCTTGGCGCCGACGGCCTGGAACTTGGCCGGCTCCTGCAGGAACTCCTTGATCTCGTGGAGCTCCTCCACCGCCTCGTCCGCACCGGCGACGTCCGAGAAGGTCGTCTTCGGGGTGTCCTTGGTGAGCAGCTTGGCCTTCGACTTGCCGAACTGCATGACGCGCGAGCCGCCGCCCTGCATCTGGTTCATCAGGAACAGGAAGACCAGAACGATGATCACGATGGGCAGCATCGACAGCAGCAGGCTGACGAAGGTGCTCTGCTTCTCCGGGCTGATGGTGTAGCCCTCGGAAAGGGTGCTCTGGTCGGTGTCGTTGATCTGGGCCTGGAGCTTGTCGGCGATCGCGACACCCTGGTCGCCGATGTACGAGGCCTGGAACTTGGAGCCGGACGGGGTCTTGCCCGTGCCGGCGTTGGACAGCGTTGCGCCGTCCTTCAGCTGGATCTTGATCGTGTTCGAGTCACCAGTGGTGATCTGCGCCGACTTGACCTGCTTGGCGTCGATCGCTGCGACGACCTGCCCGGTGTCCACCGTCTTGTAGCCGTTCGAGTCAGAAACGACCTGCATCAGCACGATGACGGCGAGGACGGCCAGCACGATCCACATGATCGGCGCACGGAAGTATCGCTTGACGTCCATCCATGCGGGGCGTTGCCGCCCCGTCCCTCCTGCCACTCGACGGCGCCGCGGGGCCTGGGCCGCCGGCGCATCCGGTCTCTGCTCATGTGAAGAGCGGTTTTATTGGACCGTACCGCAGTCCGACCCGCCGGTGGCGGGAGCACAGCGACACGACCTACTTCTATTTCCCCCGATGCAACGGGCGGGAACGGTCCACTGTTCCCGTCCGTAGCCCGAACGAGGCGCGAATCCTCCCTCAGCCGCCGTAGACGTGCGGGGCGAGGGTGCCGATGAAGGGGAGATTGCGCAGCTTCTCCGCATAGTCGAGCCCGTAGCCGACCACGAACTCGTTGGGGATGTCGAACCCGACGTACTTGACGTCGATCTCGACCTTGGCCGCGTCGGGCTTGCGCAGCAGCGTGCAGACCTCCAGCGAGGCCGGGCCGCGCGAGCCCAGGTTGCCCAGCAGCCAGGAGAGCGTCAGCCCCGAGTCGATGATGTCCTCGACGATCAGGACGTCGCGGCCGGCGATGTCGGTGTCGAGGTCCTTGAGGATCCGCACCACACCGGAGGACTTGGTGCCCATCCCGTACGAGGAGACGGCCATCCAGTCCATCGTCACCTGCGAGTGCAGGGTACGGGCGAGGTCCGCCATGACCATCACGGCCCCCTTGAGGACGCCGACGATCAGCAGGTCCTTGCCCGCGTAGTCCCGGTCGATGCGCTCGGCAAGCTCCAGGAGCTTGGCGTCGATCTCGTCCTTGCTGATGAGCACCTTCGCGAGGTCAGCGCCCATGTCGTTCTGGTCCACCGGGGATACGTCCTCAAACGTTCGGGGTCTGGATGGCCGGCGGCCCGGCGCCCCGGGAGCATGCCTGCCCGTCAGTCGCCCTGCCGCCGAAAGACCAGCGTGCCACACCTGCGGGTGGCTTCGACGCCCCCGGGTAGGTGCAGCGGCCCCTGACCGTGCCAACCGGTGACCAGCAGATCGATCGTTTCGAGGTGGCGCGCGAAGAGGTCGCCGGCCGGACAGCCCGCCCGCAGCGCGGCCCTGCGAAGCACCCGGCGGCGCACCGCGGACGGCAGTTCGGCCAGCTTCGCGGCGTCCAGGGTGCCCTCGCCGGTCCGCAGATCGCGCTCGGCGAGCGCGGCCCACTGGTCCAGGGCGTCGGCGTCGTCACGGAACAACCGGGCGGTCCGGGCCAGCGCCTCGACCACACCGCCGCCGAGATGCTTCTCCAACACCGGCAGCACCTCGTGGCGCACCCGGGAGCGGGTGTAGGCGGGGTCACAGTTGTGCGGGTCGTCCCAGACCGGGATCGCCTGGGCGGAGCAGGCCTGGCGGGTGGCGGCCCGGTCGAGCTCCAGCAGCGGGCGGCGGTAGCGGCCCTTCTGGGCTGGCATGCCGGCCAGCGAACGGGCGCCGGAGCCGCGGGCCAGGCCCAGCAGCACCGTCTCCGCCTGGTCGTCGCGGGTGTGGCCGAGCAGGACGGCGACGGCGCCGTGGCGCTCGGCGGCCGAGTCCAGGGCGGCGTAGCGGGCGTCCCGGGCGGCGGCCTCGGGGCCGCCGGCGCGGCCGACCCGGACCGGCACGGCCTCGACCGGGTCGAGCCCGAGCGAGCGGAGCCGCTCGGCGACCTGGGCGGCGCGGTCGGCGGAACCGCTCTGCAGACCGTGGTCGACGGTGACGGCGCCGACCCGCAGGCCCAGCTTGGGTGCCTCGAAGGCGGTCGCGATGGCCAGCGCCATCGAGTCGGCACCGCCGCTGACGGCGACCAGGACCAGCGGCGAGCCGGGCGCGGCCGGGGTGCGCGGCAGCCCGGACGGGTGGCGGTGGGCGTTGCCGATCAGGGTGGTCCCGACGGCGGCGCCGACCAGCGGCGCCCCGCTCGGGCGCTCGCGGGGCTCGCGCACGGGCGCGGTGAAGGTGGTGCCGGCCTCGGCGGCGAGGTCGGTGAGCGTGCGGCGTACGGCCAGGCGTATCGCTGCGACAGCGGGGTGTGGGCCCACGGCGGACGACTCCTTGACGGAGGGACAGGACGGCGGTGGGCGCGGCGGGGGCCGCGCATGTGTGAGCACCGTGTTACCGGGCGCTCACAGATGGTGGCAGAAAGGAGGCACCCGCTACGCCACCCGCGCCACCGGTACGACCACCGTCCCACGTACGGGTGAATGGAGAAACGTATCTTCACCCGCCATCTGCACGATTGGACCACTCGTACGAACGGCTTTGACCGCTGCCGACCACCCGGAGCCACCCCAAGGCGAGGGCAGCACCCAGGAGCACCCGAAGGCGAGCGGCCGACACCCCGCCCCGAGCCGAACCCGCCCCGAGCGCTCGTAGTGACCGCAGCCCCACACCGAACCCGCCCCGAGCCGAAGGGCCGCGCCGGTGCCGAAAGGGAGAAGCGCGGGAGCGACGAAGGAGCGACGGAGCGCCGACCGTCGGCGCCGGACCAATGCGGCCCGGAGGCGAGCCGGGCGACAACACAGCCTTTCCTCAGCGCACGACCCGGGCCACCCAGGCGGACGGGTCGTGGATCTCTTCCTTGGTCGGCAGGGTGTTCGGGGACGTCCAGACCCGGTTGAAGCCGTCCATCCCGACCTGCTCCACCACGCCCCGCACGAAGACCGCGCCGTCCTGGTACTGACGGAGCTTGGCGTCCATGCCGAGCAGCCGGCGCAGCACCAGGTCGAGCCGGTTGGCCCCGCGGTCCCGGCGCTGCTGGAACTTCTCCCGGATCTCCGCCACGCTCGGCACCACGGCCGGGCCCACGCCGTCCATCACGACGTCCGCGTGACCCTCCAGCAGCGACATCACGGCCGTCAGGCGGCCGAGGATCTCCCGCTGGGAGGGCGACTGGACGATCTCCAGCAGCCCCGTGGGGCCCGCCTCGCCCCGGCCGCCGAGACCCGGCAGGCCGCCGCCGAGCGAACCGGCCGCGTCCCGCAGCCGGTCCAGCAGCGCCCCCGGGTCGACGTCCGTCTCGGCCAGGAACGACTGCACCTCGGACTGGATGTGGTCGCGCAGCCACGGCACGGCGGTGAACTGGGTGCGGTGGGTCTCCTCGTGCAGGCAGACCCAGAGCCGGAAGTCGGCCGGGTGCACGTCCAGCTCCCGCTCGACGTGCACGATGTTCGGCGCCACCAGCAGCAGCCGTCCCGGGCCGGGGCCGTCGGGGCCCAGCCGGGGCTTGTCGAAGAGCGCGGCCGGACTGTCCGGCGCCTCCAGCGAGGGCTCGGCCGGGGCGAACGTCTCGTACTGACCGAGCACCTTGGTCGCCAGGAAGGCCAGCAGGGCGCCGACCTCGATGCCGGTGGCCTTCTCCCCCACCGCGCCGAAGACGCCGGCGGCCGCGCTGCCGGACCGGCGGGCCTGGAGCTTCTCCACCAGCGGCTGGACGACGGTACGGAAGCCCGCGACGTTGGCCCGCACCCAGCCGGGCCGGTCCACGATCAGCACCGGGGTCGCCGCGGCCGCGCCGAGGCTGCTGGAACGCATGCCGGTGAACGTCCGGACGTGCTCCTCCGCCTCCAGGGCGTGCCGGCGCAGCTCGGCGACCACGGCCGCCGCCTCCGCGCGGCTCACCTCCGGCCCCGGCCGTACCAGCCTGGTCGCTGTTGCGACCGCGAGATTCCAGTCGACCATGTCAGCACCGCCGCTCGCGCTCGTCATGCCCTCACCGTACGTGCTCCGGCCCGTCCGGGGGAGCCACGGGTGCCCACGTCCTGCCGGACGGGCGACCGGACGCGGGCGCGCCGGTCAGCGGCCGCGCGGAGCCGAACCCGCCGTCCCCGCACGGGGATCGGCCCTGCACGGGGGTCGGCGTCGGTGGTGCGCCGCGGCCCGGCGGCCGGGTCAGTGGCAGCCGCAGGCGGCCAGCCTGGCCACGACGCGGTCCATCGCGGCGCGGGCGGTGTCGGCGGACGCGCCGGTCTTCGTCATCACGGCGAAGGCGAGCAGCCGGCCCTCGGCGTCCACCACCGTGCCGGCCAGGGTGTTGACGCCGCTCAGGCTGCCGGTCTTGGCCCGGACCAGCCCGGCCGCCTCGGCGGCGCCGGAGGCGGCGCCGAAGCGCTTGCCGAGGGTGCCGGTGAAGCCGGCGATCGGCAGGCCGGTGAGGACCGGACGCAGCGTCGGGTGCTGGTCCGAGGCGGCCAGCGCGAGCAGCTGGACCAGGACGGCCGGCGGGATCGCGTTGCCCGGGTACAGCCCGCTGCCGTCGCCCAGGACCACCCCGGTCATCGGCACGCCGAGCCGGGCGAGTTCCTGGGTGACGGCGGTGGCGGCGCCCTCGAAGCTGGCCGGCTGGTGCGCGGCGAGCGCGGCCTGACGGGCGATCGCCTCGGCGAGGGTGTTGTCGGAGGTGGTCAGCAGGCGCTCGACCAGGCGGGCGACGGTCGGCGAGTCCACCCGACCGAGGACGGGTGCGGTGGCGGCCGCGGGGGCGGCGGCGGGCTTGGCCTTGCCGTCGACGGTGACACCCTGGGCCTTCAACTGGGCGGCGAAGGCGTCGGCGGCCTGGCCGGCCGGGTCGGCCACCCGGGCCGGCGCATCCTCACGACTCTTCGGGTCGACCCTGCCCTCGTCGACCATCAACGGGGTGACCAGCGCGATGTTGGCGGCGTCGTGGTTCTTGTGCTGCGGGTTGCCCGAGTAGAGCGAGAGGTCGTAGTCGAGCTTGACGGTGGTGGTGCCGCCGGCCTTGAGGGCGTCGGCGGTCTGCCGGGCCAGCGCCTCCAGCGAGGCGGGGGCGGTGTCGGCGTCGGCGGGCAGGCCGCCGATCTGCACCTGGTCGGGGGGCAGCGCGGTGAGGGTCGGGTCACCACCACCCACGAGGGTGATCTCGCCGGGGTTCGCACCCTTGACGACCCGGGTGGTCAACCGGGTGTCGCCCGGGATCAGCGAGAGCGCCGCGACGGTGGTCGCCAGCTTGGTGGTGGAGGCCGGGGTGGCGGGCGCGTTCTCCCCCGAGCCGTAGAGGAGACGGCCGCCGGCGGCGTCCGCGACGGCGAAGCTCACGGTGCCCAGGTTCCGGTCGCCGAGGGCGGCGGCGAGGGCCTGCTGGAGCCCCTGGGCGGTCGGCAGTGCGGCGGTCGGGCCGGTCTCGGCCGAGGCAAGGACGGCCCCTGCGGCGGGGGCCGGGCGCCCGGCGGCCGGAGTGGCGGGCGTGCCGGAGGGCGCGGCGGGGGGCGTGGTGACGGCCGAGGGGGCGGTCGGGCCGGCCGGCCCGGCGGCTCCGGTGGGGTCGGGCGACTCCGCCGCACCTGCCCGGCTCCCGGCCGGGTCGCCGCCCCGGCTCCGGCCGTCACCCTTGTCGTCGCCCCGGCCGTTGCCCCGGTCGTCGTGCTTCCCGTCCTCGCCGTGGCCCGCGCTGTGCCCGCCGGGCGAGGGAGAGGGCTGGGCGTACGCCCAGCCACCCGAGGACAGCACCGTGCCGGCGACCAGCAGCGCCGCTCCGAACAACCCGGCGGCCGTCCCCCTGCGGCGGTCTCCCGCCCCGACCCCTGCTCCCACCGACCGGCCCCTTTCCTGAGCACCCGCTCCCGTAGGAGACACTTGGATTCTGTCAGTCCCTACCTTGGAGGAACCGTTGGAGTTCGACGTCCTTATCGAAATCCCTAAGGGCTCGCGCAACAAGTACGAGGTCGACCACGAGAGCGGTCGTCTTCGCCTTGACCGGATGCTGTTCACCTCGACCCGCTACCCGGCCGACTACGGCTATGTCGAGGGCACCCTGGCGGACGACGGCGACCCGCTGGACGCCCTGGTCATCCTTGAGGAGCCGACCTTCCCCGGTTGCCTGATCAAGTGCCGCGTCATCGGCATGTTCAAGATGACGGACGAGGCCGGCGGCGACGACAAGCTGCTCTGCGTCCCGGCGACCGACCCCCGCTGGGAGCACCTGCAGGACATCCACCACGTGTCGGAGTTCGACCGTCTGGAGATCCAGCACTTCTTCGAGGTCTACAAGGACCTGGAGCCCGGCAAGTCCGTCGAGGGCGCCAACTGGGTCGGCCGCGCCGAGGCCGAGGCCGAGGTCACCGCGTCGATCAAGCGGCTGGCGGAGCAGGGCGGTCACTGAGCCCTCGTACCGATCTCGTTCGCAGGGCGTTCGGGGTAGGTCGGGGCAGTCGAAGGCCGGGGTTCGCGGAGTCGTCCGCGGGTCCCGGCCTTCGCCGTTCCCGGGCCCGCCCCGCTCCGTCGCCGGCCCGACTTTTTGCCGACACTCTGTCGACATGACGGCGACTTAGGTTAGGCTAACTAAAAAGTCGGGGCCGATTTCGACCTCTGGAGGCCGCATGCCCATGCCCGAGCAGCCCGTCCCGTTCTCCACCGTGCTCCGCACCGCCAGCAGCGAGGAGCACGAGGCCGCGGAGCAGTCGTCGTTCATGAGCCACCTGCTGGGAGGGCGGCTCGGGATCGACGCCTACGCCGACCTCACGGGCCAGCTCTGGTACGTCTACCGGGCTCTGGAGGGCCGGGCCGCCGAGCTGGCGGACCACCCGGTGGCCGGACCGTTCATCGACCGGGCCCTGCTGCGCACCGGCGCCATCGAGCGCGACCTGGAGCACCTGCGCGGGCCCGGCTGGCGCGAGGGCCTGGCACCGCTGCCCGCCACCGCCGCGTACGTGGCCCGGGTGGAGGAGCTGGCGGCCGAGTGGCCGGCCGGGTACGTCGCACACCACTACACCCGCTACCTCGGCGACCTGTCGGGCGGTCAGATCATCCGCGGCATCGCCGAGAAGACCTGGGGCTTCGAACGCAAGGGCGACGGCGTGCGGTTCTACGTGTTCGAGGAGATCGACAACCCGGCCGCCTTCAAGCGCGACTACCGGGCCAAGCTGGACGCCGCCGGGCTCGCGCTGGACGACATCGAGCGCCGCCGGGTGGTCGAGGAGTGCAAGCGCGCCTTCGTGCTCAACGGCGCGATCTTCCGCGACCTGGACGGGCGTTACCCGCTCAGCGCCTAGCCACCGCGGTGCAGGGACGCCCTCGGGCGTTCGTGCACCGGGAGGCGTCCAAGCACCGGGCCCCGGCGGGCAGTTGCCCGCCGGGGCCCGGTCGCGTCGGGGTGCGGGATCAGATCCGCGCGCCGCTCCGACGGCGGACCAGCACGGTGGCGCTGCCGCCGAGCAGCAGCAGGCCGGCCGCGGTGGCCAGCAGCGGCACCACCGGGGTGTCCGCGCCGGTGGAGGCCAGCGAGGCGCCGCCGCCGGTGGTCAGCGAGGCGCCGCCGACCGTGCCCGTGCCACCGCCGGAGCCCGTACCGACATTGGTGACGCCGCCACCGACACCGGCACCCGTACCGGTCGGCAGCCGGGCCCCCTTGTCGAAGGCCAGTGCGACGGTGACCGGGTCGAGCGCCTCACCCGCCGGGTAGCCGCCGAACGCCGGCACACCCTCCGCGGTCAGCGTGGCCGGGACGCCGGAGAGCGTCACCACGCCGTTGACCGGGGTGAGGTCGGTCTTGGCGAGGTCCAGCTTGGCGATCCGGACGCCGGTGAGCGCGGTGTCGCCCTTCCCGTCCCGGGACTTCGCGTGGACGTCCGCGGTCAGGTAGGCGCCGTCCTTGTCGATCTTCAGGCCGAACTTGGCGAGGGTGGTGTCCAGCTGGTAGCCGCCACCCTCCGGGTGCCCGAGGAAGCGGACCGAACCGTTGAAGCCGGCCGACACCGCGTGCGTCGCGGTGTCGTAGGTGCCGTTGCCGCCGCCGAAGCGGTAGTCCGCGGCGCCGCCGCCGAACTCCACCCTGCCGTTGGCCATCGTCGTCAGGTAGTTGCGGAAGCTCGCCTTGACCGACCAGTCCAGGGTGGCGTTCACGATGGCGAGTTCACCGTTGCCGATCGGCGCGGAGGTGGCGGACGGCGAACCGGTCGCGTCCGGCGACCGCGTCGCCGACGGCGAGCCCGAGGCGGTGGGCGAAGCCGAGGCGGACGGCGAGCCGGTGCCGCTCGGGGGCTGCGACGCCGACGGCGAACCGGTGCCGCTCGGCGACTGCGTCGCGGACGGCGAACCGGTGGCGGAGGGCGAGCCCGAGGCGGACGGCGAACCGGTCGCGCCCGGGGACTGCGACGCCGACGCCGTGGCGGTCGGCGACGGCGTGGCCGGGCTCTGCTTCAGCAGCAGCGCCAGCGGGTCCATCGCGGTCCCGGCCTGGTAGAAGCCGGCGAACGCCTTGGCCCCCTGCTCGGTGAGCGCGGCCGCCGTCGGCACGCCGGTGGTGGTGTCCCGGCCGACGGTGAACGTCACCAGCGGCACGTCGTCGCGGCGGGTGACCTCGGTGGCGCCCATCGACTCCTTGGAGGCGGTGTCGGCGGTCAGCGTGCCGGTCGTGCCCGAGGTGGAGATCTTCAGGTCGCTCAGGCCGACGTCCAGCGCGCCGTGGTGGGCGGTGAAGCGGACCCCGCCGGTGAAAGCCGAGGTGAGCGAGTGCGTGGTGAGGTCGTAGGCCGCACTCGCCAGACCGAAGTGGAAGCTGCCGTCCGCGTTGGTGGTGGCGCCGCCGGTCAGCTCCACGCTGCCCTGGCCGACCGGACCGGTGACGTAGGTCCGGAAGCTGGTCTTGACCCCCCAGTCCAGCGCGCCAGTGTCGTACGTGACGCTGCCGGGTGCGCCCCCCGCGCCGAAGGCCAGGGCGGGCGCCCCGAGGACGGTCAGGCCGAGGCCCGCGGTGGCGGCGGCGAGGGCGGCCGGCCGGGTGCGGTTGCGACGGCCTGCGGGCATGGCGGTGCTGCGGGACATGGTGGAACTCCGTTCGGTGAGCGGGGGGCGGGGACCGACGTCAGGCCGCGTCGGTGGGGGTGGAACGGCGCCGGCGCCGGACGAGCACCGCGGCGGTCGCGGCCAGCGCGACCACCAGCAGGCCGCCCGCCACCGCCGGGACGACGTCCGAGGAGGAGGACGCGGCGGCGGGCGCGGCCGCGGACGCCGTGGCGGCGCCCGGGCTCGGCGCGGCCGGCGGGGCGCTGCCGATGTCCGGCAGCGGGGGGAGCGCGGCGCCCGGGTCGAGGGCGACGGCGAAGCTCAGCGGGTCCATCTCGGTACCCGTCGGGTAGAGGTTGCCGAAGGCCTTGGCGCCGGCTTCGGTGAGCCTGAGCGGACGTTCGACGGCCTTCAGCAGGCCCGCCTCGGGCGTCAGGCCGGCCGCGTCGAAGGCGGCCAGCTCGACCGCGCTCAATGTCTGCGAACCGCCGTCGGGCGTCCGGCCGGAGACGTCCGCGACCAGCCGGCCCTGGCCGCCGGCCACCGTCACGCCCGGGTTGGCGAGGGTGAGGTCGAGCCCGTAGGCGTCGCCGCTCCGCATGCCGGTGAAGCGGACGCTGCCGCCGAAGGACGCGGTGAGGGCGCCGGCCGCCGGGTCGTACCCGCCCTTGGCCGGGGTCCAGCGGAAGAACGCGCCGCCGTCCGCCGCGCCACCGCCGAGCTCCCAACGGCCCTGGGCGATCGGGCCGGTGACGTAGTCGCGGAAGGTCCGGCGAACGCCCCAGTCGAGCGCGCCGTTCGCGAACTCCGTCCGGGCCGGGGCCCCGGGAGCGGCCGACGGCGGGGTGGCCGCCGGCTGCTCCGGCGTCGCGGCGGGGTGGGTGGTGGGCACGGCGGCCGGCGCGGACGACGGGGCGGACGGCGACGGGGCCGAGGTCGGCTGCGCCGCCGGCAGGTTGACCGAGAGGCTGACCGGGTCCAGCGCCGTCCCGGCGGCGTAGAAGTTGCCGAAGGCCTTCGCCCCGGCGTCGGTCAGCGTCGCGGGCACGCTGCCGAGCGCCAGGGTGCCGGCGGCGCCGCGCAGGTCGACCCCCGCCAGCGAGAGGTCCGCGAGCTTGGCCTGGCTCACGCTGCTGACCTGACCGGTCTCCCTGGACTTGCTGCTGACGTCCGCGTACAGCCCGGCACCGCCGCCCGCGGCGGCCCGGAAGGTGAGCCGGCCGATGCTCAGATCGAGGGCGTCGGCGCCGTTCTCCTGGTGCCCGGTGAAGCGGACCCCGCCGGAGAACGCGGCGCTCAGCGCGCCGGTCGCCGGGTCGTACGCGCCGTTGGCCGAGTGGAACCGGAAGGTGCTCCCGGCGACCGTGGCGGCGCCCCCGGTGAGCGCCCAACTCCCCTTGGCGATCGGGCCGGTGACGTACGTCAGGAAGGACTGCTTGATCCCCCAGTCCAGCCGCCCGCCGGACACCTTGCCCTCCGCCGCCACCGCCGGGCCCGGCAGCAGCGCCACCGTCAGGAGAGCGGCGAGGGTGGCCACCAGGGTGGCGGCCAGGCGACGGAGCCGTCTGGGCAGCGGCACGGCGGATCACTCCTCGGCACAACAGGACAGGGGTCGGCGCAGCGCCGACCCTCTTGTGGAACTCAGGTAAGGCTAACCTAATATATGAGTCAAGAGTCCCGCCGGCGGGACCCTCGACCACCGCCGCCTGCGGCGACAACTCCCAGCGAAGGGACGCACGTTGAGCAGCAGCACGATCCGAACCCGGGTGGCCCGCGGGCCACTCCTGCTGCTGGTGGCCCTCGGTCTGCTGCTCGCGCTGACCGCCTGCGGCTCGGGCGCCGGCCCCGCCGGCGCGACCGCCGAGGCCGGTGCCTCGCGGGCCCCGGACGCCGTGGAACCACTGCCCGCGGAGCCCACTCCCCGGCTGCCGGCCACCGCCGCCTCCGCCGACGGCCGCCAGGTGACCGTGACCAGCGCCAACCGGATCATCCCGCTCAACGGAAGCCTCGCCGAGATCGTGTTCAGCCTCGGCCTCGGCCCCAAGGTGGTCGCCAGGGACGTCTCCACCACCTTCCAGCAGGCCGCCGCGCTACCGGTGATCACCCAGGCGCACGACGTCTCCGCCGAGGGCGTGCTCTCGCTGCACCCGACCGTCGTCCTCGCCGACCGCTCCACCGGCCCCGCCGAGGCGATCGCGCAGATCCGCGCGGCCGGCGTCCCGCTGATCGTCCTGGACGACGCCAAGCGACTCGCCGACGTCGGCCCCCGGATCGACACCGTCGCCGCCGGCCTCGGCGTCCCGGACGCCGGCCGGCAGCTGAAGGAACGCACCGAGCAGCGGATCACCGGGACGACGGCCGCGCTGCCCACCGTCGACCGCCACCCCAAGGTCGCCTTCCTGTACCTGCGCGGCAGCGCCTCCGTCTTCCTCCTCGGCGGCCCGGCCTCCGGCGCCACCTCGCTGATCGAGGCCGTCGGCGGCGAGGACGCCGGCAGGGCCGCCGGGCTCACCGGCGACTTCACCCCGCTCACCAGCGAGGCCCTGGTCAAGGCGGCCCCCGACGCGATCCTGGTGATGAGCAGGGGCCTGGAGTCGGTCGGCGGCGTCGACGGCCTGCTCAAGCTGCCCGGCGTCGCCCAGACCCCGGCCGGGCTGGACCGCCGGATCGTCTCGATCGAGGACGGCCAACTGCTCAGCTACGGCCCGCGCACCCCGCAGGTGCTCCGCGAGATCGCCGACCAGCTCTACCCGGCGGCCGCCGAGTGAGCACCGCCGTACGGAAGAAGCCCCTCGCCCTGCCCGGGCCGCGACGCACCGCCGTGATCACCGCCGGTCTGGCCGCCGCCCTGGTGCTCTGCGCCCTGCTCGCGGCCGGCATCGGCGCCTACCGCATCCCGCTCGGCGACATCCTCGCCTCCTTCGGCCACCGGCTCGGCCTCGGCGGCCACCCACTGGACCGGGTCCCCGAGTCGGTGCTGTGGAACGTCCGCCTCCCCCGGGTGGTGCTCGCCCTGCTGGTCGGCGGCTCGCTCGGCTGCGCGGGCGCGCTGATGCAGGGCGTGTTCGGCAACCCGCTCGCCGAGCCCGCCGTGATCGGCGTCTCCTCCGGCGGCGCGGTCGGCGCGGTCGGCTGCATCGTGCTCGGCCTGGACGCCTTCGGCACCTGGACCATCACCGCCTTCGCCTTCGCGACCGGCCTGCTGACGGTCTTCGCGGTGTACACGATGTCCCGCACGGGCGGCCGCACCGAGGTGGTCACGCTGATCCTCACCGGGGTCGCGGTGAACGCCTTCTGCGGCGCGCTGATCGGCCTCTTCCTGTTCACCGCCGACTCCGCCGCGATCAGCCAGGTCACCTTCTGGCAGCTCGGTTCGCTCTCCCAGGCCACCTGGGGCAAGGTCCTGGCCGTGCTGCCGTTCGCGCTCGTCGGCCTGGCCCTCGCCCCCCGCTACGCACGGCAGTTGGACCTGCTGGCACTCGGCGAGCGGCCGGCCCGCCACCTCGGCGTGGACGTCGAGCGGATGCGCCTGGTGCTGATCACGCTGGTCGCCCTGCTCACCGCCGCCGCCGTCGCGATCAGCGGCATCATCGGCTTCGTCGGCCTGGTCGTCCCGCACCTGCTGCGGATGGTGGCCGGACCGGGCCACCGGTTCCTGCTGCCCGCCTCCGCCCTCGGCGGTGCGCTCGTACTGGTCGCCGGCGACCTCGCCGCCCGCACCCTGGCGGAGCCCGCCGAACTCCCGCTCGGTGTGCTCACCGCGCTGATCGGCAGCCCGTTCTTCTTCTGGCTGCTGCGCCGCACCAGGACCAAGCAGGGAGGCTGGGCATGAGGCTGCGCGCCCGACCCGGGGTACCCGAACGCCCCGCCCCGGGCACCGACCTGCTCACCGCCGAGGCCGTCCGGCTGACGGTCGGCGGGCGCGAGCTGCTGGCCGGCGCGGACGTCCGGGTGACGGCCGGCGAGGTGGTCGCCCTGCTCGGGCCGAACGGCGCCGGCAAGTCCACCCTTCTCTCCGTGCTGGCCGGCGACCTCGCGCCGACCGGTGGCGAGGTCCGGCTGCTCGACCGCCCGCTGGCCGGCTACCGGCCCGCCGAACTCGCCCGGCACCGCGCGCTGCTGCCGCAGTCGGCCGCCCTCTCCTTCCCGTTCCCGGCGGACGAGGTGGTCCGGATGGGCCGCGCACCCTGGGCCGGCACCGCGGCCGCCGCCGAGGACGACGCGGTGGTCGCCGAGGCGATGGCCGCGACCGAGTCCACCGCCTTCGCCGGGCGGCCGTTCACCGCGCTCTCCGGCGGCGAGCGGGCCCGGGTGGCACTGGCCCGGGTGCTGGCCCAGCGGACGGCGCTGCTGCTGCTGGACGAGCCCACCGCCGCCCTCGACCTGCGCCACCAGGAGCTGGTGCTGCGGGTCGCCCGGGCCCGGGCGGCCGCCGGGGACGCCATGGTCGTCGTCCTGCACGACCTCTCACTGGCGGCGGCCTACGCGGACCGGGTGGTGCTGCTGGCCGCCGGCGCGACGGTCGCGGACGGACCGGTGGCCGAGGTGCTGCGCGCGCCGCTGCTCAGCGAGGTCTACGGGCACCCGGTCGAGGTGCTGGCGCACCCGCGCACGGGCGTCCCGCTGGTCCTGCCGGAACGCGACCGGTGAGCACCGGGGGCCGCTGACGACCGGGGGTCGCTGAGGACCGGCGGTCGGCCTCCGCCGGCGGGACGCCGGGAGAGCGGCCGCCGGGCCGCCACGGTGAGACCGGCCGGAGGGACGACGCCGGGGGACCGGCCGGCGGAGGAGGCCGGGAGACCGGCCCGCCCGGCGTCGTCGGACCCCGGTCAGGCCTCGTCGTCGAGCCGGAAACCGACCTTCAGGCCGACCTGGTAGTGCTGGATCCGGCCGTCCGCGAGGTGGCCCCGGACCTGCGTCACCTCGAACCAGTCGAGGTTGCGCAGCGTCCGGGAGGCCCGTTCGACCCCGTTGCGGATCGCGGCGTCGATGCTCTCGGTCGAGGACCCGACGATCTCGGTCACCCGGTACACGTGCTCGCTCATGACGGACTCCCTCAGCTGTGCGACGGCCCCCGTCCACCGTGCACCGCCACCGGTCGGTCCGCACTCCGGCGCCCGCCGGCAGGCCTCAGAAGGCCGCCCGGATCTCGCCGACCGGCACGCCGCCACCGAGCAGCGGCGCGGCGCCGATCCGCTCGACCGTGCCGTCCGCGGCCGTCACGCCGAGCCGGCGCAGCGCGGCCGCCAGGACCGGCCCGCGGGCCCGCTCGGCACCGTCGTCGATCTTGAAGGCGAGCGCCCGGCCGTCCGGCAGCGCCACCACCTGTACGGCCTCGGCACCCATCTTGGACAGCGCGCCCGGCACCGCCCGCATCAGCCAGGTGTCGGCCCGGCGGGTACCGGCCACGTACTCGGGATGCGCGCGCATGGCGTCGACCACCCGGCGCTGCGGCGTCCCCGGCTCGGCGCGCAGCAGCGCCCGGTAGCCGCGGGCCAGCCCCGTCAGGCTGACGGCCAGCAGCGGCGCGCCGCAGCCGTCCACCCCGGCGTGCGCCGCCGACTCGCCGGTGGCCTCCTCCAGGGCCTCGCGGGCGAGCAGCTGGACGGGGTGTGCCGGGTCGAGGTAGGTCTCGGTGGGCCAGCCGTTGGCGACACAGGCGGCCAGCCAGCCCGCGTGCTTGCCCGAGCAGTCCATCAGGATCGGTGCGCGCTCGCCGCCGGACTGCAGGTACAGCTCCGCCTCGGTCTCGTCGAGCGGCAGGTCCGCCGGGGTCCGCAGAGCGGACTCGTCCAGCCCGGCCTCGCTCAGGATCCGCCGTACGCCGTCCCGGTGAAACGATTCCGCGGAGTGGCTGGACGCCGCCAGCGCCAGCAGCTCGCCCTCGATCGCCAGGCCCGCCCGCAGGGTGGCCACCGCCTGGAACGGCTTGGCGCACGAGCGCGGGAAGACCGGCGCGTCGGGGCTGCCCAGCGCGAACTCCACCGAGCCGTCGGCGGCGAGCAGTACCAGCGATCCGTGGTGCCGGCCCTCGGTGAAGCCGGAGCGTATGACCTCGGCGAGCACGGGCAGGGCGACGGAGTGGGACATGGCGGAAGCCTTCCGGGGTGAGGGTGGGCCGGGGGCGAGCCGGACCGCACGCCCGCCCCGGACACCTCACCCGGTCAGAGCGGGCCGCCCGCGAGCAGGTCGTCGACCCGCGCTTCTCCATCACGGTACCTGCGGGTGATCTCGGCGCTGCAGCCGTCCGCCGTCCGCAGCAGCAGCTGCCGCCGGCCGGACACCTCGCGCTCGTGCGCCCGCAGCCGGTCCAACGCGGCCAGCAGGTCCTCGGGAGGGTGCGCGGCCAGGTCCGCCAGCTGGACATCACCCATCAGGGCGTCCGCCTCCAGCTGAGACTGCTGGCCCCTGGGCGGCCCCAGGGTGACGTGCCGGGCGGACCGGCGCACCGTCGACGGAGCGTCGGTGAGGATGGCCGGCAGCCGGTCCAGCAGGGCGCCTCCCGCCGGGCTCTCACCCCCCGCCGCCACCAGGAGCGCACCCGGCCGGCGGTCGAGCTCGGCCCGCAGGATGTCCATCCGCCCGTGCAGCAGGCGCCGCAGATAGGAGAGGTCCGCCTCCTGCTCCAGGGTCTCCCGGCGCAGGGTCCTCAGCTGCTCCAGGCCCAACCCCTCCAGATCGGGCTCGCCCTCCGGGCCCGCCGCCGGGCCCGGAGGACCCGCTGCCGGCTCCAGGTCCTCGGGCATCCGCCCGGACCGGTCCCGCCCCGCGCTGCTCGCGTCCATCAACCAACCACCTGCCGTCGTCCGATCCCGCCCGCTCGCGGCACCCCGTCGCCTGCCGCCGGTCCGGCCCGTCCCCCCGGCGGGCCGTCGCGCGTACCCACCGCGCACACCCGTCCGACGGCACGCGCGATCGCCCCCGAAGGTTCCCGCCCCCCGCCGGCGCCACCCCGCGGGGCGACGCCACCAGAACGCCTGACCTACCGACTCGACCGCCCGGCCGAACGGGCCCGTTGCGGCGGACCTTGGCGCCCCGGACCCTCGTACCGCCCCAGCGTGCCACTCCGCCCACCGCCGGTGCACCGCCCGTGCACCCGAACGGCCCCCTGGCGAACGGGGGTGGCTGATATGACCGGGTCTTTTCGCAGCAGGAGCGGCACCGCCCGGCACGCAGGCGCACACAACCGGGCGCGCGGCTACCCCATGCACGCCCCTCAGGGGGCCGCAGAACCGCACTGCCGGCTCCGGCACAATGGCCGCATGCGAGCAGTGGTGCAGCGAGTGACCGAAGCCAGGGTGACGGTGGCGGGCGAGACCGTCGGCGCGATCGAGGGGCCCGGGCTCTGCGTCCTGGTCGGCGTCACGCACGAGGACACCCCCGCCGAGGCGGCCCAGCTGGCCCGCAAGCTCTGGACGCTGCGACTGCTGGAGGCGCCCGCCGGGGAGGAGCCGCAGACCCGAGAGGACGGCGTCGAGCTGTCCTGCTCCGACCTGGGCGCGCCGCTCCTGGTGATCAGCCAGTTCACCCTCTACGGGGACGCCCGCAAGGGCCGCCGCCCCACCTGGAACGCGGCCGCCCCCGGCCCGGTCGCCGAGCCGCTGGTGGACGAGGTGGTCGCCCAGCTGCGCGCGCTCGGCGCCAAGGTCGAGACCGGCCGCTTCGGGGCGGACATGCGGGTCGCGCTGGTGAACGACGGCCCGTTCACCGTCCTGGTCGAGGTCTGACCCGACAGCCGGTCCGGCCCGTCCGGCCCGCCTGCTACTGCGGGACGATCACGTCCTGCGTCCCGGGCACCGTCCCGGCCAGCAGCACCGCGTCCACCGGGACGTTCCGCTTGACGATGGCCAGCGCGATCGGCCCCAGCTCGTGGTGGCGCGCCGAGGAGGTCACGAAGCCCAACGCACGGCCGGCCGGGTCCGAGGCGAGCCGCACCTCCGTACCGTGCGGGGGCAGCACCTCCTCGGTGCCGTCCAGGTGCAGGAAGACCAGGCGGCGCGGCGGCCGCCCCAGGTTGTGCACCCGGGCGACGGTCTCCTGCCCGCGGTAGCAGCCCTTCTGCAGGTGGACGGCGGTCGTCAGCCAGTCCACCTCGTGCGGAATGGTCCGGTGGTCGGTCTCGAAGCCAAGCCGGGGCCGGTGGTCCTCGATCCGCAGCGCCTCGTACGCCCAGATGCCGGCCGCCGGGCCGTACCCGCCGGTGAGCGCCGCCAACTCGGCGCGCGGCAGGAAGAGGTCCCGCCCGTACGACAGCTCACGCACCGCCGCCGCGCCGTCCGCCGAGGCGGTGGAGCCGGCCGGCAGGTGGACCACGGCGTAGTCGGCGGTCGCGTCGGTGACCTCCACCCGGTAGAAGAACTTCATGCTCTCCAGGTAGCCGACCAGCGCCTCCCGGGTGCCCGGCTCGACGTGCGCCCAGGTGGTGGTGCCGTCGTCGACCAGGTACAGGGCGTGCTCGACGTGCCCGTTCGCGGAGAGCACCAGCGCCTCGGTGGCCTGCTGGGCGGGCAGCTCGCTGACGTGCTGGGTGAGCAGCAGGTGCAGCCAGGCCAGCCGGTCGGCACCGGTCACGGTCACCACACCGCGGTGCGAGAGGTCCACGAAGCCCGTGCCCCGGGCGAGGTCGCGTTGCTCGCGGAAGATGTCGCCGTAGTGGGCGGCCACGCCCTCGTCGGTTCCCTCGGCGGGGACGGCACCGGGCAGCGCAAGCAGCGGGCTCTTCATACCGGCCAGCTTACGACCGGTCCTCGGCGAGCTTGGCGGTGCAGTCGGCGCAGCGGCCGAAGATGGCGAAATGCTTGAGGTCGGTGTCGAAACCGTGCTGCTCACGCAGGCTCTCGATCAGCGGCCGGGCGATCTCGGTACCCGTCTCGGTGACCTTCTCGCAGTCCCGGCAGACCAGGTGCAGATGGTGGTGACGGCCCGCCAGGTGGTACGTCGGGGCGCCGTGGCCGAGGTGCGCGTGCGACACCAGGCCGAGCTCCTCCAGCAGCTCCAGGGTCCGGTAGACGGTGGAGATGTTGATGCCGCTGGCCGTGCGGCGGACGTGGCCGAGGATGTCGTCCGGAGTCGCGTGGTCGAGCACGTCGACCGCCTCCAGGACGAGCTGGCGCTGGGGCGTGAGGCGGTAGCCGCGCTCACGCAGGTCGGCCTTCCAGTCGCCGGAGAGCTGCCAGTCGGTGGTGCCGGTGTCCGCCACGGTGCTGTCCCTGCCAAGGTCGGGGGTCCTGCTGCAAGTGTAGGGACCGGCCCCCGACCGGTCCCTACCTCGTGCAAGGTGAGCTGTGCTCAGCGAAGGGCCGGGCTCAGCGGAAGCCGCGCTCGGCGGAAGGCCGTGCTCAGCGGAAGAACGCGATGCCGTCGTCCGGCAGGTCGTTGATGTCCTTGATCAGCTGAGCCGGGCTGAGCACCTTCTTCAGCTGCGCCGACATGTACGGGCGCAGCGGCACGTTCGGGGCGGCCTTCTCGCCGACCCAGAGCAGCTCCTCGTTGACGAAGCCGAAGAGACGCTTGCCGCCCGAGTACTCCGGCGACCCCTCGATCCGGGCCACCGCGTCGGTGGAGACGTCGATCTGCGGCTTGCCGTCGGCCAGCTCGCCGTACCAGATCTCCACGGTGCCGTCGTCGCGGATGGAGGAGATCTCGATCCCGCGGGCACCGCTGGTGCCGTGCTGGTTGCTGGTGACGCGCCAGAACGCGTGCTCGTTCTCCAGCGGGCGGATCTTCTCGCCCTCGCTGTCCAGCACCCAGGTGCGGGAGCGGAACTCCAGGAAGGGCCGGCCGTCGTGCCGGAAGACGATCTCCTGGCCGAAGTTGCACTTCTCCGCGCCGGCGGTCTCCTCGCCGGGAAGCGGCGCGTAGACGCCCGCGCCCTCCCAGGTGCCGAGGAGGAAGGCGAGCGGGACGACGTCCTTGTGGAGGTCAGAGGGGATCTCGATCATGTTCCTGGTCGCTGTCGTCGTCGATGTGGGGCGGCTTCAACCGTACGGCAGCCGGCTCAGCGCTGACCCTGGTACAGCTTCATCACCGAGAAGATGGCGAACCAGGTGATCAGCACGGCCATGAGGGCCAGCAGACCGTCGAAGAAGATTTCCAGACCGGACACGGGGGGCTCCCAGGGCGGCGACAGTGTGGTGGATTTTGCTGCCGCTCACTCTATCCGCCGGGTGACGACGGGTCTCGGTGAGCCCCACCACGTCGGCATTTCGCCGGGACCTAGGGTGGCGGCATGTCGTCTGATACGAAGCCCGACTCGAAGAAGCTCGTCATCAAGGTCACCGCCGGGGCGGATGCGCCGGAGCGCTGCTCGCAGGCCTTCACGGTGGCGGCGGTGGCCGTCGCCAGCGGGATCGAGGTGTCGCTCTGGCTGACCGGCGAGTCGTCCTGGTTCGCCCTGCCGGGGCGGGCGGCGGAGTTCGAGCTGCCGCACGCCGCGCCGCTGCCGGACCTGCTGGAGTCGATCCTGGCGGCCGGCACCGTCACCCTCTGCACCCAGTGCGCGGCCCGGCGCGGGATCGAGCAGAAGGACACCGTCGAGGGTGTCCGGATCGCGGGCGCACAGGTCTTCGTCAGCGAGATCATGGCCGACGGCGTGCAGGCCCTCGTCTACTGACCCCCCGGCGGGCGACCCTCGTGGTCGGGGCGGTCCCGGTCGTGCCCGGGGTCGTCCCACTTCGGGTCCTCCCAGCGCGGGTCGTTCCACCAGTCGTCCTCCGGGTCCCGCTTGTTGGCGAAGACCGCGGCGGCCGGGGGGATGACCATCGCGAACAGGCACATGCCGATCGCGGCCGGGACGGACCAGAACCGGACCACGCCCCAGGCGAGGACGAACAGCCCCAGGCAGACGCCCATCATGGCGTAGTAGTAGCGGTGTCGCCGGCTCCCCTGCACGCTTCCACGGTACGACCGAGGGCCCCTGCGGAAGCAGGGGCCCTCGGTGTCGGATCCGCCCGGTCACGTCGGATCCGGCGCGCGTCGGCGCGCTCAGACCGTTCAGACCGTTCAGACCGCGATGGCGACCTCGGTCAGGTTGCCCTGGGAGGCGACCACCTGGCGGTCCACGGTCTGGCCCGGGACCAGCGCCCGCAGGGTCCACTTGCCCGGGCGGGCGAAGAACCGGAACTGGCCGGTCGCCGAGGTGGGCACCTCGGCCGTGAACTCCCCGCCCTCGTCGAGCAGCCGGACGTAGCCGTTGACCGGCTCGCCGTCTCGGGTCACGGAACCCTGGATGATCGTCTCGTTCGCCACGTCAACTCCTGCCAGGTCCGGCCCACCGGCCTTCGCACCGCACATGTCTTGTCTTCCCTTCAGCCTTACGGGTGGAGCCGGCGGTTCAGTTGCCGAGCTCGATCGGCACGCCGACGAGGCTGCCGTACTCGGTCCAGGAGCCGTCGTAGTTCTTCACGTTCGCCTGGCCGAGCAGCTCGTGCAGCACGAACCAGGTGAGCGCGGAGCGCTCGCCGATGCGGCAGTAGGCGATGGTGTCCTTCGCCAGATCGATGCCCTCGGCCTCGTACAGGGCCTTCAGCTCGTCGTCGCTCTTGAAGGTGCCGTCGTCGTTGGCGTTCTTGGCCCACGGGATGTTGCGGGCGCTCGGCACGTGGCCGGGGCGCTGCGACTGCTCCTGCGGGAGGTGGGCCGGGGCGAGCAGCTTGCCGGAGAACTCGTCGGGCGAGCGGACGTCGACCAGGTTGAGGTTGCCGATGGCGGCGATCACGTCGTCGCGGAAGGCGCGGATCGAGGAGTCGACGGCCTGCGCCTTGTACGCGGTCGCGGCGCGGGCCGGCACCTCGGTGACCAGGTCGCGGGAGTCCAGCTCCCACTTCTTGCGGCCGCCGTCCAGCAGGCGGACGTCGCCGTGGCCGTACAGCTTGAAGTACCAGTAGGCGTACGAGGCGAACCAGTTGTTGTTGCCGCCGTACAGGACGACGATGTCGTCGTTGGCGATGCCCTTGGCGCTGAGCAGCGCCTCGAAGCCGGCCTGGTCGATGAAGTCGCGGCGGACCGGGTCCTGGAGGTCGGTCTTCCAGTCGATCCGGACGGCGTTGCGGATGTGGTTCTTCTCGTAGGCGGAGGTGTCCTCGTCGACCTCGACGATGACAACCTTCGGGTCGTCCAGGCGGGCCTGGACCCAGTCGGCGTCGACCAGGACGTCGCTGCGGCTCATGGTGATGTTCTCCATCCGAGGGCGGTTTGCGGAAGGTGCTGCTGCTGGGTGTGCTCGTCGGCGGCGCCGTTCCGAATCTACGTCCGAATACTGGGACGGACGAGGGTGACGCGCTGTTCCGAGCGATGGTCTGCGGTATGCAGCGGGGATGGCCGGCACCAGGTACCGGGCCAGATCACCGGAGGAATCGGCGGCGGGCAGGAACTGCCCTGCAAAGACGCCGAGTTAGCGCATTCGACACAGACAGGCGGCCACGCGGCACAGGTCTACCGCCCGCCGCTTCGTGAGGTCCGTCTGTCGCTTCATGCCGACGATGCTAGGGACACGGGGCGCCCGCTGTCACCAGCGTATCGAATGATGAGACCAGATCGCTCGCATTGCGAGATTTGGCCATTCCATGGTGGGCGGGAACCGGCCAACGGTCCTACGGAGCTCCCCTCGGGGGCGCCAGGGGCGCGCAGCACGCCGCCCCGCGGTCGGGCACTGGACAGCGCGTCTCGCGGAGCGGGACAGAAGCGGCAGGGGTCGCGCGGGCCGGCCGGGGCGGCGCGGACAGGGGGCGGCGCGGACTGGCGGCAGCAAGGGCGGCGACCCGTGGCGGGGGGGGCGTCAGCCGATCAGGGTCACGCCGTCGCCCTGGAAGGACAGCTGGAGGCCCTCCTCCTGCGGCGTCACCCCGGACAGCTTCAGCCCGGCCGGGAGCCGGTCGAGGGTGAAACTGACCGGATCGACCTTCTGGTTGGTCACCCCCGCGACCATCGCGGCCACCCCGGTGAGCTGGAACCCGTCCGCCGTGACGGTGTTGCCCTCGCTGTGCACCGAACCCTCGCCGACCGCGAGCGGACCCAGCGCCGCCTTGATCTTGCCCGGACCGCCGTACGACAGGCTCAGCCGGGTGTTGGCACTCACCGGCAGCCGACCGGCGGCCGGCACCATCTGGGACGCGGGCGGCAGCAGCTGGGCGAGGTCCGCGTAGGAGATCAGGCCGCTGCCGCTGCCCTTGGCCACCTTGGCACTGGTCAGGCTGTTGCTCACCGTGACCCCGGACAGCCGGGCCTTGAAGGAGTGCAGTGCCACCTGATGGGTGCCGTCGCCGACGGTCAGCCCGTCGGCCGAGATCCGGAGGTCGTCCACCTCCTTCGAGAGCAGATCGGTGAGGAACGGGACGTCACCGATCGACACGTCCGGCCGCTGGCTCATCCGGCCGCTCTTCACCAGTTGCTCGGCGACCTTGTCCTCGGCCACGCCCACGGCGATCCGGTCCGCACCCACCAGCAAGCCGGAAAGCACCACCAGGCCGATCGTCGCCTTCAGCCAACCGCGCATCGCTCTCCCCCGTCGTCGCCTGCCGCTGCCGTCGTACGCGTCGTTCTCTTCGTCGTTCTCGTCGATCTCGTCGTTCTCGTCGGTGCTCCGGTCCTGGCGCGCGCCCGCCCCGGGCGCCCGCCGCCGGAGGCCGCGCCCGCACGACGGTACGACGCCCGGCCCCGGAGCATGGTTCCGGGTCCGGGCGTCGGGGGAGCGCTGCCCGGGATCAGCCGGCCAGCAGGCGGGTGGCGATCCAGATCAGCGGCGAGGCCACCGCCAGCGGCAGCGCCACGCCCGCCGTCATGTGCACGAACCGGGACGGGAAGTCGTACCCCGCCACCCGGCGGCCGACCAGCGCGCCCAGACCCGCCAGGGCGCCCAGCGCCGGCGGGGCCCCGACGGCCAGGCCGAACACCACAGCCGCCAGCAGGCCGAGCACCGGGCCCAGCTGCTTCGGGCCGGGCAGCGGCGCGGCGGCCAGTACGGTCGCCAGCGCCACCGCGCCGACCGCCGCCGGCACCCAGTCCGCCAGCAGCAGCGCGGTGCAGAGCGCCGTCACCACGGTGGCCGAGCCGAGCACGGTGAGCGCGTAGAACCGCTCCTTCGGGTCCGAGGGGCGGAACGTCTGGAGCACCAGGACGAGCAGGAAGAACCCGCCGAGGGTGCCGACGACGGCTGCCGCGCCCCCGTCGGAGCCGGCCAGCAGCACCGCCACGTCGGCGGTCAGACCGGCCAGCGCGGCGAGGGCGATGCCCTGGCGGGCGGGCCACATGCCGTTCAGCCGGAACCAGCCGGCTGCCGTCAGCACCTGGAGCAGCGCCACGACCAGCGCCAACGCCGGCTGCCCGAGCGCCGCCGCACCGGCCAGCAGCGCGGCCGCACCGGCGGTGATCAGCGCGGGCTGCAGGCCCGGGTCGTTGATCGGCGAGCCGGTCCGGACGGGTGCGCCGGGGACGGACCCGGCGGCGGGAACGGGCTGTGCCGGGACGGCGCCGTGCGACGCGCCGGCCCGTCGGCGGCCGGTGGGGGCACCGGCGGGGGCGCCGGCCGGACCGGGAGCCGGCGGACGCTTGAGCGTCATGGTCGGCGGGTCGAAGACCGGCTGCGGGGCCGCGGCAGGGTTCGCCGCGGGTGCCGGGGCGGGCCTCCGGCCGGGCGGCGCGGTCGGCATCGCACCCGACACCACCACCGGGGGGAGCAGCGTGGTCGCCGCGTCGTCCATCGGCGGGACGGGCGGGAGCAGCGTGGTCGCCGCGTCGTCCACGGGCGGCTGCGCGGACGACGGCTGCTGCCCGTGCGGCTGCCGCGCGTACGGCTGGGGCTGCTGCCGGTGCTGCCCGTACGGCTGGGACTGTCCGTACGGCTGGGACTGTCCGTACGGCTGCTGCTGGTGCGCCGGGCGACCGCCGTACGGCGGCTGCTCACCCGGCGCGCCGAGCGGCTGGTGGCCGCCCGGGTGCCCCGGCGCCTGGCCCGCGCCAGGGGCGTACGGCCGAGCCGGGTGCTCCTGCTGCGGATACTGCTCCGGCGCGTACCCCTGCTGCGGGGCGTACGGGTACTGGGACTGCGCCTGCGGATGCGGCGGCTGCGGCGGCTGCTGCTGCCAGCCGCCCGGGCCGGCACCCTGCGGGCCGCCGTTCACGTTGTTCGGGTCCGTCACGCCGCTCACCCTCCCGCGAACGGCGGGAGCACCTCGACCGTGCCGCCCTCGGTGAGGGACACCGTCGCGTGGTCACGGCCGCCGACCGGAGAGCCGTCGACCAGGTAGGAGCAGTGGCCGAGCAACCGGACGAGCTTCGGCCGGTCGGCGTGCCGCGCCTTGGCCGCCGCCAGTGCCTCCGCCAGGGTCGCCGCCTCGTACGGCTCCTCGGCCAGCCCGGCCTCCGACTTCGCCGCCGCCCAGTAGCGGATCGTCCCGCTCGCCCGAGCGGCGCCCGCTGGTTCGGTGGTCGCGCCCATGGCAACCCCTTCTCGTCGTCCTCGCCCGGGCCCGGTGCCCCGGCCGGGTCGCCACCGGAGGCCGAACACCACTCGAAAGAGGTACGCGTACGGTGCCGCCGATGTGCGTCCCATGATGGCGTGTCCGCCGACGCGACCGGCAATCGCCCTGGCCGCACCGGTGCCGGAGCCCTCCCGACGCTGTGGCCGGGCTCACCCCGGGGGCGCCCGAAATCGGCGAACAGCCGCCTCCGAGCCCTCCCGGTGCGGGAGCCGGTCGGCTATCCTCGTGCCCTGAGGGATCCGGGCAGAGTCGCCCCCGGATCCTTTCGTGCTTTCAGGACGCCAGTACGGACGTTCTTGCGATTCGTCGGTCCACCCCCGGCGCGGAGCAGGAACCGCCCCGCCATTCGCGGCACAACGACGTGCCCGGACCCGGTCGGGGTGTCGGAACCCGGCCCCGGGCCGCCGCCCGGCACGGGACAGACCGGAAGGTTCACGGGATGAGCAGGGCAGAAACGGTGCTTCAGGGGTTGCGGGACCTCCGACGCGCGCGCCGTACTGCCGTGCGCGCCGGTGAGTCCTCCGGTGAACGCCTGGTCTCCTCCCCCACCCTCATGTCGCCCGCCGCCTCCCCGCTCGGGGCCGGCCGCGCGCGACACCTCCTTGCACGTGCGCCATCCGGCTGTGGCGGCAGCCGTAACGCGACCGCGACGACCCGGAAAGGGGACTACCGGGTATGAGTTCTCTGCTCCTCCTCACCAACGCGCTGCAACCCTCCGCGGAGGTGCTGCCGGCCCTCGGCCTGCTGCTCCACAACGTCCGGGTGGCGCCCGCCGAGGGCTCCGCCCTGGTGGACACCCCCAGCGCCGACGTCATCCTGGTCGACGGCCGACGGGATCTTCCACAGATCCGCAGCCTCTGCCAGCTGCTGCGCTCCACCGGCATCGGCTCGCCACTGATCCTGGTGGTCACCGAGGGCGGCCTGGCCGCCGTCACCGCCGACTGGGGCGTCGACGACGTCCTGCTGGACACCGCCGGCCCGGCCGAGGTCGAGGCCCGGCTACGGCTCGCCCTCGGCCGCCTCCAGGTGGCGACCGACGACAGCCCGATGGAGATCCGCAACGGCGACCTCTCGGTCGACGAGGCCACCTACTCCGCCAAGCTCAAGGGCCGGGTGCTCGACCTCACCTTCAAGGAGTTCGAGCTGCTCAAGTACCTCGCGCAGCACCCCGGCCGGGTCTTCACCCGCGCGCAGCTGCTGCAGGAGGTCTGGGGCTACGACTACTTCGGTGGCACCCGGACGGTCGACGTCCACGTCCGACGGCTGCGCGCCAAGCTCGGCGTCGAGAACGAGCAGCTGATCGGCACCGTGCGCAACGTCGGCTACCGCTTCGTCGTCCCGGAGAAGCCGGACAAGGGCGAACGGCCGGACCTCGCCCAGCGCTCCTCGGCCTCGCTGGAGGCCTGACCGCCGGCCGGGCGGCTGGCACCCGCCCGGCCTGTCCGCATTCGCCCCGCGCTGTCCTGCGGGCGTCTCCCGTGCCGCCGAGATCCCCCCTGCCCTGGTGGACGCCACCCGCGTAGACTCCCCTCGTGGCCAAAGTGACGCGCGACGATGTAGCCCGACTGGCTGGTACCTCGACCGCGGTCGTCAGCTACGTCATCAACAACGGGCCGCGCCCCGTCGCGCCCGCGACCAAGGAGAAGGTGCTCGCGGCGATCGAGCAGCTCGGCTACCGGCCGAACAGCGTCGCCCAGGCGATGGCCTCCCGCCGCACCAACCTGATCGGCATGGTCGTCCCCGACGCCCGCCAGCCGTTCTTCGCCGAGATGGCGCACGCCGTGGAACGCGCCGCCTCCGAGCGCGGCAAGCTCGTCCTGATCGGCAACTCCGACTACGTGGACGACCGCGAGGTGCACTACGTCCGTGCCTTCCTCGGCATGCGGGTCTCCGGCCTGATCCTGGTCAGCCAGGGCCCCTCGCAGCGGGCCGCCGAGGAGTTCGCCGCGATGGAGGGCGCCAAGGTGGTGCTGCTGCACCGCCGGCCCGAGGCGATCGACGACGTCGCGGTGGTCACCGACGACGTGGCCGGCGCCGAGGCCGTCGTCCGCCACCTGCTGGAGGAGCACGGACACCCCTACGTGGCCTGCTTCGGCGGCCCGGTCGAGTCCCCCGCCCCCGGTGACCCGGTCATCGACCACGTCGAGGGCTGGCAGCGCGCCATGGACGCCCACGGCCTGCCCACCGAGCCGCACCTGATCGACGCGCCCTTCCACCGCTACGGCGCCTACGAGGTCGCCCTCGGCCTGCTGCGCTCGGCGGACCGCCCGCCCGCCGTCTTCTGCTCCACCGACGACCAGGCGATCGGCGTGCTGCGGGCCGCCCGCGAGGTCGGCCTGCGGGTACCGGAGGACCTCGCGGTGGCCGGTTTCGACGACGTGCCCGAGGCCGCCTTCGCCGACCCGCCGCTGACCACCGTCGCCTCCGACCGCGACGCGATGGCCCGGGCCGCCGTGGACCTCGTGCTCGACGACTCGCTGATGGTGCCCGGCTCGGACACCGAGCGGGTCCGGAAGTTCCCGTCCCGCCTGGTCATCCGCCGTTCCTGCGGCTGCCGGCCGAGCGAGCCGCAGGACGTCCGGCCCTCCTAGCGCCGATCCCGTCCTGACCAGGCTTTATGAGAAGTCAACGGGCTTCTCGGAGGCTTCTGACCCTGTTCTCATCAGATCCTCATCCGACGGGCGGACGTTGGTCGGCATGAGCGATCAGCAGCACGGCCGCGAGCAGCACGACGACCCGTTCCCGCCCTCGTACGAGTACCCGCACCCCGCCGAGCGGCAGGTCGTCCAGGGCACCGTCCTCGGCAGCACGACCGCCGGGTACCCGGCCGCCGGCCACCCCTCGGCCGCGACCCCGCCCCCTCCCCCGCCCGCGGCGCCGCCGCTGCCGCCGGCACCCCCGGCCGCCGGTGGACCGGCGTCCCACGGCGGCCACGGCGGCCACGGCGGCCGGGCCAGGCGCGGCTTCCTGCGCGGCCGGGTCGCACTGGTCACCGCCGTCGCGGCGGTCGCCGCCGTCCTCGGCGGCGTGACCGGCGGCGTGGTCGCCGCCCAGGAGCACGGCTCCGCCACCCGCACCGGCACCGTCGCCAGCCCGGTCTCCGCCCGCTCCGACGGCAGCGCCGACGTCGCCGCCATCGCCTCGGCCGTCTCGCCGAGCGTCGTCCAGATCACCGTGAAGACCGCGAGCGGGACCTCCACCGGCACCGGCGTGGTGCTCGACCAGGACGGCCGGATCCTCACCAACTACCACGTCGTCTCCGGCGCCGCCGAGGGCGGCCAGGTCACCGTCACCTTCAAGGACGGCTCCACCGCCAGGGCCACCGTCACCGGCACCGACAAGTCCCTGGACGCCGCCGTGATCACCGCCGGCGGCGCCGGAAACCTCACCCCCGCCACCCTCGGCGACTCCTCCGTCGTCTCGGTCGGCGACCCGGTCGTCGCCATCGGCAACCCGGAGGGCCTCACCGGTACCGTCACCTCGGGCATCATCAGCGCCGAGAACCGCGAGGTCACCGTCCAGGTCGACGAGGGCGCCACCAGCGGAAACGGCGGCTTCGGCTTCCCCAACCTGCCCGGCCTGCGCGGCAGCACCCCGCAGAGCGGCGGCGAGACCACCACCTACAAGGCCTTCCAGACCGATGCCGCGCTCAACCCCGGCAACTCCGGCGGCCCGCTGATCAACGCGAACGGCCAGGTCATCGGCATCAACTCGGCGATGTACTCGGCGAGCGGCTCAAGCTCCACGGCCGGGGGCAGCAGTGCCGGCAGCGTCGGCCTGGGCTTCGCCATCCCCATCGACGACATCAAGCAGGTGCTGCCGAAGCTGCGGGCCGGGCAGAACATCTAGACGGACAATTACTCCGAGCAGGCCCCACCCCGCAGCCCACCGCGCTCCCCCAGCAGGCTCCCCGCAGGCTCTCCGACGATGAGAAAGGGCAACCGCCCATGACCCCGGCCGCCGACGACCGCACCCCCGCCGAGCCCGGACCGGCCGCCGCCCGGCTCCTCGTGGTCGACGACGAACCCGCCCTGCGGGACGCCCTGGAGAGCAGCCTCGCCTTCGAGGGCTACGAGGTCGCCACCGCCACCGACGGCTACGAAGCGCTGGAGTCCGTCGAACGGGAGAAGCCCGACCTCGTCCTGCTGGACATCATGATGCCCCGGATGGACGGCCTCACCGCCGTCCGCCGGATGCGCTCGCGCGGCGACACCGTCCCGGTGCTGATGCTCACCGCCCGCGACGCCGTCGGCGACCGGGTCACCGGCCTGGACGTCGGCGCCGACGACTACCTCGCCAAGCCCTTCGAACTGGACGAACTGCTCGCCCGGGTCCGCGCCCTGCTCCGCCGCAACGCCCTGGCCACCGAGGCCGCCGCACGCGCCGCGGCCGTCGAGGACGACAGCGAGGTGATGGCCTTCGCCGACCTCCGGATGAACACCGCCACCCGCGAGGTCACCCGCGCCGGCAAGCCGGTCGAGCTGACCCGCACCGAGTTCATGCTGCTGGAGATGTTCCTCTCGCACCCCCGCCAGGTGCTCACCCGCGAGCAGATCCTCAAGGCGGTCTGGGGCTTCGACTTCGAGCCCTCCTCCAACTCCCTGGACGTGTACGTGATGTACCTGCGCCGCAAGACCGAGCAGGGCGGCATGCCCCGGATCATCCAGACCGTACGCGGCGTCGGCTACGCCCTCCGCCCGGCCGCCGGCACCACCGCGTGAGCGACGCCACCACCCCACCGCCGCCCCTGCTGCCGCCCCGCGTCCACCGACGCCAGCGGCTCGCCCGCTGGTACCGCGCCCGGTCCCTGCGCAGCCGGCTCACCTTCCTGACGGCGGCGGCGGTCGCGGTGGCGATCGCGCTGTCGGCGCTGGCGTGCTGGTTCATCGTGGAGAGGCAGCTGTACGGGCAGGTGCGCAACGACCTGCGCAGCGTCCAGCTGCCGACGGTCCGGCTGCCGGCGTACTGTCCGACCACTCCGGAGGAGGCGCTGAAGCAGGCCACCCTGCCGTTCCCGCGCAACGGCGGCTCGCAGCAGGACCGGCCCAACTTCGCGTTCCGGGACACCCAGCTCGTCATGACCGACCCGGCCGGGGTCTGTCTGCCGCTCGGCGCCACCAGGGCGATCGACCTCCAGGCCGACGACGCCAAGGTCCTCGGACTGCCGCCGAACCAGTCGATCTTCCGCAACGGCCACTACACCAACGGGGCGCCCGCCATGGTCCGGGTGTTCTGGGTCCCCACCGACAAGCCCGGCGGACCGCCCGTACTGGTCATGATCGCCGCACCGACCCAGCCGGTGGAGGACTCGCTGCAGAAGCTCGCCCTGATCCTCGGCGGCGTGGCCCTCGGCGGCATCATCCTCGCCGGGCTCGCCGGCCGGTTCGTGGCCCGCTCCGCGCTCAAGCCCGTCGACCGGCTCACCGACGTGGTCGAGCACATCGCCCGCACCGAGGAGGTCGGCAGCACCATCCCGGTGCACGGCGACGACGAGATCGCCCGGCTCTCCGCCTCGTTCAACTCGATGAGCACCGCACTCGCCAACTCCCGCGACCGCCAGACGCGGCTGATCGCCGACGCCGGGCACGAGCTGCGCACCCCGCTCACCTCGCTGCGCACCAACGTCGACCTGATGATCCGCAGCGACGACACCGGCCGTCCGCTCCCCGCCGCGACCAGGACCAAGCTGCTCGGCAACATGAAGGCGCAGATGCAGGAACTCACCGTCCTGATCGGTGACCTGCTCCAGCTGTCCCGCCCCGACACCCCCAAGCCGGGCCGGATCCTGGCCGTCGTCGCGCTGCACGAACTCGCCGACCGGGCGGTCGCCCGGGCGAAGCTGCGCGGTCCGGGCCTGGTCTTCGAGACCGAGATCGAGCCCTGGTTCGTCCAGGGCGACGCCGCCGCGCTCGAACGCGCCGTGATCAACCTGCTGGACAACGCGGTCAAGTACAGCCCGCCGGGGGCCGCGATCGACGTCCGGCTCCGCCGGGGCGTGCTGACCGTCCGCGACCACGGCCCGGGGATCCCCCCGGAGGAGTTGCCGTACGTCTTCGACCGCTTCTGGCGCTCGCCGTCCTCACGTCAACTCCCGGGCTCCGGCCTCGGGTTGTCGATCGTCGCGCAGAGCGTGCGGGAGGCCGGCGGCGAGGTCTCGCTCGGCCCGGCCCCGGACGGCGGCCCGGGCGCGCTGGCCACCGTCCGGCTGCCGGGCGGCCCGGCGCCCGACTAGACCGGGCCCGGACGGACGGAACGGGCGGGGCGCCCCGACAGCGCCCCGCCCGTTCCCCGCCGGCTACGGTCAGTCGAGGTCGCCGCCCGGGCCGATGACCTTGATGCGGTCCTGCGCCGGCGCCTTCAGCGGCGCTGCCGCCGAGCTGTTGGCACCGAGGTACGCGGCGAAGACGTCCAGGTCGGAGGCGCCGACCAGCTTGTCGGTACCGGCCGCGAAG
This sequence comes from Kitasatospora sp. NPDC050463, assembly GCF_040655255.1. Lineage (NCBI taxonomy): Bacteria > Bacillati > Actinomycetota > Actinomycetes > Kitasatosporales > Streptomycetaceae > Kitasatospora > Kitasatospora sp. NPDC050463. The sequence continues at coordinate 370,531 of NZ_JBFAJO010000001.1, forward strand.
GCCGGGAAGCCGTCGCCGCCGCCGGCCAGGAACTCGTTGGCCGCGACGCGGTACTTGGCGGCCGGGTCGATCGGCGCGCCGTTCAGCCGGATCGAGTCCGTCAGCACCCGGTCGACACCGGTCCTGCGCATGTCCAGGGTGTAGGTCAGGCCCTTGGACGACTGCAGGATCTTCGGCGAGGCCTCGTTGGACCCGCTCACCTGCTGCTGGAGCAGCTGGACCAGCTGGGCGCCGGTCAGCGTCTTGACCTGCATCATGTTGGTGAACGGCTGGACGGTGAACGCCTCGCCGTAGGTCACCACACCGTCGCCCTCGGCGCCGCTCGCCTTGTAGACGAGGTCCGAGCGGATGCCGCCGGGGTTCATGAAGGCGATCTGCGCGCCACCCTTGTCGGCGGGCGACAGGCCCGCCAGCTGGGCGTCGGCGATCACGTCACCGAGCGGCTTCTCCGGGTCGCTGTTGCCGCGGCCGTTGATGTCCGAGGCGATGAAGCCGAGCGGCCGGTTGGCGATCGGGGCGGCCAGCTTGGAGTAGCGGTCGATCAGCGCCGTCATGTCCGGGGCCTTCTCGACCGTGCGGCGCACGACGTGGTTCTCGGCCTTGACCGAGGGGCGCACGATGCTGCCCGTGGTCTTGTCGAGCTTCAGGTCGATCTCGGTGTAGAGCCGGCCGAAGGAGGCGGCGCTGGTCACCGAGCGCGGCACCCCCTGCGGGTCGGGGATGGTGCAGGCGTAGGCGTTGTGGGTGTGACCGGTGACGATGGCGCCGATCGCCGGGTCCAGGTTCTTGGCGATGTCGACGATCGGGCCGGAGATGCCCTGGCCGGCGGTGCCGCAGTCGTAGTTGTAGACGCTGCTGGCCGGCAGGCCGCCCTCGTGGATCAGGGCGACGATCGAGTTCACGCCCTGCTTCTTCAGCTCGGCCGCGTACTTGTTGATCGTGTCGACCTCGTCGCCGAACTTCAGGCCCTTGACGCCCTCGGCGGTCACGATGTTCGGCGTGCCCTCCAGGGTGGCGCCGATGAAGCCGACCTTCACGCCCTGCGACTTGGTCACCCAGTACGGGGCCAGGATCGGCTTGCCGGTCTTCTCGTTCGTGACGTTGGCGGCCAGGTAGTTGAAGTTGGCGCCCTTGAACTTGCGCCCCTCCTCGTAGCAGCCGTCGACCGGGTGGCAGCCGCCCTCCTGGAGGCGGAGGAGCTCCGCGGAGCCCTCGTCGAACTCGTGGTTGCCGACGGCGGTGACGTCCAGGCCGAGCTTGTCCATCGCCTCGACGGTCGGCTCGTCGTGGAAGAGCGCCGAGGTCAGCGGGGAGGCGCCGACGATGTCACCGGCGGCGACGGTTATCGAGTCGTCGGCCGGGATCCGGGCCTGGCGCAGCGCGGTGGCCAGGTACTCGATGCCGCCGGCCGGGGTGCTGACCACCTGGCCGGTCGCCGGGTCGATCTCCCGGACGGTGCCGGACGAACCGGCCGGGGGCTCCAGGTTGCCGTGGAAGTCGTTGATCGCCAGCAGCTGGAGGTTGACGGTCTTGTGACGCTTGGCGTCCGCGGCCTGGGCGGCGGTCGGCATGGCCACGGTGCCGACGAGGCCGGCCGCGGCGACGGCGGCCAGTACCGCGCGTCGGGATCTGACGGTGAGCATGAAGGTCCCCTGCACCTTGAGAGAGCGCCCGGCTGTGGACATGTGTGGGCGGGCGACGGTGTCGTTGCGCCAGTGCAGCCTAGAGTCAACGCGCGTAGCTGTCAGGACCCTGAACGTAACGACAGGGTTACCTGCTGACGAACCGTCGCCGCCCGCCGGGCCGGCCGACGGGTCGTCCCGGGTCGGCGGGGGCAGCGGCGGGCGGGTGCGGCGGACTGGCCGGCGGACGCCGGCGTCCGGCTCAGAGACCTGGTTCGGATGCCAACTGGCGCTCTGCGCGGGTCCGCTCGGCGACCGTGTCCTCCGTCATCGCCCGGTCGGTGTAGACCAGTGGCCGCTCGGCGTCGGTGATGATGTGCTTCACCACCTGCACGTTGCCGTTGACGTCCCAGACCGCGATGCCCGGCGAGAGTGTGGGGATGATCTCAACCGCCCAGCGAGGCAGACCCAGCACCCGGCCGGTGGCTCTCGCCTCCTCGGCCTTCTGCATGTAGATCGTCCGGGTGGACGCCATCTTGAGGATCGCCGAGGCCTCCTTGGCCGCAGCGCCGTCCACCACGTCCGACAGGTGGTGCACCACCGCCACGAAGGAGAGTCCGAGCCGGCGCCCGAACTTCAGCAGCCGCTGGAACAGCTGCGCGACGAAGGGGCTGTTGATGATGTGCCAGGCCTCTTCCACCAGGAAGATGCGCTTGCGCCGGTCCGGCCTGATCCAGGTGTGCTCCAGCCAGACGCCGACGATCGCCATCAGGATCGGCATCGCGATCGAGTTCCGGTCGATGTGCGACAGGTCGAACACGATCAGCGGCGCGTCCAGGTCGATGCCGTCGGTGGTCGGCCCGTCGAACATGCCCCGCAGGTCACCGTCGACCAGCCGGTCCAGCACCAGTGCCACGTCCAGGCCCCAGGACTGCACCTCGTCCACCGCCACACCCAGCGACTCCACCGAGGCCAGCTCGGGACTGCGCAGGGTGTCGATGATGTCGTCCAGCACCGGCTGCCGGTCGGTCACCGAGGCGATCACATGGGCGTGCGCCGCCTTCAGCGCGAACCCGGCCCGCTCCTCCAGCCCCCGCCCCATCGCCACCTCGACGATGGTGCGCAGCAGCGACAGCTGGCCGGTCTGGGTGATCGCCGGGTCCAGGGGATTGAGCTTCACCCCGCCGTCCCGGGCCGCCATCGGGTCGAGCCGGATCGACTTTATGCCCAGCGCGTTGGCGATCAGGTTCCACTCGCCGACGCCGTCCTCGCCCTGCGCGTCCAGCACCACGACCTGCCGGTCGCGGAACCGCAGCTGGCGGAGCACGTACGTCTTCTCCAGCGCCGACTTGCCGTTGCCGGACTCGCCGAGCACCAGCCAGTGCGGGGCCGGCAGCTGCTGCCCGTACAGCTGGAAGGGGTCGTAGACGTAGCCCTTGCCGCTGTACACCTCACGGCCGATGATCACGCCGGAGTCACCCAGCCCCGGTGCGGCGGTGGGCAGGTAGACCGCCTGCGCCTGGCCGGTCGAGGTGCGCACCGGCAGCCGGGTGGTCTCCACCTTGCCGAACATCAGGCTGGTGAACGCGTCGGTGAGGTTGCCGATCGCCATGCGGGGCCTCCATGTGGATCAGCGGCGGATGCCGGTGGCGAACGGCAGGGTGTTGACGAACGCCCGGTGGTGCTCGCGGTCGCACCACTCCAGCTTGAGGTAGCTCTTGCCGGCCGAGGCACGGATGGTCCGCTTGTCGCGCGCCAGCGCCTCCGGGTTGCGCGAGGAGACCGTGATGTAGCCGACCAGGTTCACCCCGGCCGCGCCGGAGGCCAGGTCGTCACCGCGCTGGTCGACCCGGCCGGTGTGGGCCAGGTCGCGCGGGTCGACCGTGCGGTTCATCTTGGCGGCGCGGCTGGCCTCCGCCTCGTCGTTGGTCTTCTCGGTGAGCATCCGCTCGATCGCGACGTCGGTGGGCTCCAGGTCCATCGTCACCGCGACCGTCCGGATCACGTCCGGGGTGTGCACCAGCAGCGGCGCCAGGAAGTTGACGCCCACCGGGGTCAGCGGCCACTCCTTGATCCAGGCGGTGGCGTGGCACCAGGGCGCGCGGGTCGCCGACTCGCGGGTCTTCGCCTCCAGGTACTGCGGGTGCGTCGCGTCCAGCTCGGCCGGCCAGGCGTTGCGCCGGGACATCGCCTGGATGTGGTCGATCGGGTGGTCCGGGTCGTACATCGAGTGCAGCAGCGAGGAGAGCCGGGCCTGCCCGAGCGGCTGGCGCACCCGGATGTCCGCCTCCGCCAGCCGCGCGCAGATGTCCGTCAGCTCCCGGGCCATCACCGCCGCCAGACCCTCGTCGTCCCGGGCGCGACGCGCGGTCGCCGTCCGGCCCATCGCGTGCGCCTCGGCCGCCAGGTCGCGGGTGTAGTGCATGCAGGCCACCAGGTACGCCCGGTGCTGCTCGGAGGAGGTCGACACCATCGACTGCAACTGGTCGTACGAGTCCTTCAGCCAGCCCGGCGCGTTGTGGTCACCGCGCCGCTCCACGTCCTTGGCGTGCGCGTCCGGATCGGCCGGCAGCGTACGGGCGAGGATCTGCAGCCGCGTCACGAAACCGTCCCCGTTGGCGACGTGCTTCAGCAACGTGCCGAACCGGTCGACCAGGGCCTCCTGGTCCTCCGAGTCGCGCAGCCCGACGCCCGGGCCCTCGATCTCGATCGCGGCCGTCACCGTCCGCCGCTCCAGGTGCATCAGCACCCCGACCTCGTCCGGCCCGAACGGCGCCGCCAGCCAGCGCAGCCGCCCCACCCCGGGCGGCGGGCCGACCTCGACCTCGCGCCCGTCCATCCGGGTGCCGGCGTCCATCACGTCCGACTTCCACACCGCCCGGCCGCTGCGGACCGTCCGGCGGTAGGTGCGGTTGATCTCCACCCACTTGTAGAACGTCCGGCGCCGGTACGGCACGTAGACCGCCGCGATGGCCAGCAGGGGCAGGCCGACCAGACCCGCGATCCGCAGCGGCAGGATCGGCATCAGCAGGCCCCAGAGCATGCCGAGGAAAGCCCCGAAGATGATCAGGACGATCTCGCCGGACTCCCGGTTGCGGCCGATCGGCGCGTTCGGGCGGGCCTTGCCGATCAGGTAGGTGCGGCGCTGGTGCACGTACGGCTGGGCGTACTGGGCGCCGTACTGGCCGAGTGGTTCGCTGCTCACTTACCCGTCACCCTCCCTTCGCTGGATTGCTGTCGCGGGTCGAAGCCGTGGCCGGCGAGGCCTGCGGCGGCGGTGCCGGCGTGCGCGCGGCGTGGGCGGCGATGCCCGGCGCGACCGAGCCGCCACCCCCGCCCGGGCTGCCGCCGCCCCCCTGCCCGCCGCGGTCGCCGTGCGTACTGATGCCCTGCTTCACCAGGTTCGCCGTGCCGTTGATCATCGCCGATCCGGCCGACACCGCGCTGGCCCTGGCATGGCGCATGCTCATGATCTCGTCACCGAAGCCCGGCACGAAGCGGTAGACGGAGGCGCTCGCGAAGATCGACAGGAAGAGGATCGCCAGGCCCGACAGCACCCGCGCGAAGTCGTCGTTGGCCCCGGCGCCGGTGGCCACCGCGCCGGCCAGCCCGAGGATGATCACGATGATCGGCTTCGCCAGGTCCACCGCCACCATCACCCCGGCCCAGCGGCGCACGTGCTTCCACAGCTGCTTGTCCACCAGCCCGGCGTACACCGCCGTCCCCAGCAACGCGCCCACGTACAGCATCGCCGCCCGGATCAGCAGCTCGATCCAGAGCACCGCCGCCGCCAGCACGGCCACCAGCGACACGATGATCAGGATCAGCGGCCCGCCGCCCATGTCACCCTTCTCCAGGGTGTCCGCGAACCCTCCCAGGTACGTCCCGGTGTCCGACTTCGTCCCCACCGCGATCGCCGTGGTCAGCCCGTCCGTCGCGCTCACCACGGTGTAGAGGATCAGCGGCGTGAACGCCGAGGCCACCACGGTCAGCCACAGGAAGCCGATCGCCTCCGAGATCGCCGTCGTCAACGGCGCACCGCGCACCGCCCGCTTCGTCACCGCCAGCAGCCAGAGCACCAGCGTGATGATCGTCGAGGCGGCGAACACCACCGCGTACTGCTGCAGGAACGACGCGTTGGTGAAGTCCACCTGCGTCGTCCCGTCGATGGCCCCCGACAGCTTCCGCACCACCCAGGCCGCCGCCTGCGCGCAGCCCTTCGCCAACGCCCCGAGCGGATCGGTGACGCTCCCGACCGTCCCGGAGCCGGGGAGCGTTCCGCTGCCGCCAGGGGCACAGTAGACGTCGTTACCCGGGAGTGGCACCCCTGGGCAGCTTGTGTTGGTCGGGCCGGAAGTCGGCGAGGGGCTCGGCTCGGCGAAGGCCCGTTGGGCCGTCAGCACAACTGGCACGAGGCTTGCCACCGTGCCTGTGGCCAGCCGGCTCAGCCCACGCCGCACGGAACCAGAACCACCGTCAGCGGGCATAGCGGAAGCCTCCGAACTGCTCGACGGCACCAGTGATCTCCTCGGCGGTCGCGGCCTGCTGGTCAGGCGGGACAGGTGCGGGACCTGCCACCCGGCTGAAGTCGGTGAGCTTCCAGTCCGTGCCGGTCCATCGCAGACTGAGAGTCAGGGTGAACCACTCCTCCGAGACCGGGCGCACCGAGCGCTCGCCGGCCAGGCCGAAGAGCCCCGTGCACCAGACCTCGATCTTGGCGCTCTCCGCGCTGTACGCACTGCTCTTTGTGCCGACCGGAATGGTCCGGCTGACGAAGGTCAGCCCCTTGGGCGCTCGACCCTGCGCATCGACGCCGAACCTAGCGGCCGTCTCGGGTGTGAACCCCTGATCCAGGCGGGCCTGGAGGGCGGTGAGGGCGGACGGGTCGGCGAGGGTGGCCACGATGGTGTGGCGGCTGTCGGTGCGGAACATGTCGGCCGAGCCGATGGCGACCGCGTAGTTGGTGGCGGCCGACTGCGCGCCCTGGTCGGTGTGCGGGAAGCCGGCGGCGATCCCGTTGGTGGCGGTGCCGACCGGCTGGTCGCCGCTGGGGGCCGGGCCGGCGCCGGAGGCGGCCGTGGGGGCGGCCCCGTCGGACGAGTGGGCGGGCGCGGTGCCCGGGTCGGCCTTGCCGCGGTTGGCGATGGAGATCGCCACCACCAGCAGGGTGACGACCACCAGGACGGCCAGCAGGGTGCGCAGCGGGCGTGGTTGACGGCCGGTCGGCTGGGAGGAGGGCTGTTCGCCGACCGGCAGCCGCGTACGGGTGTGCGGCTGGTCGTCGGGCAACGGCACGGCGGCCCTCCTGGTGCGGGGAGCCGGGGCGGCTCCGGGGGCCCCTCCGCCCGTGGGCGGGCGCGGAGGGAGGGGTGAACGGGTGGACTCCCGGCGGGGAGTCCACCGGATCCGGCGGCCGGGCGGGCGGGCGGCTGTGCCGCCCGTTCACGCCCGGACTGTCCGATCGTCAGATGGCCATGCCGTAGACAATGGTGAACAGAGTGCCAAGTGATCCAATGATGAACACGCCGGTCAGGCCGGCGATGATCAGCCCCTTGCCCTGTTCGGCGCCGAAGCTGTCCCGCATGGCGGTCGCGCCGATCCGCTGTTTGGCCGCACCCCAGACGGCCAGGCCGAGACAGGCCAGGATCGCCACGGCCATGACGACCTCGACCATCACCCGGGCCTCCGACCCGAGACTCGCGAACGGGCCCCAGTCCGGGGCGATCCCGCCGATGATGGTGTCGATATTCGGCTTCTTAGGAGGGTCCTCGGCCAGGTGGCCGATCGCGAGGCTGTCCACGCTGCTCAGGTTCATTTCCATCTCACCGCCCGATCAGGCAAATTCAAGAGCCCAGACCCCGTCCGCGCGAAGGGCCGGTACCTATTCTTGGCCAGATCTGGTGTCGACTTGGCCGCTTCTCGCGGATTGGTCGTGAGGCACGGGACACGTACGCGAGGATGTCCACCGTACGAAGGATAGCGCTCACTCTTTGTATCTCTGATGATTGCGGTGAGCAACGCCTTCCGGGACACTTCGACTGACGATTCGTCGGGATGGTGCTGATGGTACTCCGGAAGGCCGGTACGGCCGCTGCCGCTGCGGGAGTTGTCGCTGTCGGCTTCATCGGGCTGGTCACTGTTGCGACGTATGCGGCGAGCGGTGCGCCACAGCAGTCGGCCAATCGCGCCGCCCTCTCCCCCGGTACCGTTCCGGCGGCCTACCAGGGGCCGATCCAGCAGTGGGGCGCGCTCTGCCCGGAGATCTCCCCGCCGATGCTCGCGGCGCAGCTGTACCAGGAAAGCGGCTTTGACCCGGGCGCCCGATCACCCGTGGGTGCACAGGGAATGGCGCAGTTCATGCCGGCCACCTGGGGAACATACGGCACGGACGGCAACAATGACGGCAAGAAGGACGTCTGGGACCCTCTGGACGCGATCGCCTCGGCCGCGACGTTCGACTGCGCACTCGCCGACGACGTCGCCAAGGTGCCGGGCGACCGGCAGGCCAACCTGCTGGCCGCCTACAACGCCGGCCCGTACGCGGTCACGAAGTACGGCGGGGTGCCGCCCTACAAGGAGACCCAGGGCTACGTGAAGAACATCCAGGCGATGGCCCGGAGCTTCACCGCGCCGACCGCGCCGGTGGCCGTCTCCCAGCAGTCGGCCGGCGCGATCTACTTCGCGCAGACCAAGCTCGGCACCCCCTACCTCTGGGGCGGCGAGGGCCTGCCCTCGCAGAACGGGCGGTTCGACTGCTCAGGGCTCACCCAGGCCGCGTACGCCAGCGTGGGCATCACGCTCCCCCGGGTCGCCAACGACCAGTGGTACGCCGGGCAGCACCCCTCGCGCGACCAGCTGCGCCCGGGGGACCTGGTGTTCTGGGCGACGGACCTGGGCGACCCGCGCAGCATCCACCACGTCGGCATCTACGTCGGCGGCGGCTACATGATCAACGCTCCGCACACCGGCGCGGTGATCCGCTACGACAAGATCGACACCAAGGAGTACATCGGCGCCACCCGGGTCACCTCGGACGGCGCCGAGGCCCTGCCGGTGCGCAACGCGGACGGCAGCATCACCGGCCCCAGCCGGCCGGGCACCACCGCCCCGGACGCGCCCTCCCCGAACCCGTCCACCCCCGCCGCCGCGAACCAGGCGGCGCCCGCGCCGCCGTCCGCGCCCGGACCCGCCACCGCCCGGCGGGCGGTGGCGGGCGGCGCGGCTCCGACAGGTGCAGGTCAAAACTCTGCAAAGAGCTGATCCGCCCGGGCCCCCGGGTGTGATTGCGCTGTGGACGCTGAGTCAAGTTTCCATAACCGCGCGTTTCCGTGGAACGCTGTACACCGCTTTTGACGTTGTGTCCGTTGGCCCCTCGTCAGCTCCCTGAACAGGGCGGAGCTGCTCGGGGCCACGGCCGGATCGAACAGGTGCTGCGGACCAGAAGGAGGTGCGGCGTGTCGACGCCGCTTGCCGACACGACCAACCCCGACCTGGGACTGCTCTACGCCGTCAACGGCCTCGCCAAGCGTTCCCCGCAGTGGTTGGACCACTCGGTCTCCTGGATCGGCGAGTACGGCATCCTGATCGGCCTGGCCCTGCTGGGCCTGGTCGGCTGGCTCCAGGCCAGACGTCGCCCGGACGCCCCGGTGGCCGTCGCCGGGCTGCTCTGGGCACCGCTCGCGGTCGCCCTCGCCGAGCTGGCGAACCTGCCGATCGCCGCCATCGTGGACCGCCCGCGCCCGTTCGTCTCCCACCCCGGGCTGGACGTGCTGGTGGAGGGCAAGGAGGGCACCCACTCCTTCGTGAGCGACCACTCGACGATGTCCATGGGCATCGCGGTCGCCCTGTTCCTGGTGAACCGGCGGCTGGGCTGGATCGCCGGCGGCCTCGCCCTGTTGCAGGGCTTCTGCCGGATGTACATGGGCGTCCACTACCCCACCGATGTGATCGGCGGCTTCGCGCTCGCCACCGCGGTCGTGCTGCTGCTGGCACCGATCGCGATGGCCGTCCTGGTCCCGCTCTGCCACGCGCTGAGCCGGACCGCCGTCGCCCCGCTGATCCGGGCGCCGCAGGGCGGCGCCCGCCCGCGCGGACGCCGACGGGGACGGACGCCCGACAGTGTGAGGTCGGACGAGCAACCGCCCGAGTCCGACCTGGCGGCATAGCCGGCCCGCTCCGTGGCCCGGCCCCGCTCAAGGGCCCGGTCGGCGCTACAGCCGGTCGACGCCGTTCTCGGCGAGGTGGTCGGCGGCCTCACGTCTGGTCAGGTCACGGGAGCGGCGGGCCGGCGAGAACCAGCCGCAGCTGCAGGTCGCGAAGCAGAAGGAACCGCGCTCGCTGATCGCGACGCGGTGCTCGGGCATCCTGGTGGTGCCGGGGGCGACCGGCAGCTCACTGTGCACGTGCTTCACCGTAACTCGCGCGGCACCCGGCGCGCGACGCCTTGCGCGCGCCGGGTGCCGAGTAACCCTTCGACGCCCAACTCGTTTGCCCGGAAAGAGCTCTGCCCACCCGGTGGTGGTGGCCGGCGGGGCAGTCGGGGCCCGAGGGGGTTGTCGCGAGGATGAAGATGACCGACCAGCAGCGCAGCGACCGGCGGCACGGCCGCCCACCGTCCCACCTGCGCTCGGCGGCCGGGGCCGCCGTGCTCGCCGCCGCCCTGGCCGGACTGACCGCTTGCTCGGGAGCCGCCGCGGACTCCGGCGGCTCGGCCGACCAGAAGGCGGCCGCCTCCGACCGGCTCTCGGCCGACCCGGTGACGGCCGTGCGCAGCGCCGCCGACATCACCGGCCGGACGGGCTCCGCGCACACCGCCACCGAGCTGGTCACCGAGTCCGCCGAGAAGAGGGCCGTCTTCACCGGCACCGGCGGCTACGACTACGTGAAGCGGATCGGACGGCTGGAGGTGGCGGTGCCGCCGGGCGCGGCGACCACCGGGAAGATCGTCGAGGTGGTCCTGCCGGGCACCGTCTACCTGCAGAACAGCGGCGCCAAGGTGCCCGAGGGCAAGTGGGTCAAGCTCGACGTGCGCCAGCTGCCGGACGGCAACCTGGTCAGCAGCGGCGCCACCGACCCGGCCTCCGCCGCGGGTGCGCTGCGCGGGGCCCAGAAGGCGGAGCTGGTCGGCACCGAGACCGCCGACGGGGTCCCGCTGAAGCACTACCGGGGCACCCTGGACCTCACCAAGGCGGCGGAGGCCACCGGTGGCCGGGGCGGGGACGGCCTGCGGATGGGGGCCCAGACCTTCACGGCCAAGGACGTCCCGTACGACGCCTGGCTGGACGAGCAGGGGCGGCTGCACAAGGTGGTCGAGGTCTTCACCTTCGCCGGGGTGGCCGGGTCCAAGGAGGCGAAGGACCAGGTGAAGGTGACGTCCACCACCGCGCTGTCGGACTTCGGCAAGCCGGTGGAGGCGGCCGAGCCGCCCGCCGCCGACATCTACGCGATGAAGCCCACCGAGAGCCCGAAGTAACCGGGCACAGGGACGCCGCCGGAACGGGTGGGCCATCCCGGGCAGCGCGGCCCACCCGTTTCGGCGGCGCCGAGATGACCCGTCCGTGCCATGTGGACGGGCGCCGAAGTGCCTAGGCTGGACATCGGGTGGCTGCCGCCCGGGCTGGCGAGGCGCTGAAGGGGTGGTGCAGGTGGTGTCGTCCACGGGCGGCCGCAGCGGCGGCCACGAGGACGCGGCCCTCGACGAGATCGACCTGGCCGGCGAGCTGATGATCGCCGCCACGGCCAGTGACGACGACCGGCTGCCGCCGGAGCGGATCGACGAGGTGCTGCTGCTGGACCGGCCGGACGGCGGTGCGGCCGCGGACCGGCCCTCGGGGGCCGGGTACTAGGCACCCCGGAGCGGGCCCCCGGAAGCGGGGGCCGACGCCCGGGAGCCGGGTTCGGAGCGGGCGCTAGCTGCGCAGCAGCCGGCCGATCGCGGCGGTGGCCTCCGCCACCTTGGCGTCCAGCTCGGCGCCGCCCTCCTCGGCGGCCGCGGCGACGCAGTGCCGCAGGTGCTCCTCCAGGAGCGAGAGCGCGAAGGACTGCAGGGCCTTGGTGCCGGCCGACACCTGGGTCAGCACGTCGATGCAGTAGACGTCCTCGTCGACCATCCGCTGGAGGCCGCGGATCTGGCCCTCGATCCGGCGCAGCCGCTTGAGGTGGGCGTCCTTCTGGGCGCTGTACCCGTGCGGACCGTGCCCGCCGTGGTGCCCGGCCGCCTCCGGGGCGGCCGGCGCGGAGGCTTCGCCGTGCGGCTCGCTCCCGGGCACGTGGTCCGGGTCGGTACGCGCTTCCGTCGTGGTCATCGGCCCGCCTTCGTCTGGGTGCCTGGGTGGCTGCGTCGGCCTCCAGTGTCCAACACCGGGGCCGGTCGTGGTGTTCCTCCGACGCGGTCCGCGGGGCCGGAGCGGCTCCGGAGCGGCTCCGGATCCGCTCCGGGAGGGGTTCCGGGAGGGGTTCCGCCGTCCGGGCAACACCCCGCTGTTCCGCACGCACGACGGGGGCAATCCGTGCGAGGTTCCGTCAGACTGGGGGCTCACGTCCGCACATGGGTGTGCGGGCCTGGTCCACTGCTGCGACAGCCGAACGGAAGAGGAGGTTCCGCCTCCTCCCGCACCACCCCGTTTGCGCAATTGCGCTTGGTTGCACCTAGCATCGTTCAGTCCCTACCCCGCACATCGGAGATTTCCGTGCGTTTTAGCCTGACCCCGAAGGAGACGAGTTTCTACGACATGTTCGCCGCTGCCGCGGAGAACCTCGTCGTCGGATCGAAGCTCCTGCTGGAACTGCTGGGATCAGACGTGTCGGCCCGCGCGGAGATCGTCGAGCGCATGCGCGCCGCCGAGCACGCCGGGGACGACACCACCCATGCGGTCTTCCACCAGCTGAACTCGTCCTTCATCACGCCCTTCGACCGTGAGGACATCTACAGCCTCGCCTCGTCGCTGGACGACATCATGGACTTCATGGAGGAGGCCGTCGACCTGGTCGTCCTCTACGACATCCAGACCCTCCCCAAGGGCATCGAGCAGCAGATCGAGGTGCTGGCGCGTGCGGCCGAACTCACCGCCGAGGCGATGCCGAACCTGCGCACCATGTCCAACCTGACCGAGTACTGGATCGAGGTCAACCGCCTGGAGAACCAGGCCGACCAGATCCACCGCAAGCTGCTCGCCCACCTGTTCTCCGGCCAGTACGACGCCATCGAGGTGCTCAAGCTCAAGCAGGTCGTGGACGTCCTTGAGGAGGCGGCGGACGCGTTCGAGCACGTCGCCAACACGGTGGAGACCATCGCCGTCAAGGAGTCCTGACCCTCGTGGACACGGCTGCACTCATCGCCGTCCTCGGCGTTGCGTTCTTCTTCACCTACACCAACGGCTTCCACGACTCCGCGAACGCCATCGCCACCTCGGTCTCCACCCGGGCCCTCACCCCGCGGGCCGCGCTCGCGATGGCCGCCGTGATGAACCTGGCCGGCGCCTTCCTCGGCAGCGGCGTGGCGCACACCGTCTCCCAGGGCATCATCGAGACCCCGACCGGCAACCAGGGCATGGCGATCCTGTTCGCCGCCCTCGTCGGCGCGATCACCTGGAACCTGGTCACCTGGTACTTCGGTCTGCCCTCCTCCTCCTCGCACGCGCTGTTCGGCGGCATGGTCGGAGCGGCGCTGGCCGGCGGCACCGAGGTGTTCTGGAGCGGCGTCGTCGACAAGATCGTCATCCCGATGGTCGTCTCCCCGGTCGTCGGCCTGGTCGGCGGCTACCTGGTGATGCTCGCGATCCTGTGGATCTTCCGGCGGGCCAACCCGCACCGCGCCAAGCGCAACTTCCGGGTCGCCCAGACCGCGTCGGCCGCCGCCATGGCACTCGCGCACGGTCTGCAGGACGCCCAGAAGACGATGGGCATCGTGGTCATGGCGCTCACCATCTCGGGCCACCAGACCACCGACGGCATCCCGGTCTGGGTGAAGATCTCCTGCGCCACGATGCTCTCGCTGGGCACCTACGCGGGCGGCTGGCGAATCATGCGGACCCTCGGCCGCAAGATCATCGAGCTGGACCCGCCGCAGGGCTTCGCGGCCGAGGCCACCGCCTCGACGGTCATGTACATCACCTCGTTCGTCTTCAAGGCGCCGATCTCCACCACCCACGTGATCACCTCCGCGATCATGGGTGTGGGCGCCACCAAGCGGATCCGCGCGGTCCGCTGGGGAGTGGCGAAGAACATCGTGCTCGGCTGGTTCATCACGATGCCGGCGGCCGCCGTCGTCGCAGCGCTGATGTACTGGTTCGTCCACCTGTTCTGGGGCTGAGCCCAGGACAGCCGGGCAGAACGAGCACGGCACGCATGACAAGGGCCCGCCCCCACATCCCGGGGGCGGGCCCTTCCTCATACTTCGCGGCGGCACCGCCATGCAGCACCACGAAGCAGCTCTTGCTCCGGGCGGTCTAGCCGAAGCGGCCGGAGATGTAGTCCTCGGTCGCCTGGACGGACGGGTTGGAGAAGATCCGCTGGGTGTCGTCCAGCTCGACCAGCTTGCCCGGCTGGCCGACCCCGGCCAGGTTGAAGAAGGCGGTGCGGTCGCTGACGCGGGCCGCCTGCTGCATGTTGTGCGTCACGATCACGATGGTGAACTGGGACTTCAGCTCGCCGATCAGGTCCTCGATGGCGAGGGTGGAGATCGGGTCGAGCGCCGAGCAGGGCTCGTCCATCAGCAGGACCTGCGGCTCGACCGCGATGGCACGGGCGATGCAGAGCCGCTGCTGCTGGCCGCCGGAGAGGCCGGCGCCCGGCTTGTTCAGCCGGTCCTTGACCTCGTTCCAGAGGTTGGCGCCCTTGAGCGACTTCTCCACCACGCCGTCCAGGACGGACTTCTTGCGCACACCCGAGAGCTTCAGACCGGCGATCACGTTGTCGTAGATCGACATGGTCGGGAACGGGTTCGGGCGCTGGAAGACCATGCCGACCGAGCGGCGGACGGCGACCGGGTCGACGTGCGAACCGTAGAGGTTCTCGTCGTCCAGGAGCACCTTGCCCTCGACCCGGGCGCCGGGGATCACCTCGTGCATCCGGTTGAGGGTCCGCAGGAAGGTGGACTTGCCGCAGCCGGAGGGGCCGATGAAGGCCGTCACCGAGCGGGGCTCGATGCTCATCGAGATGTCCTCGATGGCCTTGGTGGTGCCGTAGAAGGCGGACAGTCCGCTGACGTCGATGCGCTTGGCCATGATCGTTACTTCTCTCGCCCGCGGCCGGGGGCCGCTAATGAATTCGGGGTCGTACGTCAGTCGGTCGCTCAGTGTCCGCCCTTGGGCGAGCGCCAGCGCGCGATGCCCCGGGCGATGAGGTTGAGCCCCATCACGAAGGCGATCAGCACCAGCGCCGCACCCCAGGCACGGGCGTAGCCGAAGTCGTTGTTCACCACCGCGTACTGCTGCCAGATGTACATCGGCAGCGACTGCTGCGGCCCGTCGAACGGGTTGCTGTTGATGAAGTCCGCGCCGAAGACCAGCATCATCACCGGGGCGGTCTCACCCGTGATGCGGGCGACCGCGAGCATCAGACCGGTGGTGATACCGCCGATCGCGGTGGGGAGGACGATCCGCAGGATGGTCTTCCACTTCGGCACACCGAGTGCGTACGACGCCTCGCGCAGCTCGTTCGGGACGAGCTTCAGCATCTCCTCGGTGGAGCGGACCACGACCGGCATCATCAGGATCGCCAGCGCGAGGGAGCCCGAGAAGCCCGAGTAGGTGAAGCCGAGGGCGATGTTCCACAGGGACAGGATGAACAGACCGGCGACGATCGACGGGACACCCGTCATGACGTCGACGAAGAAGGTGACCGCCTTGGCGAGCCGGCCCCGGCCGTACTCGACCAGGTAGACGGCGGTCAGCAGACCGATCGGGGCGGCCATCGCGGTGGCCAGCAGGACCTGCTCGATGGTGCCGATCAGCGCGTGGTAGATGCCACCGCCGGGGCCCGAGTAACGGACGCCCTTCATGGAGTGCGTCAGGAAGTTGCCGTTCACCACCTCCGCGCCCTGCTGGACGGTGTAGACGGTGAGTGCGGCCAGCGGCACCACGGCCAGGATGAAGGCGACCCAGACCACCGAGGTGGCGAACCGGTCCTTGGCCTGGCGGCGGCCCTCGACCCGGGCCGCGAGCCCGTAGCTGATCGCCAGGAACAGCAGCGCCGAGATCAGGCCCCACTGCAGGTGGCTCTCCAGGCCGCCGACCGCGCCGATCCCGCAGCCGAGGGCGATCGAGCCGGCGGCGACGGCGGCCGGGGTCCACCTGGGCAGCCGGTTGGCGGTCAGCGGGCGGCCGACCGGGCGGGCGTCCGCCGGAACGGACGTGGTCGCAGCGCTCATGAGTTGGCCCCCGAGTACTCCTTGCGGCGGGCGACGATCAGCCGCGCGGCACCGTTCACCACCAGGGTGATCACGAACAGGACGAGGCCGGAGGCCATCAGCGCGTCCCGGCCGAAGGGCTGGGCCTCGGCGAACTTCAGCGCGATGTTCTGCGCGAAGGTGCCGCCGCCCGGGTCGAGCAGGTGGAGCGAGAGGACGTTGTTGGAGGAGAGCACCACCGCGACCGCGATCGTCTCGCCGAGCGCACGGCCGAGGCCGAGCATCGAGGCCGAGATGATGCCGGGGCGGCCGAACGGCAGCACCGCGGTGCGGATCATCTCCCAACGGGTCGCGCCGAGCGCGAGCGCCGCCTCCTCGTGCATCCGCGGCACCTGTCGGAACACCTCACGGCTGACCGCGGTGATGATCGGCAGGATCATGATCGCGAGCAGGATCCCGACGGTGAACAGCGTGCGCGGCACGGTGCCGACCCGGGACTGGTCGAAGACGTACGTCCAGCCGAGGTACTCGTCCAGCCAGCTGGTCAGCCCGTACAGGTGCGGCACCAGGAAGAGCGCGCCCCAGAGGCCGTAGATGATGCTGGGCACCGCGGCCAGCAGGTCGACGAGGTAGGCGAACGGCTGGGCGATCCTGCGCGGCGCGTAGTGCGAGATGAACAGCGCGATCCCGATGGCCACCGGGACGGCGATCGCCATCGCGAGCGCCGCGCTGATGATGGTGCCGAACGCGAGGACGGCGATGCCGAAGACGGGCTTCGCGGCGTCCGGCGTCCACTCGAAGGTGGTGAGGAAGTTGCCCTCGTTCTTGCTCAGCGCGATGCCCGCGCGCCAGGTCAGGAACCCTGCGATGGCGGCCATGATGACCAGCAGCAGGATGCCCGACCCACGGGCGGCGTTCATGAAGATCTTGTCGCCGAGCCGGCTGTCACGCTTGCGGCGTTCCCTGCCTCGCGGCGCGGCAGGGGTGGATGAAGTCATGTGGTCTACTCCGGTCTGGTGGTGCTGCCCCGAGGGGGCGGCACCCTGGCGGCGGTGCCCCGGACGTGCTTGCGAAGGACGTGCGGTCCGGTGGAGCGGCCCCGGCCCCCCTCGTCCACGGGGCCGCTCCACCGGAGGTTCGCCTGGCTCAGGCCAGGGTCGGGATGACGGCGTTGACCTTGTCGGTCAGCTCCTTCGGGAGCGCGACGTAGCCCGCGTCACCGACGGCCTTCTGGCCGGCCTCGCTGGCGGCGTAGGTCAGGAACGCCTTCAGGGTGTCGATGGTCTCGGCCTTGTTGCCCTTGTCGCAGACGATCTCGTAGGTGACCAGGACGATCGGGTAGGAACCCTCGTCCTTGGTGCCGTAGTCGAGGGTCAGCGCCAGGTCGCTGCCGGTGCCGGCGATCTTCGCCTTGGCGAAGGTGGTGGCGGCGTTGGCGGCGGTCGCCTCGACCGGCTTGGAGGCGCCGGTGGCGATGGCGGCGCTCTTCAGATTGTTGCTCTGGGCGTAGGACAGCTCGGCGTAGCTGATCGAGTTCTTGACCTGCTTCACCTGGGCCGCGACACCGGCGGAGCCGTTCGCGCCCTGGCCGCCCTTGCCGGCCCAGGCCTTGGCGGCCGGGTAGCTCCAGGCGCCGTTGGAGACCTTGGCGAAGTACTTGGTCAGGTTCTCGTTGGTGCCCGAGTCGTCCGTGCGGTGGACGGCCTGGATGTCGGCGTCCGGCAGCTTGGCGCCCGGGTTCAGGGCGGCGATCGCCGGGTCGTTCCACTTGGTGATCTGCGAGTCGAAGATCTTGGCGATGGCCGGGCCGTCCAGGACCAGGTTGTCGACGCCGTCCACGTTGTAGACGATCGAGATCAGACCCGCGACGAGCGGCAGGTTGACGCCCTGGCCACCGGTGCAGACCTTCTTGCTGTCCTCGACCTCGGCCGGCTTCAGCGGCGAGTCGGAACCGGCGAACTGGATCTTGCCCTGGTTGAACTGCTGGACACCCGCGCCGGAGCCGCCGCCGCCGTAGTTGATGCTGGAACCGGAGCACGCGGCGCCGAAGTTGTTCTTCCAGACGTCGATCGCGTTGCCCTGCGCGGTGGAACCCGCGGAGATCAGGGCGGCGGGCTTGCTGCCACAGTTGATCGCGGCGGCCGAGGCGGAGCCGCCGCTGCCGCCGGACGCGTTGTTGTTCTCGTCCGAACCGCAGGCGGCGAGCGACAGCGAGCTGACGAGCGCCATGGCACCGATGGCGAGGGCCTTGGAGCGGCCGTTCCGCTGGAGCTTCACAGGGGTGTCCCTTTCTGTGGCATTGCCGGCGCGCGGGCCGTGCGAAAACGGCGAAGCGCGGGTTCTGCTGTGGTCCGGGGCCCGTTCGGCCCTCCGGTATCCCCGAAGTTAGGCCGGGTAAGTGACGCGTCAGCCGGTCGGAAGTGAACGGAGAGTGAACCTCGAACGGATGACAGGAAACTACGTCAGGTAGTAACGGTTGCGTCACGGCAAGGGTGCGGGAAGATCACTTCGATCGTCCCGGCACCGCGCCCGGCCGGATCGGCCGCGCACCGAGCATCGCCAGGAGCGCGTCCACCAGCACCCGGTCCCGCTCGTGCGTCAGCCTGGCCCTGGCCTTGCCCGCCGGCAGCCACTCCAACCGGTCCACCTCCCGGTTGGGCCGGAACGCCCCGGCCGACGGCACCGCCGCCCAGTACCGGACCTCCTTCGGCCGCCCCTGCGCCAGATAGTGCTGCGCCGGCAGCTCCTCCCCGAGCACGCAGGAGAACCCGGTCTCCTCACGCACCTCGCGCAGCGCGGCCTCGATCACGCCCTCACCGGGATCGAGCTTGCCCTTCGGCAGACTCCAGTCGTCGTACTTGGGGCGGTGGATCAGCGCGATCCGCGGCCGCCCGAGCCGGCCGTTCTTCTTCGCCCGCCCCGGCAGCCAGAGCACCGCGCCGGCGGCCAGGACGACCGGTTCCCGCCCGACCCGCGGGCTGCTGACGGTCGGGCCGTGGGCCTGCTCGGTGCTCAGGCGGTTGCGCAAGTCATGCCGTCCGGGGTGCGGGGGTGTGCCCCCAGCCCTCGGCAGGGGGGATCTCCAGCCGGCCGTCCAGGCCGGGCGGGAGCTCGGGCCACCGGCGGCCGAAGGCGTACCTCGCCGCCTCCACCTCCAGTCGTTGATCAGCATGCACCACACCGAGCACATAGGCGGTCGCGGGAGTGATCCTCGGCGTCCGCGCCGCCGTGGCGGCGGTGACCGCCGCGTCCGCCGCCTCCTGGTGCCGCCCCAGCACCTCGTCCAGCTCGTCCAGCTCGACGGCCGGGCGCCCGCACACCTCCAGCGCGTAGCGGGCCCGCTTCACCAGGATCCGCACCCGGTGCCACGGCGCGTCGTCCGCCGCCAGCGCCGCGTCGGCGTCCACCGCTCCCCGGGCCGCCGGCACCGAACCCAGCCGGCGCAACCCGTTTCCGCCGTACGGGGTGGCGGCCCACCGCAGCGGCAGTTGCTGGGCGCTCGCCGTCAGCGCGCCGACCGCCGCCGCCGCCTGCGGCAGCAGCACCGCGCCGGCCCGGCCACCCGCCGCCTCCAGCAGCGGCGCCTCGGCGACCAGCAGCGTCATCCGGTCCGCCAGCGCGTGCAGCCGCGCCGAGCGGAGCTCCTGCAGCACGGTCGAGTGCGCCCTGGTCCGGGCCAGCGTCAACTGGCGGTCCAGCAGCGCCCGCGCCTTGGGCGACCCGGCGTGGCCGGCCAGCATGCCCGGGCCGTCCGTCTCGCTGCCGTTCAGCGCGTCCAGCGCGCCCAGCAGCCGGGTCGCCCGGCGGACGTACCCCGGCTCCAGCGCCAGCAGGTTGAGCAGCCAGCGCAGCTCGGTGCGCGACTCCTGCGCCCAGGTCTGTTCGAAGGTCCCGCCGAAGGTGTGCAGCAGCCCGCCGATCCGCCGCACCGCCCGCAGCAGGTCGGCCGTACCGACGGACGGGGCGACCGCCGCCCCCGGTCTGGCGCCGACCTCGCCCACCGCCGTCGGCAGCGCCCGCAGGAACGCCCCGGCCTGGGCCGTGAGGTGGCTGGAGAGGATGTCCCCGGCGGTCGCGGTGGAGGCCGCCTGGGCCGTCATCGGCGCATCGGTCATGACTAGGTAGATCCCCGTTCCCCCGGGGCCGTCCCCCGGGGCTGGTGGCCGACCGCCGCAGCGGGTCCGACTGCTCGGGGCTCGCCGTCGGCGGCTCGCCCCGGTGGGTCGCTGCGGTGGGTCGTGGCGGCGGCTCGCGGTCAGCGGGAGGTGGCGGCCCGGCGGCGCTGGCGCGAGTCGATGAGCAGGTCCTGGACGTGTCGCAGCGGCTTGCCCTCGGCGTCCTGGGCGTGGCGGGTCCAGGCGCCGTCCGGCCCGAGGTGCCAGGACTCGGTCTCGTCCGACACCCCGAGGTCGATCAGCCCGGACAGCTCGGCCCGGTGCGCCGGGTCGGTGATCCGCATCAGCGCCTCGATCCGGCGGTCCAGGTTGCGGTGCATCATGTCGGCGCTGCCGATCCACACCTCCGGATCCCCGTTGTTGCCGAAGACGAAGATCCGCGAGTGTTCCAGGAAGCGCCCGAGGACGCTGCGGACCCGGATGTTCTCGCTGAGCCCTGCCACCCCCGGCCGGATCGCGCAGATCCCGCGCACCCAGACGTCCACCGGCACGCCGGACTGGGAGGCCCGGTAGAGCGCGTCGATCACGGCCTCGTCGACGATCGAGTTGACCTTGAGCTTCACGTACGCCGGACGGCCGGCCCGGTGGTGGGCGATCTCGTTGTGGATCCGGGAGATCAGCCCGTCCCGCAGACCGCGCGGCGCGGTCAGCAGTCGCCGGTAGGACTCCCGGCGCGAGTAGCCGGAGAGCCGGTTGAAGAGGTCCGAGAGGTCCGCGCCGACCTGCGGGTCCGAGGTCAGCAGCCCGATGTCCTCGTACAGCCGGGCCGTCTTCGGGTGGTAGTTGCCGGTGCCGACGTGCGAGTAGCGGCGCAGGGTGTCGCCCTCCTGGCGCACCACCAGGGACAGCTTGCAGTGCGTCTTCAGCCCGACCAGGCCGTAGACCACGTGACAGCCGGACTCCTCCAGCTTGCGGGCCCACTTGATGTTGGCCTGCTCGTCGAAGCGCGCCTTGATCTCGACCAGGACCAGCACCTGCTTGCCGGACTCGGCGGCGTCGATCAACGCGTCCACGATCGGCGAGTCACCGGAGGTCCGGTACAGCGTCTGCTTGATCGCCAGGACGTCCGGATCGGCCGCGGCCTGCTCCAGGAAGGCCTGCACGGAGGTGGAGAAGCTGTCGTACGGGTGGTGCAGCAGGACGTCCCGCTCGCGCATCGCGGCGAAGATGTCCGGCTGGGAGGCCGACTCGACGTCCGTCAGCCCGCGCGCCGTGCCCGCCACGAACTTCGGGTACTTCAGCTCGGGGCGGTCCAGGTCGGCGATGCCGAACAGGCCGGTCAGGTCGAGCGGACCGGGCAGCGGGAAGACCTCCGCCTCGGTGATGTTCAGCTCCCGCACCAACAGGTCCAGGATGTAGGGGTCGATCGACTCCTCGACCTCCAGCCGCACCGGCGGGCCGAAGCGCCGCCGCATGAGTTCCTTCTCCAGGGCCTTGAGGATGTTCTCGGTGTCGTCCTCCTCGACCTCCAGGTCCTCGTTCCTGGTCACCCGGAAGGCGTGGTGCGCGAGCACCTCCATCCCGGGGAAGAGCTCCTCCAGGTGGGCCCCCATGACGTCCTCCAGCGGCACGTAGCGCTGCGGGGACGCCTCCAGGAAGCGGGCGAGGGACTGCGGCACCTTCACCCGGGCGAAGTGCTTGTGCCCGGAGACCGGGTTGCGCACGACCACGGCGAGGTTGAGGGAGAGCCCCGATATGTACGGGAAGGGGTGCGCCGGGTCAACCGCCAGTGGCGTGAGCACCGGGAAGATCTTCTGCCGGAAGAGGCTGTGCAGGCGAGCCTGCTCCTTCTCGGCCAGCTCCGCCCAGCGGACCAGTTCGATGCCCTCGTTCGCGAGGTCCGGCAGGACCTCCTGCTGGAAGGCGGCGGCGTGCCGCGCCATCAGCTCCCGCGAACGGGTCCAGATCAGGTCCAGCACCTCGCGCGGCTGGAGGCCGGACGCACTGCGCTGGGCCACCCCGGTGGCGATCCGGCGCTTCAGGCCGGCCACCCGGACCATGAAGAACTCGTCCAGATTGCTCGCGAAGATCGCGAGGAACTTGGCCCGTTCGAGCAGTGGTATCTGCGGGTCCTCGGCCAGTTCCAGAACACGTTCGTTGAACGCGAGCCAGCTGCGCTCGCGGTCCAGGAACCTGCCTTGGGGCAGTTCGTCGAAGGCCTGGTCGTCCGCGGCCGGAAGCTCCTCCGGCGGTATCCCCAGCGCGCTGGACATCCTGGCCGGAGGGGACAGCGGGGCAGAGACAGGGCGGGGGATGCTCATGGGCTCCAGCTCCTCCAGCAGGACGGCGTCCGGACGGGAAAGGCTCTGCGGGCCGTCGTCATCGCCCAACGCCAACGCCCACCCACCCGGCGCGGTCCGCACAGGACCGGCCAGCGGGTGTCGGCCGGCGCTGCACGAGCGAGACACTACGGACTTCATCCTGTGATCTTCGCGGCAGCAATTGAATCCACGGTAAACACCGCATGGCCAGGAGGAAAGCTGAGTCGGTCGGGGCCGGGGTGTGGCGACACACCCGTTGCTTCGGCCCCGGCTCTCCGCTATGCCGTCCCGACGCGTGCCGGACCGTGGCTACGTGCCTGCCGGGCGGTGTCTCGACGCGGCCGGGGCCCGGACCCGGCCGCGGCCGGGCGTGGCGCCTGCCCCGCCCAGGTACCGCTAGGCCGTTCCGGACTCGCGGTGCTGAACGCGGTACATCAGGTCCACCTCGTGGATGGTGAACCCCAGTCGTTCATATACCCGCACAGCGGCGGGATTGTCAGCATCCACGTAGAGCAGAACGGTCTCCAGCCCTCGCTCTCCCGGGCCGCCGCCGGTCAGGTGACGCAGTCCGGCCGCGGTGAGCGCCCGGCCGAGGCCGCTGCCCTGCTCCGCCGGGTCCACTCCGACCACGTACACCTCGCCGAGGGCCGGTTCGGTGGCCGTCGCCGGGTGCACCTTGGTCCAGTGGAACCCGACCGCCCGGCCCTCGCGGGTGGCGAGGAAGAAGCCCGCCGGATCGAACCACGGCTCGGCCAACCGGTCGGCGAGGTCCTGCCCGGTCCAGGAGCCCTGCTCCGGGTGGTGGGCGAAGGCCAGTGCGTTCAGCCGCAGCCACTCGGCGTCGTCCTCGCCGGGACGGAAGGTCCGCAGCTCGATGCCGTCCGGCAGCGCGACGGACTCGGTCTGCGGGCCGGTGCGACGCATCTGCCGCAGCTCGCGGACCAGCTCGGCACCGTACTGCGCGGCGAGGTGGCGGGCCGCCGGGTGGCCACCGTGCACCCAGACGTCGACATGATCGCGGCCGGCCCGGTGGGCCTCGGCGAGTACCGCGTCCAGCAGCGGCCGGCCGAACCCGCGCCCCCGGGCGTCCGGCGCCACCACGAGCTCGGCCGACGGGTCGGCACCCGCGCCCTCGGGGAGCTCCAGCTGCCCGTACCCGACGACGTCCGCCGCCGACCCGGTGCCGGCCTCCTGGACGAAGTGGACCACTCCCGGGCGGGCCGTCTCCGAGGAGCGGAGCCGCAGCCGACCCTGCTCCGACACCGCGGCCCGGCCGTCCACCGTCTGGGCGTCCGCCAGAACGCGCAGCGCACCGTCGCGCGCCTCCGGCCGCAGCACCTCGTGGGCGACCACGGTCCCCTCGCCGGTCGCCGGAGTTCCCTTGTAGACCCGTTCCTGCTGAGCGTCCTGATCGTCCATGCTCTGACGATACGTCAAGGGGAAACGCAAAGAACCCCCCGATCCGGATGGATCGGGGGGTTCTCTGTGAATGATTGTTCGGCGGCGTCCTACTCTCCCACAGGGTCCCCCCTGCAGTACCATCGGCGCTGTGAGGCTTAGCTTCCGGGTTCGGAATGTAACCGGGCGTTTCCCTCACGCTATGACCACCGAAACACTATGAAACTTATCACCGCACCACACCCTGGCCAGGGCATGGGGTCGTTGTTTCAGAACAACACAGTGGACGCGAGCAACTGAGGACAAGCCCTCGGCCTATTAGTACCGGTCAACTCCACCCCTTACAGGGCTTCCATATCCGGCCTATCAACCCAGTCGTCTACTGGGAGCC